>JBATND010000098.1:0-1527 GCA_049290175.1 Flavobacteriales bacterium | reverse complement strand
GCGCAGTAGCGGCTGCCAACCTGCCCGGAACTGTTGCTTCCGTCGATGCTTGATCCCGCGCCGCCAACCGACGCGCCAGCGCGGCCACCGGCACCTGGTTGCCCAGGCTGTCCAGGAAACCGCGTCGTGCGAGGATCTGCTGCAGCGCATATCCGATGGCTGCAACCTCGGAGTCGTGGAAGCGCGGCGCCTGCGCGTGGTCCTCCCTGGTCACGAAACCGCAGCGCACGGGGCCCTTGTCCCAGACCACTTCGCACATGTTGGCCAGTGCCTTGGAGATCGAAGCACCGGATCGCGCGACCATCGACAGCAGTCGCATGTTCGACGAGATCCATTGCTGGCCCTCGTCACGCTGGCCCGCCGGCACGAAGAACTCGACCGGCCGCTCGATCACGACCTGTTGGCTGCCCACGATGCCGGACACCCGCACGAAGTTGACGGTCAGGTAGACCGACTTCTTGCCTTCCACGGTCCAGAACTCGACCTTGGAGGTCAGGCCTTCGAGTTCTCCCGCCGGACGGCTGGCGAACTGCCTGCACAGCGGATCGTCCTCGGGCGCGGCATCGACTGCCGCCGCTGAGTCGACCGACAGCACCGCACCCGTGACCGCGTTCGGCCGGTAGGTTGCCAGGCCCTTGAGCCCGGCCTTCCAGGCCTGCAGGTACAGGCCCCTGAATGCCTCGAACGGATAGTCGGCGGGCACGTTCACGGTCTTGGAGATCGACGAGTCGATGAACGGCTGCACCGCCACCAGCATCTGCAGGTGCTGTTCGGCCGTCATGTCCAGCGCGGACACGAATGCGGCGGGCAGGCACTGCGCGTCGCCGCCGCGCTCCCGGAACAGCCGGTAGGCGTGATCCTCGACCGCGTATTCCTGGGTCGAACCGTCGGCCATGCGCTTCCTGCGGGTGTAGCTCCAGGCGAACGTCGGCTCGATGCCGTTCGACGCGTTGTCCGCGAAGGCCAGTGCGATCGTGCCGGTGGGCGCGATCGACAGCAGATGGCTGTTGCGGATGCCGTGTTCGGCCACCGCGCTGCGGATGTCGTCAGGCAGGCGCCTGGCGAACCCGCTCTGCAGGTAGCGCTCCGCATCGAGCGCCGGAAACGCCCCCTTCTCGACGGCCAGATCGACCGAAGCGCGGTACGCCTCGTCGCGCATCGCCTGCGCCACCCGCGCACCGAAGGCCAACCCCTGTTCGGAGTCGTAGCGGATGCCGAGCATCACCAGCGCGCTGCCCAGTCCCAGGAAACCCAGGCCGATGCGGCGCTTGGCCATGGCTTCGCGGCGCTGCTCAGGCAGCGGCCACCAGGTCACGTCGAGCACGTTATCCAGCATGCGCACCGCGATGCGGACCACGTCCTTGAATCCCGTCCAGTCGAAGCCGGCATCGGAATCGAAGGCCCGCTCGACGAACCTCGTGAGGTCGATGGAGCCGAGACAGCAGCAACCGTAGTCGGGCAGCGATTGCTCGCTGCACGGGTTCGTCGCCTCGATCACCTCGACGTACCAGAGGTTGTTCTCCTGGT
>JBATND010000097.1:0-32301 GCA_049290175.1 Flavobacteriales bacterium | reverse complement strand
GTCACATGGCCCGCGTATTCCGATTTATCCTGTAGCCTGAGCACGTAGTAGTAGGTGCCATCCGGCAGGTCGTCGGCTTTCCAGGTGTTGCGGTAATTGGTGGCCTCGTAAACCTTGTTGCCCCATCGTCCATAAATCGTGAGTTCGTTGACCCAGTACTCGATGTTATCGATGACGAAGTAATCATTGGCTTGGTCACCATTGGGCGTAATCACGTTCGGAATCGTGATGTCTGGAGGGAAGATCACGAAGACCTGCGTCACCGAGTGAGTGCAGCCATCGGCCGTGGTCACAGTCAGCGTGACCGCGTATTGCCCAGGGTCGTCAAAGGTCCACGACGGATTAGGGTCGGTGCTGCCAGCGCCTTGATCGTCGAAGTTCCACAACCAGTTGACGATGGTGCCGCCAGCGATGGTCGAGAAGTCTGTGAAATCAACCGTTGTGCCCATGGGCTGCGGCGATTGCGGGCTGGACCCGAAATCGGCCACGGGGTTATTGGCCACGAGTACTTGGTAAGGCGCAGATATTCCGGTGCAGCCCTCCGCAGTGGTCACGCTTACCGTGTAGGTGCCTGTTCCAACAGTGATGGAAGGTGCAGTTGCCTGATTGCTCCAGAGGTACTGATCGTACTGCTCTGTCGTGGACAGTGTTGCTTGGGCACCACCGCAGCTGAACGGTGGACCGGTAATGACAGGCGTGGGGGCCGGGGCCTCGGTTACGGTGATCGGGTCGGAGGTGAGCGGGCAGTTGCCGTAGGCTACGGTAACGGTGTATGAGCCAACGCCCACTTGCACATTGGCGCCGAAAAGGTTGCCCGGTTGCCAGATGTAACTATCGAAGCCCGCCGGGGCAGAGAGCGCAGCGAGGCCACCGCTGCACACCACGGGGTTGCCTCCGATATTGATGGGGCCCTGTGGGGAGGGGGTTACCGTTACCGTGATGGTGGTGTCGTAGGTGCAGCCGAAGTTGTCAGTAATCGAGAAGGTGTAAGGGAAGGTGCCCGGTGTGGTGCCCACCATGGTGGCCTGCCAAGGATTGTTGGGGTTGCTGGTCACGTTGTCCCCCGTCCAACCTGCGGTGGTCGGGGTTTGACCCAGTTCCGGGGTATAGGTGGTAAGGCTGGGGAACAACGCCGTGTTGAATTCGAGCGACCAATCGCAGAGGTAACCGTTGTCAATGGCGAATAGGTCGGTTACGGTGAAGGTCCATGTTCCATTCAGCGCGCACCCCACCAAATTGCTGAAGGGCTGCACGCTCTGGTAGGTGCCGCTGGGCAGGGTGGTACCGGCGTTCTGGGACCAAGTGCCATTGGTCGCTGTTGGGATCCAGCAATATTCCCAACACTCGCCTTGAACGTTCGGTGTAGCTTCATTGTCCACCGGAACACCGATGTAGGTGCCTCCTCCGCCCTGCTGGTGCATGGTCATGGTCTGACCGCTGGGGCAGGTCAGCTGAATCACGAGATCGCCCATGTAGCTGTGCTCCATGGAGACGCAGATGGCTTGCAGGTCGTTGGGATTGGTGAGGGTTTGGCCGGGGCTGAACTGCGTGAAGGTGATGGAGGTACTGAAGGGCACGCCTTGCAGGTCGGGCAGGAATAGGCCATCGCCGAGGCTCGATTCCGGCAACGCCGACCAGGTCACGGGCGTTGGGCTGCTGCTCAGGTTCACGCTCTGTCCTTGGCAGATGGTAGTGCTGGGAGTTGTGCCTGTGAAAATCGGCGTTGTGCTCACCAGCACCTGAAGGTCCACCAGATTCGTGCTTGAGCAGCCATTGTCATCCACCACCTCCACTTGCACCACATACTCGGCAGGGTTGCTGAAGCTGTGGGTCACAATGGGGCCTGTTGCGGTGGTGCCATCGGCGAAATCCCAATTGTATTCCACCACATTGAAGCCAGTGGCTGCGGTGCTCGCGCTGGCGTTGAAGGTGATCTCCTCGTTCTGACATGCCAGGAAGGGCACCGGGCTGCCGAAGCTGGCTACTGCCGTGGGCGGCTCGCATGGTTGAAAGCAAGTGATGTTGGCAGCGAAATCACCGGTGCCTGTTGCGTTGCTGGTGAAGACCAGCGTAAGGCATCCCGTCGGGTTCCCGAAGCTAGCCGATACGATTCCGGGATTCTCTCCAGCCGCCCACGTGCCGATCAAGGGCGCGCTCGTGTTGTCGCCGTCATAGATGCTCATCTGATCGTTGGGCGCGACGCCTGCTGAGCTCAGATCGAAGATCACCCACTGCAGTGATATTGCTGGCCCAGAGCCATCGGGGCAGATCACCGTGGTGAAATTCTCGTTGTTACCGTATGGCCCGCCGTTACCGTTGCTATCAAGGAATGCGCCTTGGCACGCGATCACAGAGGGTTGGTTCATATAGAACTCCTGTGCGGCAGCACTAACTGCGACGGCACTCAGGAAGGAGACTATCCCAATACGTGGCATCATTCGGCGCAGGTTGTTTTTCATCGAAGCACGGTCACATGGCCCGTGTATTCCGATTTGTCCTGCAGCGTGAGCACGTAGTAGTAGGTGCCATCGGGCAGGTCGTCGGCCTTCCAGGTGTTGCGGTAATTGGTGGCCTCATAGACCTTGTTGCCCCAACGGTTGAAGATCGTGAGGGTGTTCACCCAGAACTCGATGTTGTCAATCACGAAGAAGTCGTTCTGCCGATCACCGTTGGGCGAGATCACGTTTGGAATGGTGATGTCCGGCGGATAGATGTCGTACCGCTGAGCGACCGTATCCGTGCAGCCGAAGGCGTTGGTGACGATGAGCGTTACCCAGTATTGGCCCGGGTCAGGGAAGTTCCATGAAGGGTTCTGATCTGCACTTCCACCAAGGTTGCCGAACAGCCACGCCCATGCAACCACGGCGCTTCCTTGGCCCGTGCTGAGGTCGCTGAAATCGACGGTTGTCCCTGTCGGCTGGGGTGAATCGGGGTCGGTGTCGAAGGCAGCGATAGGGTCGTTGGCCACGGTCACTGCGAACGGCGCTGATGTGCCCGTGCAGCCATTGGCATCGGTCACCATTACGGCTATGGAGCCGCTACCGGTCTGTGTGGTGCTTGTTGTGCTTCCCGTGCTCCAGTTGTAGGTCTGGAAGGGTTCTGTGGTGGTTAGCAGCACCGGAGTGCCTCCGCAGCTGAAGTTCGGACCAGTGATCACGGGCACCGGGTTGGGGGCCTGCGACACAGTGAAGGTGTTGGAGAACGTGGTGCAAGGCCCGATGCTGGCAGCAACGAAGTAGGTGCCAGCCTGCACGCTGATGGTCTGGCCCACGGCGTTGTTGTTCCATGTGTAGGTCTCGAATCCCGGAGTAGCATTGATGTTCACGATTCCGCCCTCGCATAGCAATGCAGGTCCTGTTACGGTAACCGGGGGCAGCACGATCTCTTGCACCACCACTTGCGATTCATAAATGCAATTGAGGAATTGCGCTGTAACAGTGTAAGTGCCCGCGGTAACGGTGATCGCGTCGTCGAACGAGCCGGTGCTCCATTGCACGAGGTCGTAGAGGGAGCCATTTACGCTCAACGTGGTGTTGTCGCCCTCGCAGTATTGCGTAGCTCCACTGATGATAGGAGCGCCCGGGTCCTGCTCAACCACGGTGAATGGAGCCGATACGTTCACGCAGCCCTGGTAGTAGCCCGAAACCGTGTAGGTGCCTCCGCTAACGAAGATGACCTGATCGGTCTCGCCCGTGCTCCACAACAAGCTGTCGTAACCGAAGGAAGCCGTGAGGTCGGGCAGCGGCTCTCCGCAATAGAGGTCGTTGCCGACAATGGTGAGCTCTGGTGGCGAAACAATGGAAACCGTAAAGGGGGGCGAGGTTAGCTGGCAGAGGCCCGTGCCACCGGTCACGGTGTAGGAGCCCGCTTGGTTCACCGTGATGCTGGGGCCGCTTTGGCCATTGCTCCACACGAAGTTGGAGAAGGGTCCGCCTGCGGTGAGCGTTACGCTTTGACCAACGCAGATCGCCGAGTTGCCCGTTATCGAAGGTGGGCTCGAAGGCGCGGGCGTGACCTCGATGACAATATTGATGGTTGAAGTCAGATTGGGTGTTCCATCATCGGTGCCGGTGAAAGTGACGGTGTGAAATCCGACCTCATCGATGGAGGGCGTAAACTGGCCGGTTACCGAGGCCACGATGCCGCTGGTATTCGCGATCTCTGTCCACGAAGCGATGGTGGGCGCGCTCGATGTGGCCACCGTGGTCTGGTTGTTCTCGGGCGAAAGGAATGTGAGCTCCAGGTCAGCTTGTTGGCCAACACAAGCGCGCAGGGTATCACACAGATAAAGGCCGGCAGCAATGGGCGGGATGTTCTGTGTGCTGGTTACCGTAGTGTAAACGAAGTTCTTGAAGTCGAGCCAGCTCACGCCATCATTGGCGCCGAAGGGGCCGTCGTAGGCCGTGCCCGCTTGATCGAACCGGCCGAATTGGATGAAGTCTCCGGTATTGTTGGCCCGATTCGCGCCAACGGTGGCAGCAACGCCGCCGAAACCGTTCACACCTTGCGAAGCGCTGCCCGTGGTCCACTGCATGTCCTTGTAGCAGAAGCTCACATTCTGGCCGAGACCGATCACCGGATCGTCGCCATTGGTGATGATCACTTGGAACCAATTGCGCTTGTCCGTCTGCTGGTTGAAGTAGCCGACGCCTACCCAGTTCACGTACATGGCGGTTGGGGTCACCTTGTACCACACTTGGCCACCATTCCCTCGGGTGTCCACATCGGCCCAGAAGGGCGCCACCATGCGGTTGGTGTTGTTAGGGAAGCCCGTGCTGCTGAATGTTCCGAATGCTTGCACGAACGAGACGTTGCCGTTGTTGTTGATGAAGCAAGTCGCGTAGAGGTCGCCGTAAAGGTTGAATTGGAATGGCAGTGTGATCTGCGGCGATGAGCCGTCATCGTTCGGTGCCATGGCCAGTGTGTAGGTAGCATCCGGCTCGATCCAGCAGTTGCAATCATTGTCGCCACCGCCGCGCTCTCCCCCGCCGCCAAGTGGCAGGATATCGGTATCGGCTGGAGCCGTGATCGGCATGGCGCCCACAGGCAGTGTGCCGCTCAGCTTGGCGCTTTGGTAAGCGGCCTCACCTAGGAGGACGGGCGTTTGAGCGTTGCTCGCAAAAGCGAGGAAGACCATCATGGTCGCAAGGCTCCGAGTCATCGATTTCTTCATGCCGCTCAATGCGTTTGAGGCCTTGGAGAAGGCCGCCAAACTTACGCAGCCCATTCGGCTGGGCCTCAGTTCGTGCTGCTCCTGTTAAGCCAGACCACCTTGCCGTCGGCTACCACGCGACCGTCAAAGGTGATGGCCTCCACAGCCACGAGGTACATGCCATCGTCGCAGTTCATGCCCTGCCACTCGTCGTCGATGCTGGTGGAGCTGAAGACAAGCTGGTTGTTCTTCATGGAGTACACGCGCACCAGCACACTGCTGAAGCCGTTGCGGGGCAGGATCCGGTAGGTGTCGTTGATGCCGTCGCCATTTGGGGTGAAGGTGTTGGGCATGAAGAGCTTGGCAGCTTCCTCGGCGAGCGGGGCATCGTTGGCCATGGTCGAGTTCTCGACGGGCTGGTCTGAAGTGCTAACAGGTTCAGTGGTCCCTGGCGCTGGTACGGGATCGTTGGCCAGCACTTCGAGCATGGTCTGCACGGTGAGGCCCTCAATGATTTGTTCCACCACCACAGCTTCTTCAGCGGACGCGTTTGATTCGCTGGTGGCTGTCGGTGCCGAAGTCGCTTCTTGGCTTGCAGCCGATTCGGGACGCGGTAGGCTTCGGTTGGCCGGAATCACAACCGGCTGGGCATTGGACTCGGTTGTACGTTCAGAAATCGAGGGGTCGGGAAAGGAGCTCGTTACGGCCACTTCCTGCTTTTCGGGTTCCACCGGAGCAATTGCGGCTACCTCGGGTGTGCCGCTATTCATGTTGAGCACCAAGGCGCCCACGGCAACCACCCCGGCAATACCTGCCGCCATCCATCCGAAGGTGCCGGCCCAACCACTGCCAGCCACCGGATGCCCGAGCTGGTTGCTGATGTTGCTCCATGCGCTCGGGTCAACCGCTGACTCGTGGTTCTGGAATCGCTCGCGGAAGAGATCATTCACGGGGTCCGAAGCCGGGGCGGCCGTCAACAGCTTCGCCTCGATCACGGCCCATGTGCCGGGATCAACCGGTGCCTCATGGCCCTGGAAGCGCTCGCGCAGCAGGTCGTTCAAGCTATTCTTCATGGTCGTTGGCATAAGGCGCGCCCACCTCTTTGGGCAGCAGCTTGCGCAGGTAGGCCCGCGCCTTCATGAATTGCGATTTGCTGGTGTTCTCCGAGATGCCCAGTTGCTCCGCGATTTCCTTGTGCGCGAAGCCTTCAATGGCGAACAGGTTGAAAACGGTGCGGTAGCCGGGCGGAAGGGCTTGGATCAGCTCCATCAGCTCGTCGGTGCTCATGGAAGTGAGCACTTGTTCATCGACCTGGTGCAGGTGCTCGGCTTCCGTAAGATCCACGCTGTGGTCGTAGGGCTTGTTACGCCTGATGTGGTCGAGCGCGGTATTCACCACGGTGCGCGCGATCCAGCCGCCCAAGGGGCCGTCGCCTCGGTAGTGGTCCATCTTCTGGAACACCTTCACGAAGCCGTCCTGGAGCATGTCCTGGGCCTGTTCACGATTGCCGGCGTAACGCATGCAGATGCTCATCATTTTCCGAGCATAGGCCTTGTAAAGGGCCTTCTGCGCGATGGGGTCGCCACCGATGCAACCGGAAACAAGTTGTTCATCCGTCATAGCGATCCACGGGTAATGATGGGAAAAGGACCGCGCAGGTTGCCTGAGCCAAGGGCTTGCCTGCGGCCGAACCCTATTGAGCTACCGAATGAGCAACACCGAGCCGGCCAGTTCGAGCTTTTCGCTGCTGGTTGTTGGCCAAGCTTCTAATTGCCACACATACATGCCTTGAGGCAGTGAAGCGCCATTGCCGCCCACAGTGCCATCCCAGCCCTCGCCAGAAGTGGAACTGAAAAGGCGACGCCCCCAGCGGTCGAATACCTGAAAACGACTGACACCCAGTGGGTTTCCCATTAGAAACGGGAAGAACTTATCGTTCAGGCCATCCCCATCGGGGGTAAATGCGGTTGGCGCTAGAAAGGCATTGGCAGGACGCTCGACCAAATAGGGCAGGGAAGAGATGGGCGTGAGTTCGTCGGCTGAGCCGATTGGGTCGCCCACCAGCGCCGATGGGAGTGGCGACTCGGCAGCGACTTGAATCAAGCCGGGATGGCCATGATCGTCGTTCTGGGCGAAGGCTTGCTGCGCGATGGCCAGAGGGAAGGCGAGAGCCGCCAAGTGGAAAGCTGTTTTCATGGGGGTGCGGTAGTGCCTAGAGAGGCTTGGGGTGATTATCAGATGCGCGAAAATCGTTCAGGTTGCCCGCCCTGCGCGCTTAGCATCACGCAAGGTAGCGCATGGCCCGTACAGCGCAAGCGCTTGGGGTACATTCGCGCGCCTTTTCAGGAGTAACACCCTGATTCCAAACCCTGTTCGAGCATGTCCATGGTCGCCGCTGAGCACATTCGCAACTTCTGCATAATCGCCCATATCGACCACGGCAAGAGCACCCTTGCCGACCGCCTGCTGCAGATGACCGGCACTATTGCCGATCGAGATATGCAGAATCAGGCCTTGGACGACATGGACCTGGAGCGCGAGCGCGGCATCACCATCAAGAGCAAGGCGATACAGATGGACTATACCCTTGATGGGAAGAAGTACATCTTGAACCTGATCGATACGCCCGGCCACGTTGATTTCAGCTATGAAGTGAGCCGCTCCATCGCTGCTTGCGAAGGCGCGCTGCTCATTGTGGACGCCACACAGGGCATCCAAGCACAGACCATCAGCAACCTCTACCTCGCGCTGGAGCACGATCTGGAGATCATCCCCATCCTAAACAAGATGGACCTTGCCAGCGCCAACCCCGAAGAGGTGAAGGACCAGATCGTTGACCTGCTCGGCTGCAAGCGTGAGGAGATCATGGCGGCCAGCGGCAAAACCGGCCTTGGCGTGGACAAGGTGCTGGAAGAGATCGTGCATCGCATCCCGCCGCCCAAAGGCGACCCCAACGCACCGCTCCAAGCGCTCATCTTCGACAGCGTCTTCAACCCCTTCCGCGGGATCATCGCCTACTTCCGCGTGAAGAATGGCACGATCCGCAAAGGCGACCAAGTGAAGTTCTTCAACACCGGCGTTGAGTATGGCGCCGACGAAGTGGGCTGCCTGAAGATGGAGATCAGCCCGCGACCCGAAGTGAAGGCCGGTGATGTGGGCTACATCATCAGCGGCATCAAGACGGCAAGCGAGGTGAAGGTGGGCGACACCATCACGCACAAGGATCGCCCATGCGCCGAGGCCATCCACGGCTTCGAGGATGTGAAGCCCATGGTGTGGGCCGGCATCTTCCCAGTGGATACCGACGACTACGAGGAGATGCGCGATGCCATGGAGAAGCTCAAGCTCAACGACGCCAGCCTCACCTGGACACCAGAGAGCAGCGCGGCACTCGGCTTCGGCTTCCGCTGCGGATTCCTTGGCCTGCTGCACATGGAGATCATCCAGGAGCGCTTGCAACGCGAGTTCAACATGAGCGTGATCACCACCGTGCCCAACGTGGGTTATGTGGTCACCAAGACCAACGGCGATGTGCTGGAAGTGCATAATCCCGCCGATCTGCCCGATGTGATGCACATCGAGAAGATCGAGGAGCCCTACATCAAGGCGCAGGTGATCACCAAGGCCGAGTACACCGGCGCGATCATGACGCTGTGCATCGAGAAACGGGGCATCCTCACCGGGCAGAATTACCTCACCACCGACCGCGTGGAGCTGAGTTTCGAGTTGCCGCTGGGCGAAGTGGTTTTCGATTTCTACGACAAGCTGAAGTCGATCTCGCGCGGTTACGCCAGCTTCGATTACCATCCGGTCGGGATGAAAGAGAGCGACCTGATCAAGCTCGACATCCTTCTGAATAGCGAGCGCGTGGATGCGCTGAGCGCGCTGATCCACCGCGACCACGCGCACGAGCTGGGCAAGAAGATGTGCAGCAAGTTGAAGGAGCTGCTCCCACGCCAGCAATTCGACATCCCCATACAGGCCGCGATCGGCGCCAAGATCGTAGCACGCGAAACGGTGAAGGCGTTGCGCAAGGACGTTACCGCCAAGTGCTACGGCGGCGACATCAGCCGAAAGCGCAAGCTGTTGGAGAAGCAGAAGGAAGGCAAGAAGAAGATGAAGCAGATCGGAACGGTGGAGGTGCCGCAGCAGGCTTTTTTGGCGGTGCTGAAGCTGGATTGACCGAGCCACAGCGATTCCGGTCATGAGCATTGCGCAACGCGGAACATGGGAGCAGCGATTGCTGCTGGCGCTCTTCTTCCTGTCGGGTTTCGCGGCGCTGCTTTACCAGGTGGCGTGGCAGCGCATGCTGGTCTTCTACACCGGCTCCGATACGGTGAGCATCAGTTTGATCGTAACGGCTTTCATGTCAGGCTTGGGTCTGGGCTATTTGGTGGGCGGCAGGTTGGCCGATGCCAATGAACCACGCAAGAACCTGATGCTCTTCGTGGCCGCCGAGCTGGGCATCATGCTCTTTGCGGCAGGCAGCAAGCACATCCTATACGACTGGCTCTACCTCTCTGCTTCCGGCGCGCACTTGGGCACTCTGGGCAATATGGCCTTGGTCTTCGCGGTGCTTTTGCTGCCCACCTTCCTCATGGGGCTCTCGCTGCCAGTTCTCGCTCGCGCATTCAGGCTTAACGCCATGGCGCAGCAGGCGCGCTACATCAGCTCGCTGTACTTCATCAACACCTTGGGCGCTGGCATCGGAGCCTTGGTCACCGGGGTGCTGCTCGTGCGCGCCTTCGGGTATTCCGGTTCCATCTGGCTCGGCGTGGCCATGAATGCGGCATGCGCAATTGGCGCGATCATCTTGGCCTTGCGGCGTCCCGCCAGCGATGCCGATGCGCAGGAATCCGTGAAAGCCATGCGTGCGCCTTTGCGCGCAACGCCAACGCTTGCGGCATGGTCGGCGCACTATGCGATATCCGGCTTCGCAGCGCTTTCGTTGGAGCTGATCTGGTTCCGCGTGCTGGAGACCATGATCAAATCCGTGGCGCTCACCTTCTCCATCCTGCTGGCCATTTATCTGGTGTCCATGGCCATCGGCACGGCGGTGGGCGGGCGCATGGCGGCCACGCGCGATATGCCCGGCCGAGAGCGGCTCTTCCTCCGTGCGCAGATGCTGCTCTATGGAAGCATGGCCTTCGCGTTCGTGGCGCTGCTGGCAGCCATCTGGCGCACCGATGCCTTTCTCTTCCTGCGCGAGTACCTGCTGAGCTACGAGCCGGACCTGCGCCCGCAGATGCTCCTGTGGACCTACGCCATCGTGCCGCTCTTCCTCATGTTCCTGCCCACCTTCCTCATGGGCCTGAGCTTCTCCGTGTCGCAGGCCATCGTGCAGGACCGTTTCGAGGAAGTGGGGCGCAAGGTGGGCTGGCTGCAATTCGTGAACATCGTTGGCTCTGCCGCAGGGGCGTGGTGCGTTACATGGGTCGGTTTCCGCACCCTGGGCACCGCCCCGATGATCAAGGCCATTGCGCTCATCGGCGTGGTGTATGCGGCCGTGGCCTTCAAGCGCCATGCTGGCGAGCGTTGGCGCGCCGCTCTTGCTGCTTTGGCACTGGTGGTCCTGGTGGTCACGCTGCCAAGCAACCAAGAGCTCTGGATGAGGCTCAGCGGCATGGCCCAGAAGGAGCGCTTCATCTGCGAGGAGAACGAATCGGGCCTTTCCATCATCAAGCAATACGAGCGCGAACATGAATTAGTGGGCGTCGTTTTCGCCAATGGCCTCGGGCAGAGCTTCATGCCCTACAGGAAGGATCTCACGCACGCGCGGTTGGGTGCGCTGCCTGTGCTGCTGCATCCGAACCCGGAGCGGGTCGCCGTGATCGGATTGGGCTCCGGCGGCACTGTTTACAGCATCGCCTTGCGGCAAGAGACCAGCAGCATAACCTGCTTCGAGATCATGAGCAACCAAGCAACCGCGCTGCAGGCATACGCCGAACGCGTTGGCGATACGGCCATCTTGCACTTGCTCGGAGACCCTCGACTGCGCCTGTTTGCTGGCGATGGTCGTTATCAGCTGCGCGCCACGGCCGAACGCTACGATGTGATCGAGGCCGATGCGTTGCGGCCCAATTCGAGTTATTCCGGTAACATCTACTCCAAGCAATACTTCGAGCTGCTGCGCGATAGGCTGCTGCCTGGAGGTTACGCCGTTACCTGGTGCCCAAGGCCTCGCGTGAGGCGCACCTTCTGCCGTGTGTTCCCATACGTGGCCGAGGTGCCCGGCTTCCTGCTCATCGGCAGCGACCAGCCCATTTCAATCGATTGGGACTTGATGCGGCAGCGGCTGAACGCTCCGTTCACCCGCGCACGTTTCGAGCTCGCAGGCATCGATGCTGAAGCCCTGCTTGATGGCATGGAAGAGCGCCTTGTGGTGATTGATCCTTCCGAGGTGCCGGCCGACGACATCAATCTGGACCTGCATCCGCGCGACGAGCACGAGCTTCCGTATTCAAGGGAGGCGTTCAAGCGGAAGCTGCGCCAAGTGCTCGGTCGTTGAGCGGGCGCATCACCCCCTCGGAACGTTGCGTGCAGGATTGCCGATGGCAGCGCAGTTGTCGGGCACATCCTTCACCACTACCGCGCCTGCACCTATGGCCACATCGTGTCCGATGGTAATGGGCCCTATGATGATTGCGTTGGCACCGATGTTCACGCGGTCACCGAAACGCGGCGCCTTGCTGATGCTTCCATCCTTCAGTTGCCTGTTGCCGATGGTGCAGCTGTTGCGCACGGTGCAGTTCGCTCCGAACACGGTGCCATCATTCACCACGAGCGCTTGCCCATGCTCAATGCGGAAGCCCGGTCCGATGCGCGTTTTCCAAGGCAGCTCGATGCACAGGAACCACTCCACACCGATGCGGTACGCGATGAAGTAGGGCAGGAAGAGGATGAAGGTGATCGTGCTTTGCCGCAACAGGTGCGCGATGCGGAACAGCAGCATGACCAATCGGCTCTTGGGATTGCCCTTGCCGGCGCTCCAATCCTGGAAGATGTTCCAAATGCTTGCGGTCATGCGCGTTGGCCGCCGAGCAGCGGCGAGATGTGCTGGTTGAACAGGAGCTTCAAGGTCTGCGGCACGTACAGGGCCAAGCGTGTGGCCTGGCTCAGCAGCACGCCGAATGGGCTGAGGCCAATGGCGCGGCTCACCAATCGTCCTTCGCGCAGCATTTTGCCCACGGGCACGCGCATGCTGGCGCCACCTGCGGTGAAATGCGCAAGAGGCTCAGGCACGTAAAGGAATTGCTTCGGCGTCTCCATCCACGCGTCAACGGTCCATTTGTGGTCGCCGCTCACCTTGATGGCAATGTCGAACGGATGCGTGGCGTAGTACGAACGGCGCACGAAGAAGGAGGGATGGTTCAGTACCATCTCCCAATACTTCAGCAGGAATCCGCTCAAGCGGGCCTTCTTCACCTTGCTGTGCCCATTGGGGTATTCCAGGAAGATGTCGCCGTGAACGATGTTGATGCCGGTGCTCGACTTCACGGCATCCATCGCATGTGCTACGCTGTGCGGATCATACCAATCATCGGCATTGATCAGCCCTACCCATTCGCCGGTGCAGAGCGCCACGCCCTTGTTCATGCCATCATAGATGCCCTTGTCGCGCTCGCTCATCCAATACGCGATGCGGTCCTGGTACCGCCGGATGATCTCGAGCGTGCCATCGGTGCTGCCGCCATCAACGATGATGTACTCGATGAAGGGGTGGCTCTGCGCCAGGACGCTCTGTATGGTGCGCTCCAAGGTGGCCGCGCCGTTGTACACCACGGTAACGATGCTCACCAATGGGCCATCGCCAACGGGCGGTGTTTGGCCATGCACGCGCTGCCCTCCTTCAAATCGTTCAGCCATCGGCGCAAAAGTCAGCACCACGGTGCCACCGGCTCCGTGCATGCGCACCAAGCCATGAACGGTTCTTTCAACAGTGCGCAAGGCGGCCTGTAACTTCACCAGCCCGAGCCCGTCCCATCCGCAATCACCGGTCCCTCGCCGATGACACCTGCCGAATACAACACCGCTGTGGACACGCATGCCGATGGCATCTATCGCTTCGCGCTCAAGCATCTGCGCGACGAGGACCTCGCCAAGGACGTGGTGCAGGAGAGCTACGCGCGGCTGTGGTCGCGCATCGACCAAGTGGATGGAGCCAAAGCGAAGAGCTACCTCTTCACCACCGCCCACCACGTGATCGTTGACGAGACTCGAAAGGGTGGTCGGATAAGGAGGATGGAGGAGCATCACGAGGATCTGCGCCACACCAGCCAATCGCAGCCCGACCTGAAAGAGGTGCTCGATGCGGCACTGGCCACATTGCCCGCGATCCAGCGCAGCGTGGTGCTGCTTCGCGATCTCGAAGGCTACACGTACGAGGAGATCGCCGAGCTCACCGGCCTCAACCTTCCGCAAGTGAAGGTGTACATCTACCGCGGTCGCACAGCACTGAAGGAGCATATCGGCCAACTCGATCTGGTGCTATGAACGAGCGCATCGACCATAGCAATTACGAGGCTTGGCTGCTTGATCGCCTAGAGGGCAGGCTCTCACGCGAACAGGACCGTTTGCTCGATGCATTCCTGCTGGCCCATCCGCATTTGGCGCCTGAAGACGATTTGCTGCCGAGCATCGAAGCGAGTTCCGAATCACTCGGCCCAACTGATCGCGAAGCCCTGAAGCGGGCACTGCCGCCGATCGGAATGGTTGATGAGCGCACCCTGCAGGACCATCTCATCGCCCTGCATGAAGGCGACCTAACTCCGGAGCAGAAACTGGCACTGGAGAAATACCTGCTGGCGCATCCAGAGGCCCGGCGCGAAGAGCGCATCATGGCGCATGCACGGATCTCACGTGCAGGTGTGGAGCACCCGGACCGCGAACAATTGCGGCGCGCGTTGCCGCCATTAGGCCTGCCCGCGCTCGTTGACCTGGATGACTTCCTCGTTGCGAAGCTCGAAGGCGACCTCGACGCAGCGCAGGAAAAAGCACTTGCGCAGTTGCTCTTGCACGATGAGCATGCGCAGAAATCATGGGCCTTGATCAGCGCCACGCGGATCACATCCGAAACCATCGTGTTCGAGGGCAAGGCCGACCTGAAGCGCTCGGGCAAAGTGATCGCCATCGGAGCAGCCGTTTGGATTCGACGAATGGCCGCAGCCGCCTCCATCGCACTGTTGCTCGGCCTGGGTTGGATGTGGCTCCGCAGCGGAAAGGTGAACACGCCCGAAATAGCGCAAAGCGCATCCACCGCGAAGGTTTCTGCTCAGGGTGCAACTGGTGCAAGCACCGATGCACAGGATCAGGTCTCCTCAACGCCAAGCGTTCTGGTGGATACGTCGCTGCGTTCCAGCCCCAAGGAATTGCGTGTGTCGCCGCGTCGCATGATAGAGCCGCAGGTGCCGGTAAAGCATGAGCCCTTGCCGCAACCGGAATTCGTTCCAGTTGAAAGCCCCGTTGCCGAGGCGCCCGGCAGCCCTCAAGAGCAGCCGTTGGTTGCCGAATCGCCTGTGCAAGCCGAAGAATCCATGGTTGCTGCCGATGCTTCATTCGCCCAAGCGACGGCTGCCGCCGGAACCGTGCCCAAGCTCGGCCAAGCGATTACAGGGGCGGTGCGTGAGCGCGTGCTCGCCATGGATCCCGAACCCGCGCGTCCGCTCGATGCTGCGGATGCAGAGGCCGCAGCCAACCGCGCCTTGCGAGCAGTGGCCGGTGATCGCGCCGGGTTCGCTTTGCAGCGCGATGCCAAGGGACAAAGCAAGGGCTTCGATCTGCGCTTGGGCCGCCATGTGGCCTTGAGCGCGCGCCGCTGAGCACTGCGGAAACCGCTCATCATCGGGCACGCACCGCTCATCATCCAAGGCCCGTACATCTGTAACGAGGCCGTGCTGGTCCCCGTCACATGGGCATCGAACGCAACACCACCACCATGAAAACCCGCATCACCCGCTACTTGCTCGTCATTGCCTCTGTGCTCACCATGGGCTACGCCCGCGCCGCCGAGCCGTTGCCCGGCAACACTCCCGCTCCTGCTGTGAAGCGCGACGCCTCGGCCACCGTCCTGGATCGTGCGCTCGACCGTGCCTTGAGCCGCCACATGACCTACCCTTGGTTGGAGAAAGGCGACATGACGGGGAAGGTCTATGTGAGCTTCAACATCGATGCGCAAGGCAAGGTGCAGGTGCTGAACTGCACCAGCGCCAACGATCGTCTGAGCGCGTACGTGCTGCGCAAGCTGGCCCGCATCGACATCGGCGGCAACCCCGAGGGCATTTGGAAGACCACGCACATGGTGATCGATTTCCACCCCGAGCGCCAAGGCTGAGCATTCGGTCACGGCGCATGACGGAGCGGCCTCGCGGGAGCGGGGCCGCTCCGTTTTTCGGCATGGCCTGTAACAACGCGAACGGCAGCCCGTCACATGTTCAGAACCGAATGCCATGAGTACCCGCTTCACCCTCCCCATGATCGCGCTGCTGGCCACAACGGCGAGCGCGCAGCAAGACACCGCCTCCACCGCAGAGCCCGAGCGCGCCGTGGTGAACCTCAATTTCGACACGCGGGACGGCATGCAGGCCAGCGTGGCAAGCACGGACACCACCAAGGGCAAAGGGAACTTCACCTTCGACACCAAGTACAAGCGCATCTCGGTGCTCACGGAGAACAAGCCCTGGGTGAGCAAGGATGACAGCCTCTCCGAGGTGATCCGCGACAAGCGCCGCGAGCGCCGCAACCAATTCACCAGCTGGGCTGGTGTTGATGTGGGCGTGAACTTCCTCACTGGCGCCGATGGCGATGCAGACCTCGATGCTGACGCGGACTTCATGCAGATCGATCACGGCCGCTCGCGCTTCGTGAGCATCAACTTCATGGAGCAGAAGATCGAGTTCGGCACGCATCACGTGGGGCTGCTCACCGGCCTGGGCTGGGAGTTCGTGAACTACCGCCTCAAGAACAACGTGCTGCTCGCGCAGCAGGGCGATAGCATCATCGGCGTGCCCGTGGATGATCCGCGCATCGACAAGAACAAGCTGCGCATGATGGGCTTCCGGATGCCGGTGATGCTCGAGTTCAACACCAAGCGCGCCCCCATGCCCACGACCGAAGACCTGATTGCGGCGCGCGCCGATACCACCAAGACCCTGGCGAAGCGCTACCGGTATTCGCGGAAGAAGAACGTGAACCTGGCCGTGGGCGTGGTGGGGAGCTGGTACTTCGATACCATGTACAAGCAGCGCTACGAGGTGGATGGCAAGACCGTGCAGGACCGCGACAAGGGCGACTTCAACCTGCTACCCTATCGCTTGGCCGCAGCCGCCCGATTCGGCATAGGCAATGCCACGCTCTTCGTGGAGCGCTCGCTCACGCCGCTGTTCAAAGAGGGCAAAGGGCCGGACCTCACCCCGTGGAACGTGGGCATCCAGATCGTCGGGTTCAACTAGCGCCTGGTCGCTACGAGGGGTTGAGCCCTGGGCCGCGAGCCGCACCCCGCAAGGAGGTTGCGCCTCGCGGCCCTCGCTTTGCGCCGCATACATTCGCGCTCCGCAACACGAGCCATTCATGGGACGCATCTTCGAGAAACGCAAGCATAAGATCTTCGCGCGCAACGCCAAGCTCAGTAAGCTCTTCACGCGCATCGGAAAGGAGATCGCCATGGCGGTGAAGGCCGGTGGGCCGAGCCCGGAGGCCAATAGCCGCTTGAAGGTGGCCATCCAGAATGCACGGGGCATGAACATGCCCAAAGACAACATCGACCGCGCGATCAAGAAGGCTGCTGGAGGCGAAGAGGCCGACTTCGCCGAAGTGACCTACGAGGGCTACGCGCCCGGCGGCGTGGCTGTTTTCGTGGAGTCCGCAACCAACAACACCACACGCACCGTGGGCAATGTGCGCAGCTATTTCAGCAAGTGCGGCGCGAACCTGGGCACCAGCGGATCGCTCGCGCACATCTTCGAGCGCAAGGCGGAGTTCGTCATTGAGTCCGCTTCGCTCCAGGGCCGCGACCCCGATGAGTTCGAGATGGAGGTGATCGATGCCGGCGCCGATGATGTGGTGCGCGACGAGGAGGGCATGGTCATCTATGCGCCTTTCGCATCGTTCGGCGCCATGCAGCAAAAGCTCGAGGCCCTGGGCGTTGAAGTGAAGAGCGCTGAACTCAAGCGCTTCCCGCTGGTGACAAGCCCTGCAGACATC
Source organism: Flavobacteriales bacterium (assembly GCA_049290175.1). Classification (GTDB taxonomy): domain Bacteria; phylum Bacteroidota; class Bacteroidia; order Flavobacteriales_F; family PHOS-HE28; genus PHOS-HE28. Next base: position 14,951 of record JBATND010000097.1, on the reverse strand, counting down.
GTTTCGGCGCGTGCGGTGCTCAAGCTCGTTGACCTGCTCAACGAGGATGATGATGTGAGCGCTGTTTACCACAACATGGACCTCACCGAAGAGGTGGAGGCGGAGCTGGAGAAGGAGTGATGGCCCGGTACAACCGGAGCATCATTGCCCCTTGAATCGGATCTGGTAGCGGGTGCCCTCGGCGCCGCCTTCAATGGTCATGCGGCCATTGAGCTGCTCCACGAGTCCCTCGATCAACGTAGAGCCCAGGGTCTCACCGTCGGGCTGCAGCTTCTCCAGCGGGATGCCCGTGCCATCATCGGCATAGAGCAGGTCGAAGGTCCCGCTGTCCGGCGGGACGCCCTCGGCGCGATGCAGCGCCAAGGTCACGCGGCCTTGTGAGCGCCCCTTGAAAGCGTGCTTGAGCGAATTGGTGATGAGTTCGTTGAGCAGCAGGCCCAGGGGCACCATGGTACTGAGGCCGAGGGTGAGCCCGGGGTCGATGTCGGTGCTGCGCATGATGCGCTCTTGCACATCGTTCACGCGCACCAATTCATCGAAGAGCTCTTCGATGTACAGTGCTACATCCACCGTGGCGAGCTCGTCGCCCTTGTACAGTTTCTCGTGGATCAGCGCCATGCTGGTCACGCGGCTCTGGCTCTGGTCGAAGGCGGCCTGCAAGCGCTCGTCGGTGAAGGAAGCAGCCTGCAGCCGCAAGAGGCTCGCGATCACCTGCAGGTTGTTCTTCACGCGGTGGTGCATCTCCTTGATGAGCACGCTGATCCGTTGGTGGGCCTCTTCGAGCTTCTCCTTCTCGGCCTTGAGCGCGCGTGCCTGTTCATCGTCGCGGAGGCGCGCGGCTTTCAGGTTCTCTTTCATGCGGGCCAAGGCAAGGCCTAATTGGTCCTGCGTGCCGCGCACATTCACCGGCACATCGTAATCGCCACGGCCAATGGCTTCCGCGCTGCGGGCCAGCGATCGCTGATTGTCCACCATGCCGTTGAAGGCCACGGCCATCTCACCGATCTCATCGTTGCTGGTTTCGAGCACCTTCACGTTCACATCGCCCACGGCCATGGAGCGCGCCGCGCGTCCGACCTCGGCCACGGTGCGGCTCACGCCGCGCGTGATCAGGAAGCCCATGATGAACACCGCCGACACCACAGCGATGAGCGCGGCCAGCACCGCGAAGAGGCGCAATTCGGCATTGCGGCTATTGGCGGCCGAGCTGGTGGTGATCAATGCCAACGAGCGGGCTTCCACCAAGCGCAGCTTCTCCAGCGCCTCGATCGATAGCTCCCACCATTCGCGGGGGGCGATCTCCAGATCCGGCGACCGCCGCTGTTTCACGGTTCCGATCAGCGATCGCATGAAGTTCACGTCCTCGCCCTGGAACTCCTCTTGATATGCCTTGAGCACCTCGGCTGGCGCATCGCGCTCGAAGAGCAGCATGTTGGTTTCATAGGCGCTCACCTGCTCCGCGAGCTCGGTCACATCATTCGCTTCGATGGGCCGGGTGGCATATCCAATGGTGAGCTTGTCGCGCAGCACGCTCATGGCTTCTTTGGCAGTGAGCAATCGAAGGTGCGCGTAGAGCATGTCCTTGATGCCGGGGTCGAGCTGCATCTTACCGTACCGGCCGAGCTCATCGAGCAGCGCTTGGTCCATGGCGCGGTAGGCGCGGCTCACGCTACTCGGGTCGATGCGGCGCTCGCGCACGCGTTGGCGCAGGATGTTGAGGCCGTCGAAAGGGCGCTTGGCGAGGATGGCGGAGCTTATCGGGTTGCCGGGCAGCTCCAGGGTCACCAGCGCGCCATCGGTGCGGGCCTGTTGCAGCTCCAGCTTCTGCGGAAGCACGTTCATGCCGGCCAGGTAGCCCACAGCGATGGCACGCTCGCGCTGCAGCTCATGCACCACGTTGGCATAGAGCCCGATCAGCCGCGTCTGCTGATCGATGTACTCCATCACATCGAGGCGCTTGAGGCTGCCATCGATCTGCTTTCCGATCAGCAGTACCATGCCCAGTACGGGCAGGCCGAGCGTCACCATGAACTTGGTGCGCACCGGCAGGTCGGCGAAGCGGAGCTTCATGCGGGCAAAGTAGCATGGTCCGGGGCAGCACGCCACGCGAGGCCGTGCCGACTGGTAGGCAGGCTTGCTTCTGGTGGGCAGGCTTGCCTGCCGAAGGCAGGTACATTCGCCCCGGCGCCATCACAAGGCGCAATCACGCATGAAGGAGCAGTTCGAGCGATTGGATCAGCTTGCAGCGAAAGCCCTCGAAGGCGGCGGCAAGGAGCGCATTGAGGCGCAGCACAAAAAGGGAAAGCTCTCGGCGCGTGAGCGCATCGGATTGCTCCTCGATGAAGGCAGCTTCCAAGAGATCGGCCAATTGGTCACCCACCGCAGCAGCAACTTCGGGCTCGATAAGCAGAAGTTCCTGGGCGACGGCGTAGTGACCGGCTACGGCACCATCGAAGGCCGCCTCGTGTATGTGTTCTCGCAGGACTTCACGGTGCTCGGCGGATCATTAGCCGAAGCGCATGCGCAGAAAATCTGCCGCGTGATGGACCTGGCCATGCAGAACGGCGCGCCCGTGATCGGCCTCAACGACAGCGGCGGAGCCCGCATCCAGGAAGGCGTGGTGTCGCTTGGCGGTTACGCTGACATCTTCTTCCGGAACGTGCGCGCCAGCGGTGTGGTCCCGCAGATCAGCGCGATCCTGGGCCCCTGCGCGGGCGGCGCGGTGTACAGCCCAGCCCTTACCGACTTCGTTCTCATGGCCGAGGGCACCAGCTACATGTTCGTGACCGGCCCCAACGTGGTGAAGACCGTTACGCACGAAGAGGTGAGCAGCGAGGATCTCGGCGGAGCTTCGACGCATGCATCGAAGAGCGGCGTGGCGCATTTCACGGCGCCGAACGAGATCGAGGCCATTCGGCAATTGCGCCAGCTCGTGGGCTACATCCCCAACAATTGCGAAGAGGAGCCACCCGCGATGCCCTACACGCCCGGCGATGAGTCGCGTCCAGAGCTGGACACGATCATCCCCGAGAACCCCAACCAGCCCTACGACATCCGGCAGGTGATGAATGCCGTGATCGACCCCGACAGCAGCTTGGAGGTGCATGCGGAGTACGCACGCAACATGGTCATCGGCTTCGCGCGCGTGGGCGGGCGCACCGTGGGCTGCGTGGCCAACCAGCCCGCCGTGCTCGCTGGCGTGCTCGATATCGACGCCAGCACCAAGGCCGCGCGCTTCGTGCGCTTCTGTGACGCCTTCAATATCCCGCTCATCACCTTCGTTGATGTGCCAGGTTTCCTGCCAGGCACCGATCAGGAGTGGCGCGGCATCATCAACCACGGGGCGAAGCTGCTCTATGCCTTCAGCGAAGCCACCGTCCCGCGCATCACCATCATCACGCGCAAAGCGTATGGCGGAGCGTATGATGTGATGAACAGCAAGCACATCGGCTGCGACATGAACTTCGCTTGGCCAAGTGCTGAGATTGCTGTGATGGGCGCGAAGGGCGCGGCCGAGATCATCTTCAAGGGCGAGATCGCCAAGGCCGAGGACCAGGCTGCCAAGTGGCAGGAAAAGGAGCAGCAGTACAAGGAGCAATTCGCCAATCCATACGAGGCCGCCGCACGCGGTTATGTGGATGAGGTGATCCGCCCGAGCCAAACGCGCCAGAAGGTGATGGCCGCCCTCGACATGCTGCGCAACAAGGTGGATAGGCTTCCGCGGAAGAAGCACGGGAACATCCCGCTTTGATCGCGCTACGCCTGGCCTGTTGATTTCTTGGCGCTTCGTGTCGGAACGAGGGAGCTCAGCTGTCGCACCTTCGTATCGACCAAACGATCACGCGCCATGGTTGCAAATCGCATCACGTACTTGAGCCTCATCGCCCTGCTCACCGTTGCCGCCTGCAAGAAGGAGGAGAATGGCACCCCGGATTCCCCCGGTGGCGGTTCGGGCAACAACACCGCCAGCACCACGCCCTCATTCTCCGATGCCGATGGCGTGCTCGCTGCAACGCGCGCTTATGTGGTCATCAACACGCCACTGGGGTCGCAGGAGATCCTAGCGGGCTTCGCTGCCGGCGCATTCAGCCACGACCAATTCGTGACCCGCGTGAACGTGGGCGCTGTCTCTTGTAACGGTGAACTGCTCGGGCCAGCAGCGGGCAACGCCTACGCGTACATACCGCCGGGAACCAATCCCACCGGGATCGACCTTACAGCCTCGAACGAAGTGAACTGGGTGGTGGGCGGCGGAAGCGGCTTCGCTGCCTTCACGCGCAACATCATGGGGCCCTTCCCGGTCACAGGCGAGATCAGCAGCGGCAACACGGTGGTGCGGGCCTCGGGCCACACGCTCACCGTATCCGCCACGCTCAATGCCGACTCCGTGCTCTTCGCCATCGGCCCTGTTACGCGCACGCTCGTGGGCAATGCCACGGCATGCGCCTTCACGCCTGACGAGCTAAGCGCCTTGGCCACGGGATCGGCGCTCGCGCAAGTGGTGTCGTATTCCTCCGTGAACGAGGAGATCGGCGGCAAGCGCATCTACTTCGTGAAGCAATCGCTGCGCTCGCAATCGGTGACCGTGCAGTGATGACGGAGCCTACCTGATGCGGGATTCCACGTAGCCCCTTGCGGCAAACACCGCAGCGCACGGTCAACAGGTATTCGCAGCTTTGCCGCAATGCGCCAGCTGCTAGCCAATATCATGTTGCTCATGGGGCCTGCTCTCGCGGGGCATGGCCAAGTGCTGGACAGCCTGTTGCGCGTGCTGCCCCAGCAATCTGGCGAGCAACGGTTCCGGACCCTCGGTGAACTCCAATGGGAACTGGGCTTCAGCGATGCGCAACGTGCCAAGTCCTTCGGCAAAGAAGAGCTTCGGCTGGCGGAGAGCTTGGGCGATAGCGTGCTCATTGCGCAGGCGATGAACGACATGGCCATCACGGAGTACCGTTTGGGCCGGCTACGTGAAGCGGTGGAATTGAACAAGAAGGCCCTGCGCATCCGCACCACCCTGCGCGATTCCGCTGGAATGGCTGCTTCCCACAGCAAGATCGGAGTGGCGTACACGGACCTGTTGGAGTTCGACTCCGCCTTGGCGCACAACTATGCAGCAGCACGCATCTATGCGGCCTTCGGCGATGTGCTCCGTTCGGCGCAGGTGCGCAACAGCATCGGGCACCTCTACCAGCAGATGTCGGATCTGCCTTCGGCAGAGCGCATCACCCGGGAGTCCGTGACCATCCTGCGTGGACAGGACAGCGACTACGCTTTAGCGGCAGCCTTGGCGCAGCTCTGTCAAGTGCTGCAGAAAATGAACAGGCCCGACGAGGCCTTGGTTGCAGGGAATGAAGCGATGGTGCTGTATGAGAAGGTGGGCTCGAAGATGGATTTGGCCAATCTAAACAATGAGCTTGGGCAGGTCAGTCGGCATCGAGGCGACAGTGATGCTGGCTTGGCCTATTACCAGAGGGCGCTGGTGCTCGGCGAGGAGGCTGGCGACCTGAACGGCGTGGCCACCTATGCGCTCAATGTCGCCAAGGCGCTTGTCGATTTGGGCAGGCCCAAGGAAGCGCTGCCATTGTTCGAGCGCAGTGTGGCCTTGTGCCGCGCAGAAGGCTATGATGACCAGCGCATGTCAGCGCTCGCAGGCTGGGTAACAGCACTGGAGCGCACGGGCGATTTGCACGGCGCTTTGGAGCGGCAGCGTGAGCTCACGGGCCTGCGTGATAGCGTTTACAGCACCCAGCGCCTAGCTGCCTTGGCGGACATGCAGGTTCGATATGAGACTGAGCGGACGGAGAAGGAGCTTGCCGAAGAACGACAGCACGGCTTGGAGCGAGAGAACCGGATCGTGCGGCAGCGCTTGCTCATCGCGCTATCCGCTGGGAGTGCCCTGCTGGTGCTGTTGGTCGCATGGCTCGTGGTGTCGCGGCAGCGTGCCCGCTTGAAAGCCGAGCGTGATGCAGCCATCATCGCCGAGCGTGAGCGGGGCCTTAAAGCGCTGGTTGATTCAACCGATGCGGAACGGAAGCGCATCGCATCCGAGCTGCACGATGGCGTTGGACAATTGCTCACCGGATTGCGCTTGCGCATCGAGGCCGCTGCAGCAGGCGCACCGGACTGGGATGAGCTGAAGGTCTTGGCCACAGATGCCGGCGGCGAGGTGCGTGGCATCGCACACCGGATGATGCCACGCGCGCTCGGTGAATTGGGCCTGGCGCCTGCCATTGGCGACATGCTGGAGAAGACCCTGAAGCGGCCGGGCCTGCGGCATGCGTATGAGCACTTCGGCATGGAGGACAGGTTGCAGCCTGACATGGAGGTCGGCGTGTACCGAATTGCGCAGGAACTGGCGACCAATGCAGCGAAGCACGCCAACGCGCAACTGGTGAATGTTCAATTGATGCGCAACAAGGGCTGGCTCATCCTGATCGTGGAGGACGACGGTGCCGGTTTCGATGTGCATGCCAGCAGCGCCGGCATCGGATTGCAAGGGCTGCGCGATCGGGCCCGCTTGCTGCGTGGCACCTTGGATATCGCATCCGCACCGGGTTCCGGCACGGTGGCAACGCTTCGTATCCCAATCAATAACGGCACGCCCCGATGACACGACCGATCGGCACCATTCGGATACTCCTTTGCGACGACCATCGCGTTGTCACTGAAGGATTGAGCGACATGCTCGCCAGCGCGAGTGAAGTGGAGTGCGTGGGCATCGCGTATTCGGGCATCGAGGCGCTTGAGAAGTTGGAGCACTTAGCGGTCGATGTGCTGCTCACCGACCTGGATATGCCGGGAATGGATGGCTTCCAACTGGCTGAGCGCGCCAAGGGCAAGCATCCAACGCTGAAGGTTGTGGTGCTCTCCATGCACGATGAACCTGCATTGGTGAAGCGCGCCATGGACCTGGGCGCTGATGGCTACTTGGTGAAGACCTCCGGACGTGAAGAGGTGCTGCTAGCGGTGCGCGAAGCCGCTGCCGGACGGAAGCATTTCGGCAGCAGCGTGATGGAAGCCTTCCTGCGAGAAGAGCATGGTGAGAAGAAGGGCAGCGACCTGCTCAAGGACCTCAGCGATCGGGAAGTGGAGGTACTGGCTGCGTTAGCCGAGGGCTTGGGCAACAAGGAGATCGGCGAGCGTCTCTTCATCAGCCCGCGCACCGTCGATACGCACCGCACCAACCTGATGCGCAAGCTCGATGTGCATCATGTGGCCGGCTTGGTCCGCTTGGCGATCAAAGCCGGCTTGGTGAGCTGACAAAACCTTTCGGAAGTGAAGAGCCCGGGTTACGGCCCGGGCTCTTCATCTGCGCCATCGGCTTACGGGCCAACAGCGGCGGATGCGCTTCTTATTCCTTGAATCCGACCATGATGGCCACGCAGCCCAAGTGCGTCATCTCGCTCTTGCGCTCGGGCACCCACACCACCACCTTCATCTGCGTGGTGCTGGCGGCTTTGAAGTCGAAGGAAGGCTTAGGCTCATCGGCGAGGCTCTCGAACACGGTCTTGTTGTTCTGGTCAACCAGCTTCCAGTTCACCTCGCCAAGGATCTGATGCACGCACACCATCACGCGGTATTCCTGCCCGCTGTAGAAGGTGAGGGCCACCTCGGCCTCGTCGCCGGGGCTGAGCTGTGCGCCGTTGAAGGTCTCGTTGAACTTGTACGGCGCCAGTCCGGGCACGCACTTGTTCTTCGCGAACGATTTGCATTGGGCTTGGGCCGTTCCAGCGCTGAGCAGAAGACCGGCGGCCAGCAGGGCGGGGGCGATTGCGTTGCGGAGCATGGCTGCGGTCAGTTGATGTAGCTGTTGCGGATGGCGGCGGCCTTCTCGGTGATGGCCTTGAGCTGCGCGTCGGTGAGCGTGGCGGCACCGCCTTCGGCACCAATCACGGTGACTCCGTTCTCTTGCGTTGCGGTAACTCCGCCGCCACCCGCCTGCACGTCGGTGTAGAGCGCGCTCAGGCCCTTCAGGTCGGCGCGCACGCCTTGCAGGGTCTCATCCTCGCCGTAGGTCTCGAGCAACGAGCCCAGATCCGTGAGCGAGAGCTTCTGCTCGGCGATGCGCTGCTTGAGCTCGGCGCTCGGGTTGGTGCGTGCCACCTGCGTGGCGATGTAGAGGCCCTCGACCCAACCGCCCACGATCATGAGCGCGCTGATGTTCTCGCGGTCGTTCACCTTCAGGTAGCGGTCCATGTCCCAATAGGTCTCGCTGATGATGTCGAGCAGCTTCTCGCGGTCGTTCTGGTACTGCTCCATCAACTGCATGGTGCTGTCGCTGAAGGCGCTGGTGACCCCGAGCTTATCAGCCAAGCGGCGCGCGCAGCTGGTGTAGAAGATGCTCTCCTGCGTGTGGTTGAACACGCTGGCGTAGCTGAGGTCGGCGCCGTACACGCCCAGGTTCAGCGCCTGCTTGCTGGCTGCGGTGTAGGTATCGACGTTCTTCACATCGTTGAGGATCTTGCCGTTGTACGATGCGCCGGCCTTCTTCAGCAGTGCGGCCGTCTCCATGGGCGACGGGATGCTGTAGAAGATCTTCTTGGTGCGGCTCTGGCGCTCGCTCTGCGCGAGGCTATCGGCATTGGCGGCTTGCAGCGTGTCTTTCGGCTGCTCCCCGCCGCCGCATGCGGCTAGCAGGAGCATGAGGGCCGGCAGCAGCGTGCGCGGGTGTAGCGTGTTCAGCATGATTGGGGTGCGGGAGAAGACCGCTTCAAAAGTCCCCTTGCTCCCCGTGGCGATCAATGCGCCTCCAACCAGTTTTTCCCCAGCGCCATGTCAACAACGAGCGGCACGGCCAAGGGTAGCGCGCCTTCCATGCGGTCGCGCACCAGCGTTTTCAGCTCATCCGCTTCATCGTTGTGCGCGTCGAAAACGAGTTCGTCATGCACTTGCAAGAGCAACTTGCTCTTCATGCGGCGCTGCTTCAACTCGCGGTGGATGCTCACCATGGCCACCTTGATGATGTCGGCGGCAGAGCCTTGCATGGGCGCATTGATGGCCACGCGCTCGGCCTGCGCGCGCACGGTGTTGTTGGCGCTGGTGATGTCGGGCAGGTAGCGGCGGCGGCCCATCAGTGTCTTGATGAAGCCGTTGGTGCGGCAATAGCCGATCATCTCGTCCATGTAGTTGCGCACGCCAGGGAATTGCGCGAAGTAATCGTCGATGATCTGCTTGGCCTCAGCGCGCGTGATGCCCAGGTTCTGCGCCAATCCGAAGGCGCCCTGCCCGTAAGCGATGCCGAAGTTCACGGCCTTGGCGCGGCTTCGCTGATCACGCGTGACCTCATTGATGTCCACGCTGAAGACTTTCGCTGCGGTGGCCGCGTGGATGTCGAGTCCGTGGCGGAAGGCCTCCTGCATGTTGTGGTCGCCGCTCATGTGCGCGATGATCCGCAACTCGATCTGCGAGTAGTCGGCGCTGAGCAAGCGGTAGTTCTCATCGCGCGGCACGAAGGCTTTGCGGATCTCGCGGCCCTTCTCGGTGCGGATGGGGATGTTCTGCAGGTTGGGGTCGTTGCTGGCGAGGCGGCCGGTGGCGGCAACGGTCTGCAGGTAGCTGGTGTGGACGCGATGCGTTGCGGGATCAGCGGCTACGGGAAGCGTGTCCACGTACGTGCCCTTGAGTTTGCGCAGGCTGCGGTAGTCGAGGATCAGCGGGATCACGGGGTGCGCGTTGCTCAGCCCTTGCAGAATGTCCTCGCTGGTCTGGTACTGGCCGGTCTTCGCGGTCTTCTTGATGGCGCCTGCCCCGGCCCCCGAGCCGGGGTCGCCGCCGAGCTTGAGCGTCTCGAAGAGCACATCGCCGAGCTGTTTGGGCGAATCGATGTTGAAGGGCACGCCGCTGCTGGTATGAATGGCCTCCTGCAAGCGGATCAGCTCGGTGCCGAGTTCCTCGCTGAATTGCTTCAGCGCCGGGATGTCGATGCGGATGCCTTCGGTCTCCATATCGGCGAGCACATGCACCAGCGGCATCTCCACTTCATTGAAGAGCGATGTCACTTCATCCTGCGCCAGCAGCGGCTCGTACTTCTCCGAAAGCTGCCAGGTGATGTCGGCATCCTCTGCGGCGTACTCCTTAACGAGTTGCACATCCACATCGCGCATGCTCTTCTGCACCTTGCCTCTTCCCTTCTCGCCAATGAGCGCGGTGATGCTCACGGGCCGATAGCCGAGATAAGCCTCGGCCATATCGTCCATGCCGTGCTTGTTCTGGTCGGGCTTGAGCAGGTAATGCGCCACCATGGTATCGAAGAGCGGGCCTCTCACCTCCACGCCGTAGCGCGCCAGCACACGGATGTCATACTTCGCGTTCTGCGCCACCTTGCCGATAGCCTCGTTCTCCAGCACCGGCTTGAAGATGTCCACGATGCGCTGCGCCTCCGCGCGGTCCTCGGGCACGGGCACGTAATGGCCTTCGTGCGCTTTCCAACTGAAGGCGATGCCCACGAGTTCGGCAGTGCGCTCGTCGGTGCTGGTGGTCTCGGTATCGAAGCAGAAGCGCGGCTGTTTCTTCAGTTGCGCCGCGAGCATGTACATGGCCTCGCTGGTGTCGGCTAGGAAGTAGCGGTGCGGCACGCTGTCGATGGTGGACAGTTCCTTCATCTGCACGTTGCCGTCCTCATCCACCGTGGTGCCGAAGAGATCCACTTGACCTGTTGTCGCAGCTGATGACTTTTTGGTTGTGGCGGTCACCGCGAGGCTGTCACCGCGAGGCGCGCCGAAGCGGGGCGAAGCGGTCTCGCCACCATTCACAGAACTCTCTGCACCCAGCACCCTTGCCGCCAGTGTCTTGAACTCCAATTCGCTGAACACCTCCATCACCTTGTCCTTGTCGGGCGGGTCGAGGTGCAGGGCGTCGTGATCCAATTCCACCGGTGCGTTGATGTTGATGGTCGCGAGCGCTTTGCTCATGCGGCCTTGCTCCGCGAAGGCGATCACGTTCTCCTTCTGCTTGCCCTTGAGCTGATCCACACCTTCGATCACGCCTTCCAACGAACCGAATTGCTGCACCAGCTTGATGGCGGTCTTCTCGCCGATACCCGGGATGCCGGGGATGTTGTCAACCGCATCGCCCATGAGGCCAAGGATGTCCTTCACTTGATCGGTGCTGGTGAGCCCGCCCCAGCGATCGCAGATCTCCTTGGGGCCGAGCTTCTCGGGCGGATCGCCGCCGCGCCCCGGCTTGTACATGATGATCTTGTCGGTGACCAACTGCCCGAAGTCCTTGTCGGGCGTGACCATGTACGTGGTGTAGCCTTCGAGCTCGGCCTTCTTCGCTAAAGTGCCGATCACATCATCGGCCTCGTAGCCATCGCTCTCGAGGATGGGGATGCGCAGCGCTTCGATGATGCGGCGGATGTAGGCGAGGTTGCTGCGGATGTCGTCGGGCATCTCCTCGCGGTTCGCTTTGTAGTCGAGCAGGGTCTCGTGGCGCTCGGTGGGCGCAGCAGTATCGAAGACCACGGCGATATGCGTGGGCTTCTCGCGCTTGATCAGGTCGAGCAGGGTGGTGGTGAAGCCGAATGCCGCGCTGGTGTTGAAGCCCTTGCTGTTGATCCGCGGCGCCCGGATGAAGCTGAAGTAGGCGCGGTAGATGAGCGCGAAGGCGTCGAGGAGGAAGAGGCGTTTGTCGTCGCCATTCGGCGTTTGGTCCGGCATTGCTTATGGTGCGGCCGCTGAACTGGCCGCGATGCGCGGCAAGGTAGGAGCGCAGGAACAACAGGTTGGCTGTGCAACGGCAGCGGCGCACGCTTCGTCACCCCCTAGATTGCGGCACCTGTTCGGAACCATGCGCTGGAAGACCTTCGGAATCACCGCTCTCATCGCTGCGGCGATCATTGCATGCAGGCACGACCCCGCCGAAGTGGTGGTGCCTGGTCCACCGCCTGTTGCGGGCGAGGCCGTAAGCGTTGATCTGGATCTGGTGCCTTACCCGACGCTTTCGCAGTATCGCTTCTTCAATGGTGCCATGGCCGCGCACGAGCCCAATACGGGTGTGCTGCCCTACGATGTGATCACACCGCTCTTCAGCGACTATGCACACAAGTTCCGCTACGTATGGATGCCATCGGGCACCAAGGCCACCTACGTGAACGACAATGTGCCGCTCGACTTCCCAGACGGCACGGCGCTGATCAAGACCTTCTACTTCGACAATGTGCAGCCGTCGAATGCGCGGCGCATTGTGGAGACGAGGCTCATGATCAAGAAGGCGGGCCAATGGCTCTTCGCCGATTATGTGTGGAATGACGAGCAGACCGAGGCGCATCTGGACCTTAATGGCCGATTCGTGCCCATCACTTGGCGCGATGATGCTGGCGTGGACCACGAACAGAATTACCGCATACCCGCGTGGGCCGAGTGCTTCACCTGCCACAAGCTGAACGACGTGCCCATGCCGATCGGCCCCAAATTGCGCAACATGGCGCGCTCGGTGGATTATCCCGAAGGCCCGCGCGAACAGATTGGCAAGTGGGTGGAAGCAGGCTACCTCGAGGCTGGTTTCCCGGCTCCGCAGCCCGTGGCCAAGTGGAACGACCCCGACGTTTCGCTCAACGACCGCGTGCGTGCATACGTGGACATGAATTGCGCGCATTGCCACTCCGAAGGCAAGCACTGCGCTTACCGCCCGATGCGCTTCGCCTGGCAGGACACCACCGACCCCATGAACATGGGCGTTTGCGTGGAGCCGGAGGATCCCCTGCCCGAGAACCCTGAGCTCACCTACATCGTGGCCTCGGGCAACACCTTCCGGAGCATGATGCTCCACCGCCTCGCCAGCACCGATGAATCCGTCAGGATGCCACTGATGGGCCGTACTGTTGTGCATGAAGAAGCCGTGGCACTCATCACAGAATGGATAAACTCGCTGCCCGGACCCTGCAACTGAACCAGACCCAGACGAAACGAACCATGAAGCAATCCTACGCACTGGCTTTTTTAGCCTTGGCCCCATTCGCGCGCCTGCAAGCGCAAAGCACCTGCGCAACGGCGCTGACCATCACGCCGGGTGTGGTTTACACGGTTGATACCGTGGATGGAACCGATGTTCCGCTGCCCGTGTGCAGTTCCGGCGGCACCGGCGCTAACGCTGGCATGTGGTACCAGTACACCCCTTCCAGCTACCAAACCGTATTCGTGAGCAGCGACCTCACGCAGAACGGCAACACTGACACGCGCGTGCAGATCTATACCGGCGAGTGCGGCAATCTGACCTGCGCTGGTGGCGATGACGACAGTGGCGCCGGACTGCTCACCCTAGCGGTCTTCAACGCTTACCCCGGCGTTACCTACCTCATCGGCTGGGACAACCGCTATTCGAGCCTGGGCTTCGACTTCACGGTGACCACGCAGCCCTGGAACCCCACCTACATCAGCTTCACAAACCAGACCGTTTCGACCAGCAGCTGCTCTGGTTGCGGCCAAGCGGCAGTGGACATGAACAACGATGGCTACGACGATGTGGTCACCGTCACGGCCACCAATGTCCGCATCAGCTACCAGCAGCCCGATGGCACCTTCAACACCATCGACTTCCCTACCACCAGCGCAGACTACACACCGAGCTGGAGCATGGCTGCTGGGGATATCGACGCCAACGGCCACCTGGACTTGCTCTATGGCGGCGGCAGCGGCGTCACCTTCATGATGGCCACCGAAGACGGCACGGGCTTCACCGAGATCAGTGGCCCGCAATACGTGTTCTCGCAGCGCAGCAACTTCGTTGACATCAACAACGATGGTCACCTCGATGCCTTCGTGTGCCACGATGTGCAGCCCAACGTGTATTACCTGAACGACGGCTTAGGCAATCTCTCCTTCAACCAAGGCGGCTTGGGCGATACGCCGAATGGCGGCAACTACGGCAGCATCTGGATCGACTACAACAACGACCACAAGATCGACCTCTTCATCGCCAAGTGCCGCGGCGGAAGCCAAGTGCCCGCCTCCATCGATCAGCTGCATCGCAACAACGGCGATGGCACCTTCACCGAAGTGACCGTTGAAATGGGCCTCTCCGATTACCAGCAGACCTGGAGCAGCGCGTGGGCCGATTACGACATGGATGGCGATATGGACATCCTCATCGGCGCCAGCTCCTTCGCGCAGGGCGGCCACAAGCTCATGCGAAACGACGGAAATACGTTCACCAATGTCACTGAGGGCTCGGGCTTCGATGTGTTCCCGGGCACGAGCATCGAATGGGTGGCGCACGACTTCAACAACGATGGCTGGGTGGATGTGCTGGGCGCCAGCAACACCATCCACTTCAACAACGGCGACATGACCTTCACGCCCACCGTGGTGAGTGCTAGCACCGGTGCCGTGGCCGATCTGAACCACGATGGTTTCCTCGACGTCCTCAATGGCGGCACCATTCGCATGAACAACGGGAACAACTTCAACTGGCTGCAGGTGAAGCTGCATGGCACCTTGAGCAACATCAATGGCATCGGCGCCCGTGTTGAGATCACCAGCCCGATTGGCACCCAGATCCGCGATGTGAAGAGCGGCGATGGCTTCCGCCACATGAGCTTCATCGGCGCGCACTTCGGGCTGCGCGAGGATGAGCTGGTGGAGCAGGTCACGGTTTATTGGCCCAGCGGCGTGGTGGATGTGATCAAGGGCGTCGCGGCCAATCAGTTCCTCGACATCACAGAGAGCTTGCCCACCAGCGTGAGCATGCTGCCCGCCGACGCATTCACCATCAGCCCCAACCCGGCTGCGGATCAGATCACCATCACCGGTGCTGGCCAAGGCGAGCGCCTCACCGCTGTGGTGCTCGATGGTGCTGGCCGCATGGTGAAGCGCGAGGCCATCTCCGATGGACGCATCAATGTGAGCACCTTGCCCCAAGGCGCTTACGTGCTGCAACTCACCGGCGAGAACGGCGTCTGGAAGCAGCCCTTCACGAAGCTCTGAACAAAAGGTCATCCAGTACGGAAGCGGGGG
>JBATND010000096.1:0-5323 GCA_049290175.1 Flavobacteriales bacterium | reverse complement strand
CCCCTACCAAGTGTTCGCGGTGGAGGCCATCGTGGACAAGGTGCGCAAGTACACGCCGACCATTGGCGATGCGCGTGTGAACAACTACGGCTACATCTGGCACACCACCGGCAGTGGCAAGACGCTCACGAGCTTCAAGGCCAGCCAGGTGATCATGGGCTTACCCGAGGTGGCCAAGGTGGTCTTCGTCGTGGACCGCAAGGACCTCGACTACAAGACCATGGAGGACTTCAACGACTACAAGGAAGGCAGCGTGGACGCCACCGAGAACACGCGCGGACTTGTGGAGCAGTTGCTGGACCCCAACACGCCGCTGATCGTCACCACCATCCAGAAGCTGCACATCGCCATCAGCAAGGTGCGGCACGAGCGGCGGATGGAAGCGCTGAAGGATGCGCGCATGGTCTTCATCTTCGATGAGTGCCACCGCAGTCAGTTCGGCAAGACGCACGGCGACATCACCAGCTACTTTACCAACGCGCAGCTCTTCGGCTTCACGGGCACGCCCATCTTCGCCGAGAACGCCAGCAAGAACGAACTGGGCAAGCGCACCACCAAGCAGCTCTTCGGCGAGTGCCTGCACAAGTACGTGATCACGGACGCCATCCGCGACGAGAACGTGCTCCGCTTCAGCGTGGAGTACGTGGGGCGCTACACGAAGAAGGACGGTGTGGAGCTGGACATCGAGGTGGAGGACATCGACCGTGCCGAGGTCTTCGATGACGAAACGCGCTTGGGCAAGGTGGTGGACAGCATCATCGCCACCCACGACCGCAAGACCCATGGCCGGGAGTACAGCGCGCTCTTCGCCATCAGCAGCATACCCACGTTGCAGAAGTACTACGAGCTTTTCCGCAAGCGCAAGGAAGCCGGCGCGCACGACCTACGCATCGCCGCCATCTACAGCTACGGCACCAACGAAGAGGACGATGAGGCCGTTGGCGCGATACCCGACGACACTACCCTTGCCAGCGAACCTCCGGTACCCTATGGCAGCGGGCATAGTCGCGATGGCCTCGAGAACATAATCCGCGACTACAACGCACAGTTCGGCACAGCCTTCAGCACCAAGGACCAGAAGGGGATGGAGAACTACTTCAAGGACATCACCAAGAAGTTGCGCGAGCGTGAGAAGGTCAACGCGAGGGACAGCGATCGCATCGACCTGGTGCTGGTGGTGAACATGATGCTCACCGGCTTCGACGCCAAGAAGGTGAACACCCTGTACGTGGACAAGCGCCTACGCTACCACGGTCTGATCCAGGCCTACAGCCGCACCAACCGCATCCTGAACGAGAAGAAGAGCCAGGGCAACATCGTAGCCTACCGCAACCTGAAATCGGCAACGGACGATGCGCTTGCCCTCTTCAGCAACAAGGATGCGTATGAGGTGATCTTCCTGCCGCATTACCAGAAGCTGGTCGCGCAATTCATCGCAGCCTACAAACAGCTTATCGAGGTGGCCCCCACCGTCCGCTCCGTGGACGACCTTCAGGATGAAGAACAGCAACTGGCCTTTATAAAGCTCTTCAGAGAGCTTATCCGCTTGCTGAACGTACTGAAGACCTACGCCGAGTTCGATTGGCGCGACCTGCCCCTAACGGAGCAGCAGTTCGCTGACTACACGAGCAAATACCTTGACCTGAAGGACAGCGTGCAACGCCAGCGCACCAAGGACAAGCACAGCATTCTGGAAGACATCGACTTTGAGGTGGTGCTGGTACACCGCGACGAGATCAACGTGGCCTACATCCTGAAGCTGTTGGCCCGCCTGAAGGACGAGAGCAGCGAGTCGAAGCGCGAAGCCGTGCGCAAGCAGATAGCGGCCCTGCTAGGCAGCGAGGTGGAGCTGCGCAGCAAGCGCGAGCTGATCGAGAAGTTCATCGAAGAGCATCTGCCGAAGATCACGGACGCGGACCGGATTCAAGATGCCTTCGACCAATATTGGGAGGACCAACGCGTGCTAGCGCTGCAAGCCATTTGTGAAGAAGAGGGCTTAGATCAGAAGCAATTCGCCAACCTCATTGAGGCATACATCTTCACCGGCCAAGAGCCGCTGAAAGACGATGTGTTCAAATGCCTTGAGTCGCGACCGAGCGTATTGAAAGCGCGCGAGATTGGCGAGCGAATCGTAGAGCGGATGAAGGAATATGTGAAAGTGTTCTTGGAGGGGATGGTGGCGTGATGCCGCGATGCACGGCAAACTAGCTTGCGATGGACCCACTATTGAAGGATTCTCCGCTGTGCATTGTCTGCGACCATGTTATCGCACGGCTCAAGTCGGAGGCGACAGTGATGAGCGAGGGCACAATGTGGGACGACTACAAGGACCATGTGGAACACGGTTCGTCGCTTATCGCGGATGGCTTGGATGATTGTGTGAAGGCATGGATTGAGTTGGAACTCGAGAAGATTCCCGATCTCGTGCTCCGAGGATTATGGTTGCAGACAACGCAGGGTCAAGACCTCCTGTTTGAAGTGAGATATGCGCTTGAACATCACGAAGCCATCGACCCCAAAATGGTGCAGACTGCAGAAGAAGATTATCAGCGGGATTTGATTGCGCGCATCATAGATGAGATGAACCTCCGTGCGGAAGCTGAGAATCTGGATGATGCAGAAGCGGGGTAAGTCGCTTGGATTAGTGGGCTGTGCCTCCCTCTGAGCGTAGCCTGCGGCTACGCTCCGCAAGCAGCCATTCTCTGCAGCCTCCGGCTGCCGCTTCTTGTACCGCCGCGCACCCGGCCCATAGGCCACTATGCTGCGCTTACCGCCCAACTCATAATCGCCACACAACCACTGGCCTTTCCGCCTCCGGCGGCCACCAGCCGCCTTACCTACGACCGTGCATCGCCCATGGCTATGCACCCGAAAGCCTGCACGTTTTGCGCCAAGTGCCCCTAAGCACCAATGGGCCGGACGCTGCAACGTGTTACTGGCTGCCATCAGCGTTACGGCTCGGGCGTGTGGCGCTCGCACCAGCAGCGCACCAGGCCCAGTTCCACGGCGCGCAGGTAGAGTTCGAGCGTGGTGGCTGCGCCCAATTTGCGCTTCAGTTTGTCGCGGTGCTTCTCAACGGTCCTCACGCTTAGGCCCATGTGCTCGGCGATCTCGGCCATGGTGGGTTCGGGCCTGCGGAAGAGCAAGTGCAGGTACTCCAGCTCGCGCGCGGTGATCCGCGATGCAACAGGGGTTCCGGTGGCCGTGCTGCGTTGCACGGTGCCGAAACAATTGGTTGACGAGGGCTTGTACTAGGTGAGTTTTCACAGGGTACACCCTGTGAAAAAGCACATATCGCGGCGGGCGTTCTTGGTTTGGTTCTTCGCCCTAACGCCCAACACCTACGCGCGAAAGCCTTGGCCTGCCTGCATTCGCGAAGGTGGTAGCGGTGCTCACCCGTGTATGGCTAACATCCTCTCCGCGATATGATCGAACAAATTCCCCAGCGGCTTCTCCACCATCATCTTGATGAAGGGGTTGAGGTCCGCGTTGAAGATTTGGTGGAGCGTGGTGACACCAGCATTCTCGTTCAAATGCACATCGAGCGTGAAGGGGAAGGGGCTGCGCTCGGTGGCCTTCAACTTCACCAGTGAGGGCGCGTTGCCGCCGTCGAGCGCTAGGCCGATGGTGGCGGCGCCTTGCACCTTGAACGAGCAGCTCTTGCCATCGCTCTGCCATTCGCTGATGCGGCTGCTGGGCAACAGCTGCTCGAAGTTGTTCATGTCCTGCAGGAAGGCGTACAGCTCGGCTGCCGGTTTCGCAATGGCGACTTTCTTGCTCTCGATCGTGGTCATCTGGCTTCTCTTGTTTGTAACCGGTCACCGCGAACTGGCCCGACGAAGGAGGGCGAGTGAAGCGGTCTCGTAACCTTTGTGTTATCTCTTGTTTGTACCCGGTCACCGCGAACTGGCCCGACGAAGGAGGGCTAGCGAAGCGGTCTCATTACCTGCATGGAGCTATCTCATGCCTTCACCGTCCCCCACCCAGCCGGATCCTTCCGCCACTCATTCAGCGGCAGCAGGTCCTTCTCGGTGATGTACTCGTCTTGCAGGGCTTGGTCAACCAGCACGCTGTAGTTGGTGAGCGAGTGCAAGGGCACCTTGGCTTTCGCGAAGGCCTTCGTGGCCTCATCGAAGCCGTAGGTGAAGATGCTCACCATGCCCTTCACTTCGCAGCCGGCCTCGCGCAGGGCGTCCACCGCGTTGAGGCTGCTCTTGCCGGTGCTCACCAGGTCTTCCACCACCACCACGCTGCGGCCTACGGTGAGGTCGCCCTCCACCAGGTTCTTCATGCCGTGCTCCTTCGCGCTGCTGCGCACGTAGATGAAGGGAAGGCCGAGGTCGTGCGCCACGAGTGCGCCGTGCGCGATGCCGCCGGTGGCCACGCCCGCGATCATGTCGGGCCGACCGAACTCGCTGTTGATCACATGCACGAATTGTTGCCGGATGAAGGTGCGCACAGCGGGGTAGGAGAGGGTCTTGCGATTGTCGCAGTAGATGGGGCTCTTCCAGCCGCTGGCCCAGGTGAAGGGCTTCTTCGGGCTAAGTTTGACGGCCTTGATCTGGAGCAGGAATTCTGCCACCTTGAGCGAGGGATCCAACGGTGATGCCATGCGGCGAAAGTATGTGGTGTGGGTAGGAGGGAAGCCCGTGGAAATATCCACAGGTGCGCCCGATGAGGCCGTGCGCGAGCATTGGCTCTTGGTGCATGCCGGCAGCGATGCCGAACTGGACCGCGCGCTCGATGGATTGAATAGGCCCGAGGTGTTCGGCCTGATGCTCTTCAGCGCCAACGGCTACGACGCATGGCAGGCCTTCGGCGCGCGGCATGCGCTGGTGGTGGCTGCGGGCGGAGCGGTGGAAGATGAGCGCGGCCGTTTGCTGGTGATCCATCGGCGCGGGCATTGGGATCTGCCCAAGGGCAAGCTCGATGCGGGCGAGACCAGCGCCGTGGCTGCCGTGCGCGAGGTGCAGGAGGAATGCGGATTACAGCGCTTGCTGATCGTGGAGGAATTGCCATGCACCTGGCATACCTACACCGAGAAGGGCCGCCTCTGGCTGAAGCGCACCGACTGGTTCCGCATGCAGGCATCGAGCGCAGAGCAACTCGTGGCGCAGCACGAAGAGGACATCGACGAAGTGCGCTGGGCCACGCGCGACGAATTGCCCGGGATCATCGCAGGCAGCTACGCCTCTTTGCGCATCGTCTTCGATGCGTGGCTGGCTAGCAGCAACCGGAACGAATCAGCCCAATGAATCGGAATCTGTACGCGCGGTACAACTTGCAACCACCGTGGGCGACGCATGCGTCGCCGCGACGGTGG
>JBATND010000095.1:0-1530 GCA_049290175.1 Flavobacteriales bacterium | reverse complement strand
CTGCACGCCCAGCTCATCGAAGTCGATGCCGCCCTTGCGTCCTCCCACCTTCAGGAAGCTCTGGAGCATCTCTTTCAGGAAGGGGTTGGTGATGGGCACCATGTCCGCCACGTTATCGGCCACGAGGTTGGTGCCGTGCTTGCCACCGTGCAGGTCCGTGCGGCTGATGGCGGCGGTGAGCAGACCGTAGGTGATGGTCTGCGCGTAGGTATCGGCGAAACCCTCTGGCGTGAGGTCGTGGATGAGCGCGGTCTTGAAGGCCGCATGCATGCGGCGCAATGGACCTTTCTCGCTTTCCACTTTCATCAGCGCGCTGGCTGCATCGCGAATGCGCCGTGCGAGCTCGGCCATGGCCTCGGCCAATGCATCGGCCGTTTTGATGGTGTGGCGCACCCCGTGCTTGAAGGGCGTGCTCCACGCTTTGCGCCATGCGTCAACATCACTGGTATCGTCCGGCCAGCTGAGGTAGGTTTCCAGTTCCTGCCGCAGGTGGGTCAGCTTCAAGGGCGTGTCGCCGCCATCCCAACCCAGCACGTTCAAGGTGGGCAGGTCGCCCATGCTTTCCTTGAAGTGTGCGAAGGCCCATTCGGGTTCGCTGGCGATGCCCTCGAACTGTGTAACGAAGAGCAGGTCCTTTGCATGCCAGCGCGCGCGGTCGGCGTTGTTGGCACTGGCCCGCTTCTTCAGCACCAAGTGACTGAGGATGCGGCGCAACAGCACCACCGGCAATTTCTTCTTCTCGAACTCCACCAGGAAGATGCCCCAGGGCTGGCCATGTTCCAGCGGACGTAGCTGCCGGATGCTGCGTACCATGACGGCATCCTTCTCGTTCAACCCAAGCTCTTCTGGATCATAACTGAAGGTGAGGTCGTCGATGGTGTAGCTCTCGACGGGCCAATGCAAGTGATCACCTAAGTACTGCAAGAGCAGTTGGAAGTCGGTGATCTCGGTGAGTTGTGGGCTCTTGGCCATATCAGTTCAATTCAAGCCAGCATTTCAGGATGGGGCTCACGCCGATGGGTGCCTGCAGCGCGCGCAAGTGGTCGCGCACCAGTTCCTGTTCCACTTGGCGCCGCAGTTCGGCTAAGCGTACGCGGTCCAATTTTACGCTGCGCGGTGTGTCGGGTATGCTACGGATCAATTCTGCAATGGCCCCGGGTTCACTGGCGGTCTTGCCATCGGTGATGTTGGCACAGGTCCATACGGTGAAGCCTGCACCATCGCTCCAACGGGGTACACCACTTTCGGTATCCACCAGATCGGGATCGGGCCTTGGTATGCGGTGACAGAAGAATAGGGCTTGCGGCCCATCGCCACCGCGCGATCTTCCGCTGAATGCTTTCAGCGCCATGTTGGGCAGTTCGGCCGCGAGGTCAGGGTGCGCAATAAGCAGGTCGTTGTACTCCAACTGCAGTTTCTCCTCGTCGCTGATGGTGCCGTCGAAGTGCTCGTTCAGTTCGCGCACCGGGTTGTAGTCGTCATCCGGTCGTAGGAGTTTTCGGCCTTCAATGCCGAGGGTCTTGCTGATGG
>JBATND010000094.1:0-10225 GCA_049290175.1 Flavobacteriales bacterium | reverse complement strand
AAGATGGGGTGATTTTCGGCCGCGAAGCTATCTGCAATCGGGGGTGTAGTCCAGAATCATGGCGAATTTCTTCCCAACACCTGTTCGCAACAGGGGGTGCATGCAGAAAAAGCTGGAAAATGCCGAATCAACCCCGCTGCAGCACCAGCAGCACATAGGCCACGTAGGCCATGGCGAGTATGGCACCCTGCCAACGCCCCATGCCTTTGCCGAAGCGCATGAGCGGATACAGGATCAAGGCGATGATGAGCATGGCCAGCAGGTCGATCCGGAAAGCACTATGGCTGGCCTCGATCGGATGTATGACCGCTGTAATACCGATGATGCCCAGCAGATTGAACACGTTGCTGCCGATGAGGTTGCCGAGCGAGATGTCCGGCTGCTTGCGGAAGGCCGCCACTAAGCTGGTTACTAGTTCTGGTACCGATGTGCCGAAGGCGATCACCGTGACGCCGATGAGCTGCTCGCTCACCCCGGCGATCCGCGCCATGCCCACGCCGCCTTCCACGAACCAATCGGCGCCCTTAGCCAAGCCCGCGATGCCAACGATCAGCAGGAGCGCTGCTTTCCACCACGGCATGGTGGGAGGCGCATGCACGCGAGCAGCCGCTGTGCGCCTCGCCGACCAGACCATCCAACCCACATACAGCACAAGCAAGGAGAAGAGCGCAATGCCCTCCCAGCGCGCAACGAGATCGTCGGCGAAGAGCCACCAGAACAGCAGGCTCACGGCCATCATCACCGGCCAATGGATGCGCCTTGCGTCGCGATCCACTTCAATGGGGAAAATCAAGATGCTCAGGCCCAGAATGAGGCTGATGTTGGCGATGTTGCTGCCCACCACGTTGCCGATGGCAATGGACCCGCTGCCCTTCACGTCGGCCATCAGGCTCACGAGCAGTTCGGGGGCAGAAGTGCCCATGCTCACAACCGTAAGCCCGATCACCAATGGCGTGAGCTTCGCGCGCAGGGCCAGATCAACAGCGCCACGGACGAGCAGCTCTGCACCCACTACGAGCACGGCCAGGCCCAACAGGGTGAGCAAGAGTTCGGTCATGCGGGATCCTGCGGCTTCGGCTCAGGCGCCGTTGGCTCCGCAGACGGTTTCGGCGAGGACTCCTCCACCATACCATTGAATTGGCGCTGATGCTCCATGGCAGCGCGCCGCACATCGCTGGCGCCGCGGTTGATCTCACGTTGCACCTCGTTGCTGGCATCGCGCACTTGCCGCATGAATCGGCCCATGCCACGGGCGATGTCGGGGATTCCCTTCGCGCCGAAGAACAGCAGCACGAAGAGTATAACGACCAGGAATTCGCCGCCGCTGATGTCGAAGAGGAGGGCGATGCGCATGTGTTTCATCCCGCTCAGCGGGAGGGCCGAAAAGTAGGAAGCCCCGCTTGCGATGGCGGGGCTTCCTCGATGATGCTGCCGAATCAGGCCTCGCGCGTGGGATCCTTGCCCTTGAGCAGGTCGGTAACAACCGCCGTAGCCACGAAGACCGAGCTATAGGTACCAACGCCGATGCCGACGAGCAGGGCGAACACGAAGCCTTTGATGGCCGTTCCGCCCAATGCGAAGATTACAGCCAGCACCAGCAAGGTGGTGAGCGAGGTGTTCATGGTGCGGCCCAAGGTTGAATTGATGGCCTTGTTGATGACCACCGCGTAGGACTCGCGCTTGTGGTCGCGGAGGTACTCGCGCACACGGTCGAAGACCACCACGGTGTCGTTGATGGAGTAACCGATCACCGTGAGGATGGCGGCGATGAAGGCCTCGTCGATCTCCATGCTGAAGGGCATGATCTTGTACAGCAGCGAGTAGATGCCCAGCACGATGATGGCGTCGTGCGCCAAGGAGAT
This sequence comes from Flavobacteriales bacterium, assembly GCA_049290175.1. GTDB lineage: Bacteria > Bacteroidota > Bacteroidia > Flavobacteriales_F > PHOS-HE28 > PHOS-HE28. The sequence continues at coordinate 8,363 of JBATND010000094.1, read as the reverse complement.
GAGACCGCCCAAGCCGAACTGCCAATTGCGGAATCGGATGGCGATGTAGATGAAGATCAGCGTGAGCGCGATGAGCAAGGAGGTGACCGCGCCCTTCTGGATATCGTCGCTGATGGTGGGGTCCACCTTGCGGCTCTCGGTAATGCTGTATGCTGAACCGGCGGAGTCGAGACCAACGCGCAAACGCTCCTCCACCAAGCGATCGGCCACGGTATCGGCTTGCTCGATCAGGAACTTGGTGGTGATCTTCAGCTGGCGATCGCTGCCGTAGGTCTTCACATTGGTGCTGCTCTTGGCTTCGCCCTCCTTAACCAAGGTCGCGTCAAGCGATGCACGCAGCGCCTCCACATTCACTTGGTCCGTGAACTTCACCACGTAGGTGCGGCCGCCGCTGAAGTCCACGCCCCAGTTGAAGCCATTGAACACCATGGAGCCGATGCTCACCGCGATGAGCAGGCCGCTCACCGCATAGAACACCTTGCGCTTGCCCATGAAGTCGTAGTTGGCGTTCACCAGGATGTTCTTGCTCCAGTTGTTCCACACGGCGAAGGATTTGCCCTTCTCCAAGCGGTAGCTGATGATCATGCGGGAGAGCAGCAGCGCCGTGAACAGCGAGGTGAGGATACCCAAGCCCAGCGTGACCGCGAAGCCTTGCACGGGACCGCTTCCGAAGATCAGCAGGATGGCCGCGATGATGAGCGTGGTGACGTTGGAGTCGATGATGGCCGAGAGCGCGTTCTTGAAACCGAGATCAACGGCACTCTTGAGCATCTTGCCATGTCGCAGTTCCTCGCGGATGCGCTCGTAGATGAGAACGTTGGCGTCAACGGCCATGCCCATGGTGAGCACGATACCCGCGATGCCGGGCAGGGTAAGGGCGGCTTGCAGCGAGGCCAGCGCACCGATGAGCACGAAGAGGTTCACCACCAGTGCCAGATCGGCCACCCAGCCTGCGCGGGCGTAGTAGAGCACCATGTACACCAGCACCAGCAGCAGCGCGATGGCGAAGCTCATGAGGCCCGTGCTCACGTTCTCCTGGCCCAGCGAAGGACCAACAACAGTCTCGTCGATGATGCGCGCAGGAGCAGGCAGGGCGCCGGCCTTGAGGATGTTGGCCAAATCGCTGGCTTCCTGGATCTGCGCATTCAATTCACCCGCGCCCATGGAGATGGTGCTGGTACCACCAGCAATCTCCGAGCGCACTTCGGGGGCGCTGTAAACGAGGCCATCGAGCACGATGCCGATGTACTTGCCCACGTTGTCGCCGGTCATCACTTTCCAGGTCTGCGCGCCTTCGGCGTTCATGTTCATGATCACCTCTACCTCGCCTTTGAAGTCGAAGTCCTGGAAGGCGTTGGTGATCACGCTGCCATCGAGCTTCGGATTTCCATCCAATGGTACTTTGATGGCGTAGAGCTCAAGGAAGGGGCCATTGGTGCCTTCTTGCTGCTTCGCGCCCCAAACCAACCGCGCATCACGCGGGAGCGCATCTGTGACAACCGACATGGCCAAGAGGCGCTTCACCACAGAGGTGTCCTTCACAAGGGCACGGCCCACAACTGGTCCGAGTGCGAATTGGCCACGTTGGTTACCAGCGGGTTCAAGCACAGCGCGGAGTGGCATGCGCTTGCGAGCCTCATCATCACTCATGGTTTCCTCCGCGTCCGTTTCATCGGTTGTATCAACCTCCGCAGAATCGGATACGGAAAGACTGTCGATGATGGCTGTTTCAGCAGCGGTTGTGGATGTATCGGTTGATGCCGCCGTGCTATCCGCATTGGCCGAGAGGCTGTCCTCTGCTGCCAACTCGGGATAAAGTTGCTTGGAGAGGGCTTCGTCAACGCTGAAGAGCAGCGGGCCGATGTCGGTATTGCCGTGCATCTCCCAGAACTCCAGATTAGCGGTGCTCTGCAGCACCCGGCGCACGCGCTCCTTGTCCTTCACACCGGGCAGTTCGATGGCGATGCGGCCGCTGAAAGCCTGCTTCTGGATGCTGGGCTGGCTCACGCCGAACTTATCGATACGCGTGCGCAGGATCTTCTCGGTGTTGCTCAGCGCGGTCTCGGCCTCACGGCGGAGCGCGTCGATGTAGGAGGCGTCATCGCCCTCGCGATCGAACATGCCCTTGCGGTCAGGCGAATAGAAAATGGCCGAGAGCGGCGGGCGGTTCTCGATCTTGCGGTACTCCTCGTCGAAGAGCGTCACGAAATCCTTGTTGTCGCTGAGCTGCCGCTGGCGAGCGCTGGCCATGGCCTGCATGAAGGCCGGGTCGTTGCTCTCTGCACTGAGGTTCTTGACCAGCTCGGGCACGCTCACTTCCAGCGTTACGGCCATGCCGCCGCGCAGGTCGAGGCCCAGGTTGATCTCCTTCTCCTTGCATTCGCGATAGGTGTATCCCAGCAATGGGTAAACCTTGTCCTCGGCGTGGTCGCGGAGGAAGGAATTCTCGAATTCCAGCGCAACTACGCTGCTGTCCATGCCCTCATTGCCAGGCACCGTAAGCACCGAATCGGCTTTAGTACCAGCGAAAGCGCGGGCTTCGCGCTCAAGGCCAGAGGTGAAATAGGAGAAGGAGAGCTGGTAAGCGCACGCGAGCGCCAAGAGGACCGTGAAGACCCAAAGCGCGCCTCTATTCTGCATGACTGAAACGGGGGTTCGTAAAAAGAGGCGGCAAATATAGACGGACATCTGATGCGGGGAAGGCTGCGTTTTCGCCTAGGCGTCAAGCGCTAAGCCACCAACCACGAAACGTGGAGATCCAATGGTGCTCCGGGCAACGCCACCGCGCCCTCACCGCATCTTTGCCCTTGCGCACATGCGCTTCACCATGCGAACCTCCGCACTCCTCGCCGTTATCGCCCTTCAGGCAACAGCCTTTGGCCAATGGGACCTGCACTTCGACCACACCGTGCCGGTTACCCGGCAAGGCGCCACGCTCGACCTCGCGTGGGCCGGCGGCATCAACTATGCGCAGGTGAGCGAGATCGACCTCAACGGCGATGGCCTGAAGGATCTGCTCGTCTTCGACCATTCTTACTCGTTCCCCAGCGGGCACAAAGCTCTGATGCTGCTGCGCACCAGCACCCTCGAAGGCACCGCTCACTACCGGCCCGTGCGGGACTACGACAATGTGACGCCATTAGATCGCATGCAGCACTGGGCCCTTGCACGCGATTACAACTGCGACGGCAAGGCCGACCTCATGTACTACACCCAAGGCGGGTTCGGCGTGTGGAAGAACACGGGCGATAACAATGGACTTGCCTTCGAGCAAGCGAAGAGCCTCGTTTATTCCACGTATGTCTTCCAAAGCGGATCCAGCACCAGTGCCAATTTGTTCATCTCACAAGTTGATCTGCCGGGCATCGAGGATATCGACGGCGATGGCGACCTGGATGTAATCACCTTCAGCCTCTTAGGCACGTACGTGGAGTACCACAAGAACCTGAGCATGGAGACCTTCGGCACCTGCGACAGCCTGCGGTTCGAGCTGCGGAACAATTGCTGGGGCTATTTTGCCGAGAACTTCAACAACAATTCGGTCACGCTGAATGTGCCATGCCCTTTCAATGTGCCGAACCCGGAACTGAGGCCGGAAGGTACCACCCCTGCTGAAGAGCAAGGAGAGGATCGGGCACATGCAGGAAGCACCATCACACCGATTGACCTCAACGGCGATGGGGTGAAAGACCTGCTCTTGGGAGACATCTCCTACACCAACCTCGTTGGGCTCATCAATGGCGGCAGCGTGAGCAATGCCTTGATGGTGCAGGAGGACACGTTATTCCCGAGCTACAATGTGTCCGTTGACCTGCCCATTTTCCCGGCTGCATTCTATGTGGATGTGGACCGCGATGGTCGCCGCGACCTGATCGTGACCCCCAATGCGAATTCCCTCTCACATGATTTCCGCAGCATGTGGTACTACCGCAATACGGGCACCGACGCGGCTCCAGTGTTCCAATTCCAGCAGCAGAACCTCTTCCAGGACCGCATGATTGAGCTCGGGCTAGGCGCTATCCCGGTGGCATTCGATGAGAATGGCGATGGAAAGATGGACCTGATCGTGAGCAACCACGGCTACTACCAGACCGGTGGCAGCTACGTGGGCAAGATGGCCCTGCTGCGCAATGTGGGCAGCGCCACAAGCCCGGCCTTCGACTTGATCACGGACGATTGGCTCGGGCTCTCCGGGAGCGGCATCGGGCTGAGCATGCATCCGGCCTTCGGCGATGTGGATGGCGATGGTGACCTGGACATGTACATCGGCGATCTGCAGGGGCGGCTGCATTTCTACCGCAACACGACTACCGGTGCGCAATCGCAGTTCGCGCTGCAACAGGTGAACGTGACCGATGCAGGCGGTGCAGTGATCGATGTCGGCCAGTTCGCTGCGCCGGTCTTCCACGACCTCGACCAGGACGGTCGCTTGGACCTCGTCATCGGCGAGCGCAATGGCAACTTGAACTACTACCGCAACACCGGCTCCTCAGCAAACCCTTCTTGGACGCTCGTATCCGAGAATCTCGGCGCCGTTAGCACCATTGAGTGGCTCAATGTCACTGGTCATACCGCGCCGCACTTTTATACCAATGAACAGGGCCAGCGCGAGCTGCTGCTCGGATCGGAGAGCGGAGCTATCTACCGCTATGGCAGCATCGACGGCAACATCGATGGTGATTGGACACGGCTCGACACGGCTTGGCGCGGAATCGACGATGGTGCGCGCACGGTGCTCTGCTTGCACGATTTCACCGGCGATGGCCAGCTCGACCTCGTGGTGGGCAACTACCGCGGCGGGCTCAGCTTCTGGCGCAGCGACCAGCTGAGCACCGTAGCCGGCTCAGCGAATCAACCCCTACCCTTCAACCTGTACCCTAACCCAACGAATGCCAATGTTGAAATCAGCTGCGAGGAGTTCGTGCCAGGCACCATGTGGGTGATCCGCGATGCCTTGGGGCACGAGGTGATGCGCGCACCCATGACCGCATCGCGCACCACGATCTCGATGGCTGGCTTGGCTGATGGGCTGTACCTCGTTCGGTTGGAGGGCGCACGCAACAGCACTTCTCAGCGGCTGGTGGTGATTCGGTAATCGTTAGGTCAATCATGAAGAAGGGCGCCCGAAAGCGCCCTTCTCGATTGCTGCACGCGCCGTGATCAGGCGGGCACGTTGTTCATCTTGTCCAGCACATCCATCACCTCTTTCACAGCCTTGGCGCTGGATTGACAGAGCTCCATCTCTTCGGCATTCAGCTTCAGCTCGATGATGCGCTCCACACCGTTGCGACCCAGGATCACAGGGGCGCCCATGTAGATATCCTTGAGGCCATACTCCCCTTGCAGCCATACACAGCAAGGGAACACGCGCTTCTGGTCGCGCACGATGGCCTCAACCATTTGAGCCGCAGCCGTGCCCGGCGCATACCAAGCAGAGGTGCCCAACAGGTTCACGATCTCGCCGCCGCCCTTCTTGGTGCGCTCAACGATCGCATCGAGCTTGTCCTTCGCGATCAGTTCGGTAACAGGAATGCCGCCAACGGTGGTGTAGCGCGGCAGGGGCACCATGGTGTCGCCATGGCCACCCATGAGAACGGCCTGGATATCCTTCGGGCTGACATTGAGCTCGGTGGCCAAGAATGCGCGATAACGCGCGGTATCGAGGATACCCGCCATGCCGAACACCTTGGTGCTGGGCAATTTGCTGTTCACGTAGGCGCAATAGGTCATCACATCGAGCGGATTGCTCACTACGATGAGGATGGCGTTGGGCGAGTGCTTCACCACATTCTCCGTCACGCTCTTCACAATGGCAGCATTGGTGGCGATGAGGTCGTCGCGGCTCATGCCCGGCTTGCGGGGCAGGCCGCTGGTGATCACCACCACGTCGCTGCCTGCGGTCTTGGTGTAATCGTTCGTGCTGCCCGTTACTCGCGAATCGAAGAGATTGATCGGCGCGGTCTGCCAGATGTCCAAGGCCTTGCCTTCAGCGAATCCTTCTTTGATATCGAGCAGCACCACTTCGTTGGCGAGCTCCCAGCGTGCCACGGCATCGGCGCAGGTGGCGCCCACATTGCCGGCTCCTACAACAGTGACTTTCATCCTGAACGTGCGGGGGTTAGAGTGAATGGAACCGCACCAATACCGATGCGGCGGGCGCGAATGTAGGCCATGCCAGGAGCCTGCACCCGAGCATCTTTTCACTGCCTGTTGATGGTGCTGTTCAGGAAGATCCTGGCAGGGGAGGCATCCATGCCGAAGTGGACGCGTCTTCTGCCCGATGCCTATCTTGTCCGCTCCAAGCCCAGCCCCGAAGGCTCCGATCATGACACCGGAACGCATCGCCCCGCGGCTCACCCTCACGTGGGTGAACACCGAGAGCCAGCAGGCTGCCTACTCGGACCTGGTAGACGGGTGCATGGCCGGTGACCGCCGCGCCCAGCAACGCGTGCATGAGCATTTCTATGGCAAGATGATGGCGGTGTGCATGCGCTACACCAAGAATACCGATCAAGCGAAGGACATCCTGCAGGATGGCTTCATCAAGGTGTTCCGCAACATGGAGTCCTTCAACCGGGCTGGCTCATTCGAGGGTTGGATCCGGAGGATCATCGTGAATACGGCCATTGACCATTTCCGGCGCAGCAAGCACAGCTACCTCCTTCTCGGAGAAGAGCGCAGCATCGAGGATTTCAAGGATCAGGACGAGGAGGATACGCTAGCCGATGAGAGCGGCGAAGACCTCCCGGACCTGAAGCCCGCCGATGTGATCAATGCCATGCAGAAGCTGACCCCGGCCTACCGCACGGTGTTCAATCTGTACGTATTCGAGGAAATGACCCACAAAGAGATCGCCGACGCGCTCGGCATCAATGTGGGCACCAGCAAAAGCAACCTGGCCAAAGCCAAGCACAATCTGAAGAGGCTGCTTCGGCAAGAGAACAAGATCAACTGAGCGATGGAGATGAAGCATAAACCGGACGCCTTCGAGCAAAGCCTGCGGCAATCGCTGGAGCATTTCGAAGTGCCCTACAACTCGGCCGACTGGGCGCATTTGGAGCGCGAGCTTGCCAAGTCGGACACGAAGCATGGCCGCTGGTCGCTCGGGCTGCTGGCCCTGCTCTTCGGCGGCGTGGTGGCACTCTCGGCTACGCTTTATCAGGTGCTCTCGGGCGATAGGACCGAGAACCTTACCGCAATGGAACAGGCGGAAGCCACGCTGCACGCAACTGAATCACCTAATGGTGCAAGCGCAACAGAAGAGTCTTTGACTTTCGCATCGGTGGTGGCCGCCTCGCCAGCTGCAAGTGAACCCAAGCCAGCGGCGAAGGAGTTCGAGGAGCTCGTTGAAACCAAGGCAGCAAGCGCGATGGCCAGTTCATCCGGCAATCCGAAAACCCCAAGCAGCCCCGCGCCTGCAGAGGAGCTCGCTCCGGTCAAGGCCGCAGCGGCATCATCAACTGAAGTGAGCATCCGCCCCAGCATTACGCAGGGATGCCCGGGCACCTCGGTCGAGTTCGAGGTGGCCAACCTGGCCGCTCCCGGAACCCGCATGCTCTGGAACTTCGGCGATGGCAGCTTCAGCACGGAGACCACGCCCAAGCACGCGTACAACAAAGCTGGTCGGTACGAGGTGACCTTGTCCATGAGCTCTGCCACCGGCGGCACCATCTTCAACAAGCCTGTATCCGACGTGATCGTGATTCACGAGCGCCCCGAAGCGGCCTTCAACCCCATGCTTCAAGAATACCTCGATCGGGTGCCTTCGGTGCATTTCGAGAACAAGAGCCTGAAAGGCAGCACCTATCATTGGGACTTCGGTGATGGCAACACCAGCAAATTGCAGGTGCCCACCCATGTGTACAAGAAGAAGGGCGACTACTCGGTGAGCCTCACGGTGACCAACGCCATCGGATGCACCGATCGCACCGAGCGCATGGTCCGCATCAAGGAGGATTACAACCTCTTGGCCGCACCGGCCTTCTCTCCCAATGGTGATGGCGTGGAGGAGAACTTCATCCCCGATGCGCTGAAGACCTTGGACCGCCGGTTCCGCATGACCATCGTTGATCCGGCAACCGGAGCCCTCGTTTACGAGACCAGCGATGTGAAGAAGCCTTGGAATGGCCGCCTGAATGGCGTGAGCAACCCCTGTCCTACCGGCGATTACGTGTGGATGGTGGAGATGAAGGATGGCGCTGCTTTGGGCGGCACCTACACCGGGACCGTGAGCCTATTGCGATAGGGTTCATAATTGATACGGAAACTAGACCCCGGCCCAACAAGCCGGGGTCTATTTTTGGGGCCGGGCAACCTTGGCAGCTAAGTCCGCATCACTTCGAAGGCCCGGCCCTTGGGTCCAA
>JBATND010000093.1:0-10703 GCA_049290175.1 Flavobacteriales bacterium | reverse complement strand
GACCGGCAACGTGTATGAGAGCGTATCCATCCTCGGCAAGCGCGCCGACCAGATCAGCGTGCGCATCCGCGAGGAGCTCGGCACCAAGCTCGAGGAGTTCGCCATGAGCGGCGAGAACCTCGAAGAGGTGTATGAGAACCGCGAGCAGATCGAGGTGAGCAAGCATTACGAGCGCATGCCGAAGCCGGGCGCGCTGGCCATCCAGGAACTGCAGGAGGGCAAGCTCTACTTCCGCCGCGGCGGTGAGGAGAAGCCCGGCCTCGACGCTCCCGCTCCGCAAGCCTGAGCGCAACCGCCTTCACGGTGGATCGCTATCTCAATCGCAAGGTGCTGCTCGGTGTCTCGGGCGGCATCGCTGCTTACAAGGCCGCCCATCTCACGCGCCTGCTGGTGAAAGCCGGCTGCGAGGTGCAGGTGGTGATGACGCCCTCGGCCCACGATTTCGTAACGCCGCTCACGCTGGCCACCTTGAGCAAGCGCCCCGTGCTCACGGAGCTCTTCTCACGCGATGGTTCCGGCGCGTGGACCGATCACGTCCACTTGGCACGCTGGGCCGATGCGCTGATCATCGCACCCGTCACGGCCAACACCATCGGCAAGATGGCGCAGGGCCTCTGCGACAACCTGCTGCTGGCTTGTTGGCTCAGCATGCCGAATGGGGCGCCGGTGTTCGTTGCGCCCGCCATGGACCTGGAGATGTGGGCCGATTCGGCATCGCAAGCCAATCTGGCTGTGCTGCGAGAACGTGGCGTGCAGGTGATCGGTCCGGAGAGCGGCGAATTGGCCAGCGGTCTTTCGGGCGAAGGGCGCATGAGCGAGCCGGAGACGATCGTTGGCGCCATGCATCAGGCACTGATCGGCGCTAGCCGGTTGAATGGCAAGCGGCTCTTGGTCTCGGCGGGCGGCACGCAGGAAGCGATCGACCCGGTGCGCTACATCGGCAACCGCAGCAGCGGGAAGATGGGCTTCGCTCTGGCCGAGGAAGCGGCATTGCGCGGCGCGCAGGTCGAATTGGTAGCCGGACCCGTGAGCATCACCCTCGAACGACCGGGCATCCGGCGCACCGATGTGGTGAGCGCCGCCGAGATGGCAACGGCGTGCAAAGCACTATCGCCGGAATCCGATGCCGTGATTATGAGCGCTGCCGTGGCCGATTACCGTCCGGCGAAGGCCGCACCGGGCAAGTTGAAGAAAACGGATGCCGCGCTCGAGATCGCCTTGGAGCCAACCGAGGACATCCTCGCATGGATGGGCGCCCACAAGCCCGCAAAGCAGAAACTCGTTGGTTTCGCCTTGGAGACCGACAACGAATTGGCCAACGCTGCGGACAAGCTCCAGCGCAAGAACCTCGACCTGCTCGTGCTCAATAGCCTGCGCGATGCAGGCGCTGGCTTCGGCACCGACACGAACAAGGTCACACTGCTCGCACCAGGCAAGGATCCGCACGCGCTGCCGTTGATGGACAAGCGCGAAGTGGCCCGCGCTATCTTGGACCGCCTCGAAGAACTGCTTTAACCACCCGAACAGGACGCACCACATGCGTAGAACCTATCTCGAAAATACCCTTCGGGCTGCGCCGGGGTCTTTGCGCGCCCAGCCTTCGTTGCTCAATCCTTGCATAGCGCCCGGCTATGCGCGGGTTTCGCGCCTTGGCTGGATCGCGAAATCCCTCCGGCTCGCTTCCAAAAGCATTTTTGAGATAGGTTCTAGGATCTACTTGCCGCTTGCCGCTTGCCTTCTTGCCGCTGTTTCCGTTGCTCAGGAATTCAACTGCCAAGTGAGCGTGATCGCTCCGCAGCTCGCGCAGGCGCAGACCGGCGTGATCCGCAGCATGGAGCTCGCGATCAAGGAATTCTACAACGTGCGGCGCTTCACCAACTACAACTACGCGCCTGCCGAGAGGGTTGACCTCAATATCCTGCTCACCATCACCAACCAGCCGGCGCCGGATCGCTTCGAGGGCACCTTGCAGGTGATCTACGCCAGGCCCGTATTCGGCACCGATTACAACAGTCCCATCCTCGACCTCGTGGATGAGCAGGTGAAGTTCAACTTCTTGGAGAACACGCAGATCGAGTTCTTCGCTGACCGTTACATCAACAACCTCTCATCACTGCTCGGCTTCTATGCTTACTATGTGCTCGGCCTTGATGGCGACACCTTCTCTCCCTTAGGCGGCACCGAGTTCTACAATCAGGCACAGCAAGTGGTGAACAATGCGCAGAACAGCGGCGAGGACGGCTGGCGCGCATTCGAGGCGCAGCGCAACCGCTACTGGCTGCTCGATAACCAGCTGCAGGCCGTGTTCCGTCCGCTGCGCGAATTGCTCTACGATTACCACCGCCAAGGCATGGACAGCATGACCGAGGACGCAGCCGCTTCACGCCGGAAGATCGCGGCGAGCATCGAGAAGCTCAAGACCGTGCACCAGGCGAAGCCCGCCAGCTACAACCTGCAAGTGATCTTCAACGCCAAGTACAACGAGCTCGTGGAGCTCTTCAAGCCCGCCGATCCCAGCGAGAAGACCAAGCTCTTCAACACGCTGCAGATCATCGACCCTGGGCACATCGGGCAGTACCAGAACATGATGCGGGGGTAGGGCATTTGCACTTCGATACGTTTCGCAGGGGCTCATTCTGTGATTCGTCCTGCCGTGTTTCTTCTGCTCCTTCTCTAGCCTTGTATCTGTGGCACGGAGTGAAATGCCTTACTTGCCTCACCATCACCTGAACCATGGCGAAGACTGCGGAAGCGAAGAAGAAGGGCGGCGTCCTTGACCTGATCGAACGCGTGGGCAATGCGCTGCCGGACCCGGCGGTGCTCTTCCTATCGCTCATGCTCCTGATCTGGGTGCTCTCGGCGCTCTTCGCGGGCGTGTCATTCACGGAGATCGATCCGCGCACCGGAGCGCCCATCGTGGTGAAGAACCTGCTCACCGGTACTGCGCTGGCCGATTTCCTCAGCAACATGGTGAAGACCTTCACGGGCTTCGCGCCGCTGGGCATCGTGCTGGCGGCCATGCTGGGCGTGGGCGTGGCGGAGCATTCGGGCTACATCAATGCGGGGCTCAAGAGCATGCTGAAGGTAACGCCTCGCAACCTGCTCACGCCGATGCTGATCCTAGTGGCCATCGTGAGCCACACCGCCACCGATGCGGGCTACGTGCTGGTGATCCCCTTGGGCGGGGTCATCTTCCACGCGGCGGGCAGGCATCCGCTGGCGGGCATCGCTGCTGCTTTCGCGGGCGTGAGCGGCGGTTTCAGCGCCAACTTCGTTCCCAGTGGCATCGATCCGCTCTTGCAAGGCTTCACGCAGGAAGCCGCGCGCATCATCCATCCGGGCATCGAATTGAATCCGCTGAACAACTGGTTCTTCACCAGTGCCAGCAGCTTGCTCATCATCGGCCTTGGCTGGTGGCTCACCGATCGCGTGGTGGAGCCGCGCCTTCGCCGTGTGGCCGTCGATGGCGATGAGAGTGCCGTGGCCATGGATGAGCTGAAACCGAAGGAGCGCACCGCTTTCGGATTGGCCACGCTCACCATGCTGCTGCTGCTCATGGGGCTCTTCGCTTGGGCATGGCCCGAAGACAGCTCACTGCGCGCCGATGGCAAGCTCGCCAGTTTCTCCGCGCCGCTCATGCGCAGCATCGTGCCCATCATCCTCATCGTGTTCCTCATTCCGGGCATCGTGTACGGCTTCCTGGCAGGCACCTACCGCGCCACCAAGGATGTGGTGGGCCACATGAGCAAGAGCATGAGCGGCATGAGCTACTACATCGTGATGGCCTTCTTCTGCGCGCTCTTCATCGATGCCTTCGGCCAGAGCCAGCTAGGCGCGCTGCTGGCACTGAAAGGCGCAGCCGGGTTGAAGGCGATGCAATTGCCCGCAGGCGTCACCATCGTCGGCATCATCCTGCTAACGGCCTTCGTCAACCTCTTCATCGGTTCGGCCAGCGCCAAGTGGGCCTTGATCGCGCCCATCTTCGTTCCCATGCTCATGCAGCTGGGCATCTCGCCCGACCTTACGCAAGCGGGCTATCGCGTGGGCGACTCGGTGAGCAACATCGTTACGCCGCTGATGCCCTACTTCCCACTGGTGGTGGTGTATTGCCAACGCTACGCGAAGGGCACAGGCATCGGCACGCTCACGAGCATGATGCTGCCGTACTCGATCACCTTCCTAGTGCTGTGGACGATCTTCCTGCTCGCGTACTGGGGGCTGGGACTGCCGCTCGGCTTGCAGTCCACCTATGAGTACTTGCCGCAGTAAGCAGCGCTTCAGGGATACAAGCACGGATACACACGAATTGCCACGGTTGGTTTCCCTGCCAACCGTTCCGTGGGCATTCAATGGATGCAGGTGTGAATTCCACGGCATTCATCTGTGTTCATCCGTGTGAATCCGTGGTTCATTCAAGTCGCTCCACCCCAAGTCCACATAAGTTTCCGAGAGAATCCACTGCGGCTCCTAGCTCTCGCGCGGCGATATTCGCGGCGGTTTACCCTCCATGCTCATCCGCATCGCCATCTCGAATTACCTGCTGATCGAATCGCTCGAGCTCGATTGGCACGAAGGACTCACGGCCATCACCGGCGAGACCGGCAGCGGCAAGAGCATCCTCATCGGCGCCTTGGAACTGGCCTTGGGCGCGCGCGCCGACGCCGGTTTGCTCCGCGACCCGAAGAAGCGCTGCGCGATCGAACTGGAGTTGGATCTCGATGGCCTCGGACTTGAAGCGTGGTTCGCTGCCAACGAATTGCCCTTCGAGGAGCATGCGCTTTTGCGGCGCCAACTCGACCCTGGTGGTCGCTCGCGGGCCTTCGTGAACGACACGCCGGTGCGACTGGAGCAATTGCGCGAATTGGGCGAGCGCCTCATCCATATCCACAGCCAGCACCACACCTTGCTGCTGAACGATGCGCGTTTCCAATTGGGCCTGGTGGATCAGCTGGCCGGTCATGCCGAAGCCGTGAAGAAGCTCGGAAGCCTCTATGCCGAATGGCGCACGGCGCAGAAGGAACTGCAAGAGGCGCGTGATCAGCAGCAGCGCGCGTTGGCGGAGTCGGACTTCGTTCGCTTCCAATTGGAAGAGTTGGAGCAAGCCGCGATCACCGAGGGCGAGCAAGCACGCATCGAAGAGGACTTGCGCTTGGCGGAGCACGCAAGCGAGCGCGCCGAGGCCTATCGTGCCATAGAAGAAGGCGCTGCGGGCGACCAAGGCGCGGCCATGCTGCTGCAACGCTTGCGTGCCTTGGTGGCGAAGGCGGCTCGAATCGATCCACAATTGGCGGCATTGCTCACGCGCGTCGAGAGCGCCACCATCGAGTTGAAGGACATCGGCGATGAGGCTGCGCAATTGGCATCGTCGGTGGAGGTGGACCCTGCGCGCGCCGATCGTTTGCGCGAGCGCGTGGACCTGCTCATCCGCCTGCAGCAGAAGCACCGGACGAAGGACGAAGCGGAACTGCTGACCATCCTTGCTGATCTGCGCCAACGCGCCGCTTCCGTAGATGATCTGAGCGAGCGCTGCACGGCATTGGAGAAAGAGGCGCAGCGCCTTTCCGATGCGTACGCCAAGGATGCCAAGGCGATCTCGCTCGCGCGCACCAAGGCCATCAAGCCGCTTGCGAACAAGGTGGAAGCGCTGCTCCATCAACTGGGAATGCCGCACGCCATCTTCCAATTCGATCAGCGCCAAGGAGAGGCCGGTCCGTTGGGAACCGATCACGTGCGCGCGCTCTTCACGGCCAACAAGGACCGCGCGCCAGCTCCGCTCGACAAAGTGGCCAGCGGGGGCGAATTGAGCCGCGTGATGCTCGCGCTGATATCACTCGCCGCCGGATCGCGAGACCTGCCCGTGGTGGTCTTCGACGAGATCGACACCGGCGTGAGCGGCGAGGTGGCCGACCGCGTGGGCGAGTTGCTCGCCGCCATGGGCCGCGACCGCCAAGTGATCGCCATCACGCATTTGCCGCAGATCGCCAGTAAGGCATCGCATCACTTGCAGGTGAGCAAGAGCGCCGAGGGCGAGCGTGTGCGCACGGCGATTGATGCCCTCGCTCACGAACAGCGCGTTGAGGCCATCGCGCGCATGCTCAGCGGGCGCACGGTGACAGCGCAAGCTGTGGAGAATGCGCGGGCGCTGCTCGGGAAGGGTTAAGGCAGTTGCTGCAACCGTACGTTCGTCGGCACGCTTCCACCGATGTTCACCAAGATGGGGTCGCGGTCGTTCGGGTCGCCGATGTAGCGCACGAGGCCATCCATGTTCACATCCTCGCTGTAATAGCCGCTCACGGTATTGGTGGGCACGGTGCCGCCAACACGCTGCAGGATCGGGTCGCGGTCGTTGGGGCTTCCGGTGTAGGCCAGCTGGGCGTTGAAGTCCACGTTGCCTGCCCACATCACCTGCGTGCCGCTGACATCCTTGCGCGCAGCGGTGCCGAAGGTGGCTGTTCCCGCAAGCGTGAAGTTGATGCTGAGCGGAGAGCTCGATAATGCTTGGGCAGCAGCCGTCATGATACCGAGGTGGTTGCGGTGGCGCACGGCCACGTAGTAGTTGCCGGCCGCTGCTGTGATCGCCACGGCGCTGGTTCCATCCACATCAACGATGTCGCCATCGCGCTGTAAAAGCGCTGCGCGGCTGGCCACGATGGTCGCAGGGTTAGATGAGCTGCGAAGCTCCACGATCACCCAATCGACGATGGCGTTGTTGCCCGTTACGGCGAGCACCGGTGCGGTCGTGCTTTCGCTTCCGCCGCCAATGAAGCTGTAGCCAAGGCCCGAGTATGGCTGTGCAAGCGGGATGAGGCCGCCAGAGCGCAAGGCATCACTCATCAAGCCGCCGCCTGTGTAAGGACCCTCGAGCAGCACGCGCGGCTGGATACCCACATTCGGATTGTTCAATGTGGGGATCAAGCACCAGTTGTTCAGCACGCCTTGGTCCTGCGTGGCTACGTCCTGCACGCGCAGTGTCCAAGTGCCTTGGAAGATTTGGCCATTGAAGGCGGAGAGCGCGTTGTCCGGGATCACGAACAGGCCCGTGAGCGGGCAGATGCTGCCGACCGCGCCATTGCTGCCGCTGTCATCGAAATCCACCACGATGTTATCGGCATCGCCGCATTTGGCCGTGGCGATCATGGACACGATGGTGCCTTGCGGGCTCTGTAACGAAATGCGCAGGTCGGCCACCCAGGTGTGCGTGAGGTTCACGTAAACGTTCAGGTCGGTGAGCGTAGCGCCGCCTTGCGAAGGCACGATGATCGAGTTGGTGACTGTTGTGTTGTCAACGATGTTGGTGGGTCCGGTGCTATTGAAGGTGGTGCATGCCTGGCCAGGGGAGGTGCAATTGCCGCCGATTCCAGAAAGCGTGACGTTGCAGCTCGGGAATGCATTATGCAGGAGCACCACGTTCACCAGCGTGCCCGATGGGTAAGGGCCGTATGGGCCATAGTTGCCCGGCGCGTTGGCATTGCCCACTGTTGCCGGTGGTTGCGGGCCTGCGCCATCGGGGTCGATCTGGATGGTGAGGCTGGTTGCGCTGCCCATGGACGCGATGTTGACCGAAACCTGATGTTGCGTGAGGTTGATGCAGGTGTGGCTCGCGGTGGCTTGCGGTGCGATGCATTCGGGTGCTTCCAAGGAAAACTTGAAGATGCGCGTGCTCCAACTCGTGCTCGTATTGAATTTCGCGGTGCCCCAGAAGCTCCCGTCGGCTGGATCGACATCCAGCGAGTTGTAGTCGCCGTAGCGGTTGCTCGAATTGCGGCTGGTACCGGCCACGATGCTCGTTTCGGCGATGGTCATCTGGCCTAGCGGATCGCTGGCGCTGCGGCCGGTGTAGCGGATGCTCGGGAACACTGAGGAACTCGAGACATTGTAGGCCAGGCCGATGTCGCCGTTGGCATTGATGGCGATGCTCGACATCCAACGGTTGGCGGCATCGGGCGAGTAGGTGCCCTGTTGATGGATGCCCCACGGATTGGCAAGCGCCGTGCGTCGCAATTCGTACCAGCGAACTCCAGCCCTGTCAGTGCCGGTGACATCGGTGACATGGCTGCACACGATCGCCTCATGCGTTCCGAAGTTGCGGTACACCGCACGATTCATGATCACCTCGCGGAGGGGATCAAGCGTGGTGGTGGTGCCAGGCTGCGGAATACACTGGAACGCCTGGTAACCGCAAAGCTCAGTGTCGAAAGGCTGGGTCGCCAGCAGCACCGGACCGGAGAGGACCGAATTGGCCGGGGTGGTGAAGTTCACCGTGAGCGACCAGAGCTCGAGTCGGTCATTCGGGATGGAGGCGCCCCAGCCATCGTCGGCCATGCGCATGAACATGCCAGGGGCACCGGCAGGTGGAGCAGCGCCACCGTCGTGGGTGATTGGGGTGGTGGCTTGAAAACCGAGCGTGGGCACATCGGGCACCGTGAAGCGCTGCGCCGTTGCGCTCAAGCCTTGCAGCATGCGGGTGCGGTCGAGCACATACGTGGCTGTTTGGTTCTCGTTGGTGGTGATCATGTACATGCTGCTCCACACCGCGTACTTCGGATAGTCGGGGAAGGAGGGCGCCGTGAAGCTGTATGCGTACCACGTGCCCGTGGGATCAGCGGTGGTGCTGATGGCCACGATCATGCGGTTGCCGCTGGAACTGAACTCGCTCATGAGCCAGCGATCGGCAATGGCATCATAGAGCACGATGGGGTCGCCCGCGCCGCCATAGGTGGTGATGCCACCGATGGCGTTCACGAAATTGTCCAGGTAGGTCTGCGCGCCAAGTGCGTTACCGTTCTTGTCGAAGATGCGGAAATAGGAGCCGGAACTGCCGTTGATCATCTGGATCACGTGATTGGGACCCACGTCCAGACAGGGATCCGCAGGGTTCACGTTGGTGAAGCCCTGACCGTTGATGGTGATATCGAGCGCGCGGTTCTTGTCTCGCTCGCCGAACAAGCGCTGCCAAGCCGGGTCGTCGCCATAGGGGAGCGCTTTGGGATTCACCTTTTGGTGGAGCCGCGAGGCCTTATAGCCCGGCGGACGGCCCTTGCTGATCAACAAGCCACGCTCATCGCGAACGGCTTCATCCTCGAACACCCGTGTGCTATCCCAGTCGCGGTAAGCCACGGTCTCCCCGAAGAAGACCATCTCCTGCACCTCGGCATTTCGGAGTTCCACGTATTCCTGGGCATTCAGGGCCGAAGAGGCCGCAACAGCGGTAAAGAAGAGCAACAGGTTCTTGGTCATAGGGCAGTGTCTTGGCCGCGAAAATCGGCATTAGAGCAGGGCAGCGCCAGAGCAACAGTCAGGTTTCGACCAAGGATATTGGAAGCCCGACGTGCAGCGCTGGCAGTCTGTCCGCGCTTTCCCTGCTGGTGGTGCGCGATTACGGCAATTGCTCCTGTCGCGTATTCGTGGGCACCACCCCGCCGATGTTCACCAGGATGGGGTCGCGGTCGTTGGAAGCCCCGGTGTATTTCACAGAGCCGCTCAGGTTCACATCTTCCACGAAATAGCCATTCACGATGTTGGTAGGCACCGCGCCGCCTACACGCACCAGGATGGGGTCACGGTCGTTCCCGCTGCCCATGTACATGATCCGGTTGTCCGAGACCACATTGCCGGCCCACAGCTTCATGGTGCCATCCTCACTCTTGCGTGCCTCGGTGCCATAGGTGGCGGTCTCACCCGCGCGGAAGTCGAAAGTGAGCGGGCTGGTGCCGATGGGCATGGCTGATGCGGTCATGGTGCCAAGGTGGTTGCGGTGCCTGATGGCCACGTGATAGTTGCCCGGAGGCGCTTGCAGCAGCACTGGCGAGGTGCCATCCATGCCCACCACATCGCCGTCGCGCTGCAGCAGGGCGGTGCGCGTGGTCACCACTTGTGCGGGCGTGGCAGCACTGCGCAGTTCCACCACCACGAAATCGACGATGGCATTGGCACCGCTGATGCCCAGCACGCCTGCCGCGATCTGCTCACCACCGCCGCCGTTGATGTGCGGATAGCCCATGGCGGTGTATGGCTCCAATGCGGGCAGGTAGCCGCCTGCGCGCAGGTCATCACGCATCAATGATGGCTGTGCTGTTGCATCATACGGGCCTTCGAGCCAGACCTTCGGGCTGAGCGCAACGGTGTTGGGCACAGTGAGGCAGCCGTTGGTGATGGTAGCGATCACATTGTTGGCATCGGCGTTCACGATGTCGGCGATGCTGCTGATGCAGATCTCGGCTCCGGTAAGCGCGAGGTAGGTGATGCGCGCCAAGGGCACGAATCCGCTGTTCTTCACCAGTGAACTATCGACATAGCTGATGCCGATGACCTTGTTGCCGCCGAGCGTGGTGTTCAGGCTGATATCGCCCACGAGGTTAGGAGCCAGGTTCAGCGCGCTCTGGATGGTGATGCCGCTCATGGTGAACTCGTAGCCCATCACGCGCGCGCTGGGATTGCGGATGAGCACATCCACGGTCTTCGCTACAGGGTTCAGGTTGCCGAGGCTCAACTCAACTTGGTCGTCGATGCTCACCCAGCCGCGCGGGAAGTCCATCCATGGGTGGTAGTGCAGCACATGGCCAGTAGCGTCGTGCGTGGCTTGTCGGGTGTAGGCGTTCACCATCAAGCAGGCATCGGTCACGGTGATGGAGGTATCGTCATTCAGGTCGTTGCACGAGGTGGGATTGATGTCGTTGCCGAGGATGCGCGACACGTACTCCATG
>JBATND010000092.1:0-8514 GCA_049290175.1 Flavobacteriales bacterium | reverse complement strand
CCACTTGCTGATGCACATAGTTGCTACCTCCCGCTACCTGCACCCCGGGAACGTTGTCCTGCACCACGTAGGCATTCACCACGAACTCCCCCGAGAGCGCCGCCGTGAAGCCGATGGACAGATCGACCGTGAGCACGCACTGCCACGCCTTGAAGCCCGCCGTGATGCCGATGCTCGCCGGTGAAACGCCTTGCTTGCGCAGATCGGCCCAGCCGCTCCACAGGTCGTAGTTCGCATTGTCCGGAAGCGTTCCGAATTCCTCCTGCTCCATCACGCCGGAAGGCGAATAGTTCGCACCGAATTGCTGCCAGTAGGCCGTGCTGCTGGCACTGCTCAGTTCGTCCCCGTTGTGGTGCTTGGCCACAATGATCAAAGGGTCGTCGTTGAGTGTGTTCGTGACGGCGTTCGGAATGGGGCAGAATTGGCACCATGTGCCGGTGTACTGCTCCAAGAGCACGGTCTTCGTGGCCCATGCGTTCAGCACATCAACCGGGAAGAAGAGCGTGTCGTTCGCATGGTTGGTATCGCCAACACCCACCACCCAGACCTTCAGCGTGCCACCGCTCGCAGGCACATTGAACGGCGTTGGATGGGTGTAAGGCCAATACTGACCGGGCAGGATCCCCGTTGTGCTCTGCGTGTTGCCCACTTGTATGGGGCCATTGTTGAATCGCCAGTCCACGCGGAAGGTGATCAGCGGCGTGGTGCTATTCAAGTTGCGCACGCGCGCGCTGATCGGCCAAGGCTCATTCGCCTTCCAGTAACGCGGTACGAAGCTGGTGTTGAGGTAAGCGTCCTGCGCATGCACTGCGAGTGCATTCACGAGGAGGATGAAGCAAGCGATCCGGCGCATCGGTGATTGTTAGCGCGACGAAAGTAACCGGCTGCAGCACTCCGCTACCTTGCACGGCGGAGCGCATGTCGAGGAATCCCTGCATCGCTGCCGCCGCATTCCCTAGAAATTACAATGAAACGAATCTCCGTTCTGCTCGTCCTCGGCACGCTGCTGAATGCCTCCATCTGCGTTCCCAGCATTCGCGGCGGCCCACCGAAGGTCGAAGGCATCACATTGCCGCCGGGCTTCCGCATCACCGTTTTCGCCGATGAAGTGAAGAATGCGCGCGCCCTGTGCTGGGGCGATGAAGGCACCCTATTCGTGGGGAGCCGAAGCGCTGGTTTGGTGCATGCGCTGCGCGATACCAACAGCGATGGCAAGGCCGATGAGCGCTACATCGTGGCCAAGGGACTGAACATGCCCGTTGGCGTGGCCTTCCGCGATGGTGCGCTCTACATAAGCGCGGTTGACCGCATCCTGAAGCTGCCCGGGATCGAACAGCGCCTCAGCGACCCGCCCGCGCCCGAAATCGTCACGCAGGCATACCCGAAGGACACGCATCACGGCTGGAAATTCATCGCGTTCGGCCCTGATGGGAAGCTCTATGTGCCGGTTGGCGCGCCTTGCAACATCTGCCTAAGTGAAGACAGCGTGTATGCTTCCATCACGCGCATCGATGCCGATGGCCGGAACCGCGAGATCGTCGCGCATGGCGTTCGCAACACGGTCGGCTTCGATTGGCACCCGATCACCGGCGAGCTCTGGTTCACCGATAACGGTCGCGACTGGCTCGGCGATGACAGCCCCGATTGCGAGTTGAATCGTTTGCAAAGCGATGACCAGCACTTCGGTTACCCGTTCTGCCACGCCGGCGATGTGCCCGATCCCGAATTCGGCAACCAGAGGCCCTGCTCCGATTTCGTTGAACCCGCCGCGAAACTGGGACCGCATGTGGCGCCCTTGGGCATGCGTTTCTACACCGGGGCCATGTTCCCCGAGCGCTACCGCAACGCCATCTTCATTGCCGAGCATGGCAGCTGGAACCGTAGCGCCCCGATCGGATACCGCGTAGTGGCCGCTTTCCCGCAGCCCGATGGCACGGCCATCCACGAAGTCTTCGCCGAGGGCTGGTTGAAAGGCAGCCGCGCTTGGGGCCGTCCGGTGGATGTGCTGGTTGCGCCGGATGGCTCGCTGCTCATGAGCGACGATGGCGCAGACATGATCTATCGCATCACGTATTCCGGGATGCGTTGATTTTATTTCGTGACCGATTGACATCGCTTGCGTCTCCATGCTCGACGCGGCGGAGGAAGGGAGAGTCCACCGTTCGTGGTCCGGAAGGCGCTTCGGCGCCTTCTGTCATTTCAAGCTTTAGCGAAAGGCCGGTTTTTGAGCCAAGGCGCCTGCGACCAGCGACTCACATAGAGCGCGTGATATACCGCCCAACAGGTGAGCGTGCCCAAGGCAGCTCCCGTCACCGTGTCTTGCAAGAAGTGCTGCGATAGGTAGATCCGCGCATAACCGAGCAGGCCGGCAAGGATCGCGAAGGCCATCGCGAATCGTGGCTTGCCAACAATGATCGCCAGTGCCATGCACATGGCGAATGCCGCGGTCGTGTGTCCACTGGGGAAACTGTTGTGCGCATGCAAGTCGATGCCTTCGACCCACGGCATGCCGACCAGTTGCTCGCGGAACATGCTGGGACGGTCCAGGTGGCTGTACGGCCCATGTTTCAGGAACTGCGCGAACAAGGCACTTACGAGCGCGCTCAAGCCGACCAGCAGGAATGCGCGCCAGCCTTTCCAGAACAGCATGATGAAGGCGAGCGCTGTAGGAACCAGCCCGTCGGCAACATGCGTGAATGCGGCGAAGAAGCGATCGAGTGCCGGCGTGTGGTAGCCATTCATCGCGCTATGCAAGGCGAGCTTATCGCCCGTTGCCGCGAACCAGCAGCCCACAAGGAACAGCAGCAGCCAGCAAACCATGAACACCTGCACCGTTCGTTTCTCGTTGCGCATGGGGCGAAACTAGGTTCCACATCCCGGTATGTTCGCGTCATGGTTCCTGCATGGCGAATCTTCTTGCTCGGTGTTGCTGCTCTATCGGCCACGGCATCTGCGCGCGCTCAGGGCTTCGTGATCACCTACGGTGGACAGTTGAGCGAAGAGGCCGTTGGCGTGGCATTGTCGAGCAGTGGATTTCGAGTAGCCACGCGCCGGTTCATGGGCCAAGCTGCAGGGCATCAGGCGCACATGCTTCAAATGAGTTCGACTGGTGCGCAAGGTTCGTGGCTTCAGCTCCCGGGGTCGGATGGCCGTGCCTTCGTGCAGGCCATGGCTGAGGGCACCAGCGGATCGGCATTCGTTGCGGGCAGCGCATTCCCCGCAGGCAAGAGCCATCACGATGGATTCGTTGCCAAGCTCGATGGTGATGGCGGGTTGCTGTGGCACACTCGCCCGTCGCTCGATGGAGACCAGCAGTATTTCGCTGTGCGCGGGATGCCGGATGGTGGCTGCATCGCTGCTGGTGTGCGCACCATCGGCGAGGGTCACGATGCGTGGATCACGCGCTTCTCGGCCTTCGGATTGGTGCAATGGCATCAGGCCATCACCGATTTCGCCGATGTTGAAGCGCATGGCATCACGGTGCAGGGAACGGATGTGATCCTCACCGGCAGGCAACTCAATTTCGGCGGGAGCACCGATGCGTGGATCGCGCGCTTGAACCTCTCAGGCGACGTGATCTGGACCAGCTCATGGGGCGGCATCCGCAACGAAACAGGGCGCAGCGTCGCAGCCATCGGGCCGGGTGCTTTCGTGCTCGCGGGCACCACCAATAGCGATGTTCCATACGATGTCACCGAAGCGCGCTACAAGGACCATATCTACTTGGTGGCCTTCGACCTCAACGGCGATTCGTTGTGGACACGAGCCATCGGCGATACGCTCTTCGATCGCCGATGCTTCGCCATGGATCTGGCACCCAACGGCGACCTGCTCCTAGCGGGTGAGCGCGCAACGATCCAGGGATCGAGCGATGCGATCGCGTGCCGCATCAGCCCTACAGGCACGTGGATCTGGGAACGCTCCTGGGATCTCGGTCAGCAGGACCGTCTGCAAGCCATTCGTGCATTGCCCGATGGATTCATCGCCAGTGGCCGCTCGTTCGGCGCGGCCTCGCAGCAGGTCCTTGTGCTGCGGCGCGACCCCAACGGATTCTGATCGCACGCCGCGCTGTTCACAGTTGCGGTTCCGATTACCATGATCGAGGTATGGCAAAGCGGTTTCGTGCAGAGGAGCTTTGGCCTTGCACAAAGACACCATGCCATGACCACCGGGAAACGTTTCGCCAAGCGCACCAACGACCACAGCGATGAACGCGTACTGGATGCGCGCGCCAAAGCACTGCTCAATGCACTCTGCAGTGAACCACGGGGTCGCGCGCTCGAAGCTTATCTGCGCGCCATGGGCAAGAGCCGTCCCTAGGGCAGCTGCTCCGTCCGGATGTTATTCGGCGAGTTACCGCCGATGTTCACCAGGATCGGGTCGCGATCATTGCCCACGCCCAAGTACCTCACCACGCCATCCATGGTGACATCGGCCATGTGATAGCCCATGACCATGCTGTTGGGGTTGGAACCACCGATGAGGGTGAGGATCGGGTCGCGGTCGTTGTTCGTGCCGATGTAGCTGAGCTTGTTGTCTCGGAGCACATTGCCGCACCACAAGCCTCGCTTGCCATTGCTGAAAGCGATTCGTGCATCGTTGCCCCACGTGCTCGTTGTTCCCAGTGTGAAATCCACACCGGCCTCGTTGGCGCTCAATGCGATGCTTGTCTGGGTCATGGCGCCCAAATGGTTCCTGTGGCGCACCGTCACGAAGTAGTCATCTGCTGCCACATTGAAGATCAGGCGCGCATAGCCGTCGGTGCCAACGATGTCGCCATCGCGTTCCAAGAGCGCGCTGCGTGTGGCCACCACTTGCGCGGGGTTGTTCTTGTTGCGCAGTTCCACGCGCACCCAATCCACTACGGCGTTCTTGCCGGTCTGGGCCAGACGCGAAACGGAGGTGGCCTCTCCTCCCCCGCCCACTTGCGGGAATCCCAGCGCTTGGTACGGCTCATTGATGGGAACCAGGCTCAGCGCGCGCAGGTCGTCGCGCATCAGACCATTGGCCGCATTGTATGCGCCTTGCAGATTCATGCGCAGGCGCACGCTCGGCTGACAATTCTGCCAGCGCACGAGCGCAGTGCCGGGAATGATCGTTCGCGTGCTGTTGCTCGGCGTCTGCCATCGCACAGCGAAGTGATCGCCACCGCTGCCTTCTTTGTGCAGCAGCTCCACGTAGTAGTAGCGGCCTGCAACTAGCGGGATAGAAGCGCTCACCTGCGAGGGATACTTGTCATACTCCGTCTCACCAGTCCAGCCCGGCACATTACAGACCACCTGCATGTTCTGGGGCTCTGCATTCGGGCTCAGGTACAGTACGCTGGCATCATCGCTTGTAAGCGTGAATGTGTAGTTGCCGGTTTGTGGCGCTACGATGTAGCCCCGCACCCGAGTGCCGTAATTGTTGGCGAAATTGGTTGGGCCTTGGAAGGTGGTCAACGATGAACTGCCCGATGGGCTGTTGGGGTATCCAGGGCTGTTGATCAGGTCGGCCACCGTGCCACCGGAGATGTTGCTCCAGAATTCGCGCAGCAAGCTGCCGGAAGCGCCAACGCATTGCGGCGGCATGAAGTCCAGCACGTTGATCGTCTTAACGGCACTGCCCGTGAGGCCGTCATCGTCCGTTACCGTGAGGGTGACCTGGTACGCACCGGTCTCCGTGAAGCTCTTGGAAGGCGTCGGACTGGTGCTGGAAGTTCCATCGCCGAAGTCCCAGAAGTAGCCCGTGATCTGGCCGGGGTCGAAGGATTGCGTGCCGTCGAAGTTCACGGCCAAGGGCGATTCGCCATTGCTAACGCTTGCGAGTATGATCGCCGTTGGTGCAATGGCATAGCAGCGGGGATGGATCTCGCGCTCAACCGTTGTGCTTAGTCCGCCAGCATCGGTCACACGCAGCGACACTACATAGTAGAAGGGCTCGCCATCGCAACCCACCCCGCTGATCATGGTGCTGGTGTTCACGTTGTTGTCGAAGGGCTCTGGGTGCGTGTGCGTGTTGTGGTGAAGGGTGGTTCGCCAAGCGTAGGTGAGTTGGGCCTGGCCATGCTCAGCATCGCTCACTGCGGCTTGCAGTTGCCAAGTGGTATCAATGCCAACTGGATAGTAAGCGGGCGTTGGGATGCTCGTGATATTCACCACAGGCGGCGTGTTGTTCACCGAAACGATCAGTTGCGTGCTCGCCGATTGGCCCGCGTTATCGGTGACGGTGAGCGTGACCGTATAGGTGGTGGGCACTCCAGGAGGTGCCGTGAAGGTGCGCGAAGGATTGGGCAAGGACGATGTGGACCCGCCATCACCGAAATTCCACAGGTAGGTGATGGCGCCGTTCTCGGGATCACTGCTTCCGCTGCCAGTGAAATTCACCGTGAGTGGACCAGGACCGAACTGCACGCTCTGCGTGGCCACCGCCACCGGCGGAAGATTCACCGCCAGCGTGTAACAGATGCGGCGCAGTTCGTTGGTGTTGTACTTCATGTACCACACGCAGCCGTCGGGCCCAGCGCCGATCCACACCACGGCGCCAAGGCCAGTAGCGAAGTTGTGGACGCTCACGGGCTCGTTCTGCTCGTTGAATATGAAGCGGCGGATCCAGCCGCTCGAGTAATCGCCATGGAAGGTGCTGTTCTGGTAGCCAGCAGGCATGTTCTGTCCCGCCATCCAAGGGCCGCCAACCGCGCAATTGCCACCGAACTGAGGGCCAGAGACCGGCGAGCCCGCTGCGCCCAGATTGTAGGTTACAGCTGTGCTGCCATCGAAACCGCCGCAGCGGCTCTGCGTGCCATGCAGCCAATCGACCACTGGACGTGAATGGAAATACTTCGGGATGCCATTCGGAATCTGCACGGCCGGGTTGCACGGGTTCGGATGGCCATTCAAGTGGATGGGCGTGTCTTGCTTGAGCAGATCCTGGAAGCGCAGGTGTTGCAAGGTGCAGTTCACGCCATCGTAGAGCGGATTAGGCACATCGAAGTTCGCCGTGAGCGCATTCATGTAGCCGGTGTGCGGCGTGAGGCCCTCGAATAGGGGCCAGCCGAAGTTCATCCCGCCCTCGGTGCAAACGTTGAGGTCCTCCCACGTGCCCCACTGCACATCGCCGATGTAGATCACGCCGGGGTTGGCATCGGCCGGATTGGTACTGCCGCTGTTGGGTTTGATGGTGGCGCGGTACGGATTGCGCAAGCCCATGGCGAAAGCGCGTGAGCGTGGCGAACGCGGGTTGGCCGCATCGTACCACGGATTGCTCGGCACGCCATCGCCTGTGGCGGGATCCATGCGCAGCAATTTTCCATTGAACGAATTGAGCAGCTGAGAGCGGAAGGCACCCACATTCTCCGCCGGACGGATGATCCCATCGGCCAGCGCCTGCGCCCAGTAGGTATCACTGCTGCTGCCGGCATCAACGAGGTTGTAGCTGGCACCATCGCCAACCGTTGCCAGCACGGTGCCATCGCTGCCGAACATGAGCGAGCCAGTGCTGTGCGACTCGTGCAGCAAGGGCACGCCGGTCTGCCGTGTCTCGCCCAGAAGCACATTGCGGCTTGCGTAGTTGACGGTATTGAAGCTGGGGCCGATGGCCGTCCACCGCGTGATGCGCATGATGGTGGCCGCATAGTACTCGTTGGTGTTGGGGTTGTAGTTCCCGGTACCGTGGTTCATCAAGTGGTGGCGATCCACCAGGTACATGCCGTAGATGTGGCCATTGCTCAAGAAATTGGGGTCGAGCGCGAATCCCAGGAAACCGTGATCGCGCCAGTTGCCCACTTCGTCACTGATGTTCAACAAGGGATTGGGCAGGCGGACGCCATTCTCCACGATCCACACCTGACCGCGTTTCTCCCACACATAGAGCCTACCGTTAGCGTCCCATGTGGCTCCAACGGGTTCCGTCCAGCCGCCCAGAACCAGGGCATCAGCGAAATTGGCTGGGAGCGATTGCGCCTTCAACCCCGCATTGAATGCGAGCATGGCGAACAGCAGTGGAAGAAAGGCGTGCAGTGAGCGTCGAAATGGCTTCATTGTTCGTCGGATTGGCTTTGAAAGCCGACGAAACTACCTATTGGCCACTTCGGTGTCAACGGTGCCCAAACTCAGGGCAACTGCTGGGTGCGGGTTTGCGTGGGCACATTCCCGCCCACATTCTGGAGGATTGGGTCGCGATCGTTGCCGCCTCCCGTGTACATGACGGTGCCGCTCATGTTCACATCCTCTAAACGGTAGCCGCTCACGGTAGCCACCGGATTGATGCCACCAATGGCCACTAGGATCGGGTCGCGATCGTTGCTGTTGCCCACATAGCGCAGCACACCATCGCGGTTCACATCGCCCGACCAAAGCGCCATGCGGCCATTGGCTTGTGTACGCCGTGCATCAATGCCCCAAGTCGAGGTGGACGCGAACGTCAGATCGAGCATTCGCTCCGTTGCGTCAAGGCGCAGTGGAGCCGAGGTCATGGCCGCCAGATGATTCCGATGACGGATGGCAACGAAATAATCGTCGGGGGCCACATTGAAAT
>JBATND010000091.1:0-5584 GCA_049290175.1 Flavobacteriales bacterium | reverse complement strand
CCGCCCTTCTCCTCCCAATACACGCCTAGGAAGAGGAGCTTCAGCGGGCCATTGGGCCATGTGCCGGTGCCGGGAATCGCAGGCGCTTCCGGCAGGTTCGCGCCGAAGGGGATCATGCGCACGCGATCGGCGGCTTGCGGCAAGGCCTTCCTCGCAGCATCGGCCGCCCATGCGCTGCTGAAGATGCTGAGCGCGGCCTTGTTCAGCGCCGCACGCTCGGTGGCCAAACTCTGCTCGCGCGACCAATCGAAGAGGTTCTGCAGCACATCGTGATAGCCCAGCGCGCCCGCGATGCAACGGTCGTTGATGTAGATGATGGGCGAATCGGTGCGCAAGTACGCAGTGGTTGATAGCCCCGCCGGAGCGATGATGAGATCGACCGGGCGTTGCATGAGTCTTCCCTCGATGATGCGCGCATAGCTGCGGGCCACCGACGGCGATGCGCGCCAATTGAAGCGCTTGCCCGGCACACGCAGGAAGAACTGATTCAGCGCGCGCGTGCATTTCACGGCAAAGGTCTCTGGTAGCGGGCCGATGAGCTCGATGCGCTCCACCCGGCGTTCCAACTCCTTAAGCAGGAAATGATGGATGCCCGACCAGGTGCGGCGGTCGCGCGCATCCTCAATGGTGAGGTAGCCGATGGTGATGGGCAGCTTCAAGTGGTTGCGAATATGGCGGATACGACCGGGTTGTTTATCGATCCATGTTGAACTCATGAGCTGCGTTGATGGACTTACTCCAGAGTTCGCAACGGTTCCTTTCCTTCACGCCGTGCATCACCCGACCCAGAATCGCACGATCGTTGAGGCTGCCCGGGTGGCCTGGCTCCTCCTCTGCCTCCTTCTGCCCATCAGCGGCGCATGGCTTCCTGTTCCCATGGCCGTGGCCACCGTGCTGCTGCTGGTGCTCGCGTGGCGCATGCGCCCTGCGGTTGATTGGCGCACGCTGTGGCCGTTGGGCGCGCTGTACGGTTTGCATGTGCTGGGAATGGCATGGTCCACGGATCTCGGCTTCGGGGTGTTCGACCTGCAGATCAAAGCAGGACTGGTGCTGCTGCCCATTGCAGCGGCGGCGTTCTTGGCCTTGCGCAGCAACGGCTTGCACGAGAGCATGCTCGCCTTCACCGTTGGAAATGCGATCGCCTTCGTACTCAGCTTGGCCAATGCGTGGTACTGCAAAGCGCAAGGCGGAGAGGGCTGCTTCAGCCAGAGCGCGCTCTCCTTCGACCTGCATCCGAGTTATGCCGCATGGTATGCGTGCTGGACGGTGGCGTATGCGGGCCATCGGCTATTGAATGAGAAAGCGCTTGGCCTGCGCGAACGTGTACTGTGGATGGGAGCGGCACTGATGATGGCCGTCTTCATTGTGATGCTGGCCAGCAAGAGCGGCGCGCTGGGCCTTGGCCTGGTGCTGATCTGGCTTGCTGTGAGCGCGGTGCGGCGCTTCGCAGCAGCGGGCAGGGTCGCGGTGGTGCTTGCCGCAGCTATGGCCGCATTCGTTGCGGGCAGAGGAGGCACGGTGGTGATGGAGCGCATGCAGGCCGCGCTCGATGCCGTGGAACTGGCGCGTGCGGGCGATCCGGCCATCTACTCGTCGAGCGGTGGCAGCGAGATGCGCTTGGTAGCATGGATCTGCAGCGCTGAGTTGATCGGCAGCGACCCGCTTGGCGCAGGCACTGGCGATGTGAAGCACGCGCTGGTTGGCTGCTACGAGGCCAAGGATGCCACACCTGCGCTGGAGCGACGGCTCAACAGCCATTCGCAATTCCTGCAAGGAGGTGTGGCGCTGGGCTGGCTGGGCCTATTGCTCACGTTAGCAACGGTGCTTGTTCCATTGGCAGTGGGGCTGCGCCGACGGCATGCGCTGCTCACACTATTCGCGCTGCTCTTCTTGTTGAACGCGGCCGTGGAGTCGGTGCTCGAGGTGCAGGCCGGGGTCGCTTTCGTTGGCATCTTGCTGGGATTGCTGGCAGCGAACAGCGCTGGTCGTGCGCATCTTGCGGCACCAACACGGCCAGAGCCACCCGCAGCGCGCGCATGATCCCATTCTCGCCCCCCCGCATCGACGACCGCACCGTGAAGGCGGTGGAAGAAGCCCTCCGTAGCGGCTGGATTACCACCGGGCCGCGCACCAAGGAATTCGAGAAGCGCTTGGCCGCGTATTGCGGCGTTGAGCGCGTGATCGCGCTGAACAGCTGGACCAATGCATGCGAATTGGTGCTACGCTGGTACGGCATCGGTCCAGGCGATGAGGTGATCGTGCCGGCCTACACCTATTGCGCCACGGCCAACATCGTGATGCATGTGGGCGCCAAGCCCGTGCTGGTGGATGTGCTCGACGATTTCACCATCGACCCCGAAGCCGTGCGCCGTGCCTTGAGCCCGCGCACCAAGTGCATCATCCCGGTTGACATCGGCGGGCTGCCCGCGCGTTTGCCGGAGATCATGCGCATCGCCGAGGAGAGCACCGGTCTCTTCACGCCCAAGCTCAACCTCCGTACCGACGGCACCAATCCGCAGATGCGCTTAGGCCGCGCGCTCGTGCTGGCCGATGCCGCGCATTCCTTCGGCGCACGCGTGCAAGGGAAGTCCGTTGGCGCACATGCCGACATCACCGGCTTCAGCTTCCACGCGGTGAAGAACCTCACCACGGCCGAGGGCGGCGCGCTCGCCTTCAACCTGCCGGAGCCTTTCAGCAGCGAAGAGCTCTATCGCTTCTTCAATGCGTACAGCCTGCATGGCCAGAGCAAGGATGCCCTCGCCAAGACCCAGCCCGGCGCTTGGCGCTACGATGTGGCCTTCCCCGGCTACAAGTGCAACATGACGGATCTGCAAGCAGCCATCGGCCTTGTTGAACTCGATCGTTACGATGCGGAGACCCTGCCCCGCCGTCGCGCCATCTGCGAGCGTTATCACAAGGCCTTCGGATCCGATGCGCGATTCGTGGCTCCTACCCTGCGCGACGACGACCGCGTTGGCAGCTACCACCTGTACATGCTCCGCATCGCCGATGCCAGCGAGGAGCAGCGCGATGCGATCATCGCCGCCATTGCCAAGCGCGAGGTGAGCGTGAACGTGCATTTCATCCCGTTGCCGCTGCTCTCCTTCTACAAGGCGCAAGGGCTGGTGATGAGCAACTACCCGAACGCCTATCGGCACTACAGCCGCGAGATCAGTTTGCCAGTGTATTTCGACCTCAGCGATGCCGATGCCGACACGGTGATAGGTGCCGTGAAGAGCGCGGTGGCCGAGGTGATGGGTGCGTGAGGCGGCACGGGTGCTGCATGCCCTGCGGACGCCTGGAGTTGAATTATGGATCACGTATGGTCGCAGAATAGCACGATGGCGATTCAGCACCAGCATATCCCGATGTGTTCCATTCGGCGGGATAGTTTTGGCGCATGAAGAAGTCCCTTCCTGTATTCGCTGCTGCGCTGATCCTTGTCGCCTGCGGAACACCCAATGCCCCTGCCGAGGAGGTTCCGGCCATGCCGGTCGATAGCACCACTGCGCGCTATAGCGAACTCGTGCTCAAGCTCATGGGCGCTTGGACCGATTCGGTGAGCGAGCCGGGCGCGCTCGTGCATGAGATTTGGCGCCGCACCGATGATGCCTTCCACGCGGGCACTGGCTTCGTGATGGTCGGTCAGGACACGGTCTTCATCGAGCACCTCTCATTGGCCTACGACAGCACCGGCACGCCGAGCTACGATGTGCGCGTGCCTTCGCAGAACGAAGGCGGCCTGGTGCGCTTCCCGCTCACCGCGTGCATCGGCGATAGCATGGTGTTCGAGAACCCCGCGCACGATTTCCCGCAGCGCATCGTGTACGCCCTGCAAGCCGATGGCGATTGGATCGCGCGCGTGAGCGGCCTTGGCAAGGACGGCGCGCCGCGCGGGTTCAGCTACCGATTCAAGCGGGTGAAGCCTTAGATCTCAATCACCTCAGCAAAGTGAGATGCCCTTTGAACTCGCGCCCATCGTCGAGCCGGAGCACGTAGTAATAAGTGCCATCAGGCTGATCGGTGCCGCGCCAGGTGTTGCGGTAGTCGCGCGTCTCGAAGACCACCATGCCCCAGCGGTTGAAGATGGCGAGCTCGTTGCTGAAGAACTCGATGTTGCGGATCACGAAGGCATCGTTGTAGCCATCGCCGTTCGGGCTGAAGACGTTGGGGATCTCAATGTCGGCCGGACGGATGAGGTAGTTTATGCTCACGGTGTCAACGCAGCCATTCGCAGTGACGATGGCCAGCGTGATGGTATAGACCCCCGCATCGTTGTATGTCCACGAGGTGCTGGTGGTGTTGAACGAGCTTGAGCCGGGAGCGCCGAGGTCCCACCACCAACTGCTGATGGTGCCGCCGCCGCCATTGGAATCGAAAACGAACTCAACCTCGGTTCCGGGCAATTGCGGCGATGGCGGATCCGCAGTGAAGCCCGCCATGGGATTCTCGAACATCACATTGAATGGAGCTGATGTGCCCGCACATCCGTTGGCATCTGTAACGGTGACCGTGTAGCTGCCCGACGCGGTGACCGCTTGCGTGGATGATGTGCCGCCGGGCTGCCAAGCATATGATGCGAAAGGCTGCGTGGTGCTGAGCATGATGGTCTCCCCGAAACACGCCACATTGAGGCCCGTGATCACTGGCACTGGCGGCGCAGGTTGCGTCACCGTTGCAGTGGCCGTGGCCTGGCAGCCATTGGCATCGAGCACCACCACATTGTAGGTGCCTGCTGCGAGCCCCGAGAACACATTCGCCGCTTGATAGGTGGTGCCGCCATTCACGCTGTACTGCACCCCTGTTCCGTTGGCCGTGATGGTGATGGTGCCGGTTGGCGCGTTGCAATTCGTCTGCGTGACTGCCACATCCACAATGGCTGGCCCTTGCGCTTGGGTCACTTGGGTTGTGGCCTGCGCCGTGCAACCGTTCGCGTCGGTGACAGTTACTGTGAAGCTGCCAGTTGCAAGGCCGCTTGCCGTTGCAGCATTGCCTCCGCTCGGCGACCACGAATAGATGATCGTGCCCGTTCCGCCGCTTGCGCTCGCTGTTGCCGTGCCATCGTTGCCTGTGCAACTCACGGGCGTGGTTCCAGTGATCGCCACCGTGAGCGCAGTAGGCTGATTCACTTGCACGGTGCCGGTGCCGGTGCCGGTGCAGCCGTTCGCATCCGTAGCGGTCACGGTATAGGTGCCCGCAGCAAGACCATTCGCCGTTGCGCCGCTGGCTCCACCCGGCGACCATGCATAGGTGTAGGGCTCTTCTCCCCCGCTCGCTTGCACGGTGGCCGATCCGGTGCTCGCGCCGAAGCAAAGCACATCGGTCACCGCGTTGGTCTGCACGGTGATCACTGGGCACGCAACGCACGCCTGAAGATCCGCAGCGGAGTTGATCACTATGCTGGTGCCCGAGGCATCGATTACCTGGATCGGATAATTCGGCGGTGCGCCCACACCATTGCCGCTTGCCCATGTGGTCCATCCGGTCACATTCACGGCGCAGCCCGGCGGGAAGAAACAAGCGATGATGCACGCGCTGCAATCCTGCGTGGTGGTCTGGTGCTGCCAGATGTATGGCCCAAGGC
>JBATND010000090.1:0-1716 GCA_049290175.1 Flavobacteriales bacterium | reverse complement strand
TGGTGCATCCGTTCCTCGGTGAACTGACGCACCATTCACCGCTGCTTCTGCTGCTCTGCATGGCCGTTATCGCCGGCTTGCTCATTCCGCTGCACCACCGCATGGAGAAGCTGATCACCAACATGCTCGTATCGAAGAACAACCGGGTGCGGTTGGAAGCGGCAAGAAGGACGATCGAAGAACTAGAGGCAAGACCGAATGAAAGCAATGCGAACTGATCACCAGAAAGCCTGTCCGCAAAGCAAGCTGAGCGACGAAGGAGCGAAGTCCCGCTTTGCGGGAAACAACCGCGTGCGCTTGGAAGCGGCGAGGAGGACGATAGAAGAACTGGAGGCGAGACCAAATGACACCAACCCGAGCTGATGGGAATGATGAGGAGTACCCTTCAAGAACGATCGGTCAGAAGACTGGTCATGCTGTTCTGCGCGGTTGTCAGCATGACCACCATCGGGCGCTTGCATGCCCAACCGTTCGATACGCTCGTCGCCCGGATCAGTGACCTTCCTGTGGATACTTTGATCATCCGCGAAAAGGCCACGGACGATCCCCGCACGAAGATGGCGTTGCTCGCGCGCCTGGCCGTGAAGCTCCTCTACGTCAATCGTCAGGATGAATGCATGTCCACCGCGCTCCGGATGTTCGAGATAGCGGGACCGACCGGTAACGATACGTTGATCGGAAGGGCGCAACTATCCATCGGGTTCTCCTTCGTGATCGCCAATGAGGTGAACGGCGCATTGAAGCACTTCAACCTTGCGCTCGATCACTTTACGAGCGCTCGTGATAGCATTTGGATGGGTGCGACCTGCAAGGAGCTCGCCGTGCTCTATCAACGTGTGGGCGACAACGATGGTGCCATGCGCTACATGCGCAAAGCGCTGGCTTTTGGCATGCCCCCTGGGATCCGTTCGCGAGGGCTGTCAACGATAGCCCGGGTCTTCATGGACCGTGGAGAGCTCGATTCCGCGCTCTACTATACCAAGCAAGTGGAAATGGTTAGTTCCCCCGGCGAGGACCCATGGACCTACGCCTATTCGAACGGTGCGCTTGCGGCGGTTTATGCGGCCCGGCATGAAGCCGACTTGGCCGAGCTGCATTTCAAGCGCGCGATCGCCGTTGCGGATTCCTTCCAACTGCCGCTTCCCCTTGTTCAGTTCGCCGCGGGGTATTCTTCCTTGCTCTTGGAGCAGGGCCGCACTGCGGAGGCGCAAGCCATTGCGCAGTTGGGTTTCCGCTCTGCGAATGGGGTTCGCAATCCGAACATCCTGGAGAAAGCCGCTGAAGCCTTGGCTGATGCGTTCAAGGCGGACGGCATGGCTGATAGCGCATTCTACTACGCGAAGTTGTGCATCGCCTATCGCGACAGTGTGATCGCCACACAGAACCGCAGTCAGCTGAAGACCCAGCTTTTCGCGCAGCAGCTCAAGGACATGGAGGATGCGAAGGCACGAGAGGAAGCCGCTGCCGCCCGCTCGCGCAACATCCAGTTCGGGATCATCGCGCTCATTGTGATCACGCTCGGCATTTTCCTGCTTGTGCTCAGCCGCACCGCTATAGTAGGTGCGAGGGCCATCAAGAACCTCTCGCTCATCGCGCTGCTGCTCTTCTTCGAGTTCGTCAACCTGCTGGTGCATCCGTTCCTCGGTGAACTGACGCACCATTCACCGCTGCTTCTGCTGCTCTGCATGGCCGTTATCGCCGGCTTGCTCATTCCGC
>JBATND010000089.1:0-4005 GCA_049290175.1 Flavobacteriales bacterium | reverse complement strand
CGGGTGATCTGCTTGATCGCTGGCGTCAGCTCCATGTCGTTCCAACGCCCACCCCTGCCGTGCATGACCAAGCGCTGGAACGATGGGTGGTAGGTGAACTGCAAGTGATCATGCTTCTCGGTCGCGTAGCCGAAGAAGTCCACTGGGCGATCATCGGTGTACACTACGCGCATGGAGTCATAACTGGCCCTTAGCTCCAGGTGGTCGTAGCGCTCGATCTTGGCGTGTAGCTCCGGGCCGAAGTGCTTGTATCCGTTGGAGAATCGTTGCTCGGCACTGGCGGCCGTGCCAGCGGGCCACGGTGTGCTCAGGTAGTCCTTATAGTAGATCCACGCGCCTTCCTTCCTGTACTGCACCAAGGCGTGTGAGCCGGGGATCTGTTGCATGGACTGTTCGAACGGGAAAAGCCGCGACTGTCGCACGAAGACACCCTCCTCCGGCCTTGGCGCACCATCGCGGGCGGTGATGGCGAAGGTGTTGAGCGCGGTGAGCTCGATGTTCTGGAACCACTGCAGGCCCTCGGGATTGTGGATGCGCTCCTTCCCTGCTGCGATCAACGAACCTTCTTCGGTGAAGACCTCGGTGAATACCGTTGCGGAGTCAAGCGGTGTACGCACATGGCGCAAGGCCTTGTCATGATCGATGTTGGTCTTGGTGACGGCCTGTCCGTTCTTGAAGAGGATGGTCTCGATCACCCGCCCATCGCGGTCGTAACGCGTGCGGATACCGTTGAGCTTGTCGTCGCGCCAGTGCTCGGTGCGGCAAAGCTTGTCGGTGCCTTTGTAGTACTCCTTCCAACGGCCCGATCGTTTGCCATGCTCGAAGTAGCCCACGATCCACGGTAGTGTGCTTGAATAGTTCTGGATCCATTGGCCGTGCAGTTCGTTGTTGGAACCCTCGCCGTAGCACCAGATCTTGGGGCCTGTGCCGAGCGGAGTCGAGGCATCAGGTCCTTCGAAGTAGCGTACCACTCGCTCGGGTTTCTGCGGCACTTCGTACTTGTTGGGC
This sequence comes from Flavobacteriales bacterium, assembly GCA_049290175.1. Classification (GTDB taxonomy): domain Bacteria; phylum Bacteroidota; class Bacteroidia; order Flavobacteriales_F; family PHOS-HE28; genus PHOS-HE28. Next base: position 2,997 of record JBATND010000089.1, on the reverse strand, counting down.
AGCAGGAAGGCATCGGGCATGTAATAGTCGTAGGCGCCCTGGATCAATTTCAACTCTTCCAAGCTGAAGCCTGAAGCTTGTTGCCATGCAGCCAGGCCGGGCTCCTCGATCTCGCGCACCCAGGCGTAGTTGTTCGCGGCAGCGATGCGGCGTGCCATGGCCTCTTCACCGGTATGCCGCATCAAGTATCCGACAGCGCAATACGTATCGTGCTCGTCGATGAAGACCGGGATGCGCTCCTGCCGGTAGTAGTTGATCGGGAAGCGTCCTTGGCGTGCGTAGTCGGCGAGCACGGCAGTGAGTTCCTGGCGCGACCTGAGCTGATCTGCGCTCAGTTGGCTCGTAGGTGTCTGGGATAGCACTCCGAGCACCTCCACGAGATGCGCCTGTACGTAGTCGACATCGTTGTTGATGGGTTTGGCGGGCTTGCCGGTCACGTGTTCAGCGTGATCGGCCCAGTAGGGGTTGAAGGCGCGCAGTTGGTCGAAGAGGTCGGTGGCGTGGCCGTGAACGGCCGAAAGCAGAAGGGCGAAGGTGAGGAGGCAGGGGCGCATGTTGACTGGATTCTACGCCCCGGTACAACCGAACCCGCGACAGGTTCATTCCGCAGTTCCGGAAGGCCTGCCCTCCAACTCCTCAATCGTCTTCCTTGCCGCCACCAAGCGCACGCGGTTGTTCTTGCAAGCGGGACTCGTCTACGGACGCGAAGCACTCCGCAGACCATGCATGAGGAATGGCCCGACATGCTCGCCAGCATGTTCGATAGGAGCTGTTGAAGTCATCACCGATGACTCGACTATGCGGTCCAGAGCGGAGTTCTGCAACTTTCAGCAGCACCACGCTCCGTAACTGTATACCTCAATCGATCATTAACAGTTCCTTGGATCCCACGCATGCCGCCCCCGATACCTTCGGATCATGCTACGCATCACTGGGGTCGTTCTGCTGCTGTCCTCCATCGCATCGTGCCACGCACAATCGACTGCAGACAGCGCGCGTATCGCCGAGCTGATGACGGTCCTACGTGAGCGGCACTTCGCGCCGCGCGCCATCGACGACCGCTTCTCAGCAGACATCTTCGACAGCTACCTCCGCGTGCTTGACCCGGACACCCTCTTTCTATCATTGCTCGAACGCGAGGCTTTGGCCAGCGATCGCTTGCGCATCGATGACCAACTGGCGCACGGAGTGCCACCGTTCGTGTATCGCTGCGACAGCCTGATGAACGCCGGTCTCTTGCGAGCTTCGTCACTGCTCAACGGCGCCGGTACGTCCGCAGCACATGCTGATGTGCATCTACGCTGGAACCGCCGCCTCGCCGAGCGATGCGCACTGGTCCGCTCAGCTACGGGTGCTGCCGAAGAAGTCGCATGGTCCGTTGTGCGACCACGAGCCCAGAATGACTTGCGCACCCGGATCGAGCACGGACGGGATGAGCGCATGGACCTTTTCCTTGGCACGCTTGCTAACGTGCATGATGCACAAAGCACCTACCTGTCGGCGGAAGAGCGTACAGGCTTCGATCATGCGATGACGCAGAGCTTTGTCGGGATCGGTGTCACGCTGACGAGCACCGATGGCCGCATCCGCATCGACTCGATGGAACCCGGAGGCCCCGCGGCCTTGAGCGGCGCATTGTTAGCTGGCGATGAGTTGCTGACGATCCGTGACGCAAGCGGAGAAGCCGTCCCGGTGCCGGGCCTTTCCATTGATGGAGCAGTGGAATTGCTGCGCGGTGCCGCCGGAAGCCAGGTGGAGCTGTTCGTTCGCAAGCCTGATGGCACCCAACGCACAGTCTCGCTTGAACGCGCGCTCATCCATCCTGCGGCGGGTCGCGCGCGGGCATGTGTGGTGCGCGGTGCCGGTCCGCCCGTCGGCGTGATCGCCTTGCCGCGCTTCTACACCGACTTGTCCGGAGGAAACGGGCCGCGCTGTTCCCAGGACGTTGCTGAGGTCCTCGATAGCCTATTGCGCATGGATATCGGCAGCCTCGTCATCGACCTGCGCGACAATCAAGGCGGCAGCATGAGCGAGACCATACACATCCTCGGCCTCTTCCTCGATGCTGCGCCTGTTGCCCAGCGCTTGGCCCGCGATGGCACAGTGCGGGTGCTTTCGACCACAGCGGAGCGGGCCCGCTATCGTGGATCGCTCGTCGTGCTGGTGAACGAACGCAGCGCATCGGCCTCCGAGTTCTTCGCAGCCGCATTGCAGGACCACAAACGCGCTGTTGTGATGGGTGGACCGCGGACCTACGGCAAAGGCACCATCCAGAGCATGGTTGACCTCGCGCCGATCATTGATGCTGATGGCGCCTCCACTTCCGCTGGTTCCGCCAAGATCACCGTGGGCCTATTCTTCAGGCCGTCGGGGCGCAGCGTGCAACTGGAAGGCGTCGTCCCAGACATCGTGCTTGATGGCGAACCATCCCTCGAACCGACCGGTGAACGCGCATTGCCATTCGCCATGAAGCACGATGGAATTGCTGCTTGCGCGATCACACCGTGGAACACGGAAGGTGCATTGCCCGCGGAAGTGATCCAGCGCACGCGCGATCGGAAAACCGCTGGCGCACTCTCTGCAAGTGCATCAATGCTCACGACATCTTGGAATACACAAGTCGCAGCTACATCGATCGACGTCAACGACCCAGGAATGCTGCGAGCAGTGCTGTTGCTGCAAGACGCATCGGGGGTTGCCGCTTCACACACCCGCTGATGACAGGGTGTTTCTCGGGCTAGCGCTGAACCACCAGCGCTTCGGGCCATGCCCTACTCTGGACTTAGTCGGCCTCGTCCTTCCTCGTTCCCTCCAACTCCTCGATTGTCCTCCGCGCCGCCTCCAACCGCACCCGGTTGTTCTTGCTCACCAGCATGTTGGTGATCAGCTTCTCCATGCGGTGGTGCAGCGGAATGAGCAAGCCGGCGATAACGGCCATGCAGAGCAGCAGAAGCAGCGGTGAATGGTGCGTCAGTTCACCGAGGAACGGATGCACCA
>JBATND010000088.1:0-42183 GCA_049290175.1 Flavobacteriales bacterium | reverse complement strand
TTGTAAGCGAAGATCACCAGGCCGGCCTTGCTCTTGATCTCGAATTTGTGGAAGATCTTCTCGCGGTAGCCGTGAACGGTGTTCAGCGTTACGTTCATCTGCTTGGCCACCGCTTCGTAGGTGGGTTCTGTTTCGTGGCACACCATGCGGATGAACTCCAGTTCACGCGGACTGAAGCTCGCCACCACCTGCAGCCGTGCCGCTTCGTGGGCGCTGGAGGTAACGGCCCCGCCACGCTCCACAAGGTCCTCGTTGATGTAATGGCCGAGCGTGGACACTTGCTGCAGGGCTTCGGAGAAGAGGCCTCGCCCCACGTTCTTCGGGAGGAAGCCGCAGGCGCCGGCGCGCAGGGCTTTGGCCAAGGTGGCTTCGTCCTTGTCGAAGGTGAGCGCCAGCGCGCGTGTCTGGGGCTGATGCTCGCGGATCCAAGCGATGGTCTCATAGCCGTCCATCACCGGCATGTGCAGGTCAACGATGGCCACGGCCACACGGGCACCATTCGCTACGGCCTGCATGTATTCCTGTCCATGATCGGCCTGCACCACCACTTCATATCCGCCCATCAAGCCGATCAGGTCGGCCAGTGCGTTTCGGAAGAGCGTGTGGTCATCGACCAGTGCGATCGGGATGGTGTGAGGCATGGGGAGAGGTTGCTATGTCGTTCATTTCAGCAAATCCCAGCGCGTGGCGAAGAGCACCAGGCCGGTCTTGCTCTTCACGCCGAACTTGTCGAAGAGCTGCATGCGGTAGTTGTCCACCGAACGGCGGTGCAGGCCCAGCTGGTCGGCGATCTGGTCGTAGGTGAATTCCTCTTCGTCGCATACCAAACGCAGCAATTGCAGCTCGCGCGGTGTCAGGCGCGCGAGGATCTCTTCGCGCTCGCGTTCTTGCTGGGTGAGGCGGTCGGGGTTCCGATCCAGGCCCGCTTGCAGCGAATCGCTGTGGTAGTATCCGGTAAGGCGGATGCTATCGAGCGCGAGCCGCAGCACTTCGGGTGTTGCATTCTTCAGCAGGAAACCGCGGGCACCCGCGCGCACGGCCCGCATCATGGCATCGTCGCCGGCCTCGAAGGTGAGCGCCATGGACTTGATCTCCGGCCGATGCTCGCTGAGCCATGCGATGGTGGCCCAGCCGTCCATCACGGGCATGTTCAGGTCGATGATGGCCAGTTGAGGCGGCTCTTTGGTGATCGCCAATGCGTCGATGAGCTCTGCGCCATGCCCTGCTTCCATGGTCACTTCGTAGCCGCCAAGGGCATTCACGGTGGCCACCAGTCCTGCGCGCACCAGGTGGTGATCATCGACCATGGCTACGCGGTGCTTCATGCCGCAAGCGGTTTGATGACCCACGCGAAACCAGAGGCTACGGACTCTGCTTGTGCGGCATATCCGATCAGCCCGCAGCGTGTGTTCAGGGTAGCGCATACGTCGGCTTCGCGGAGGTTGTCGGCGGCAGATGCGCGCCCGTTCGCGGCGATGCGCAGCAGCAGTGGGCCTTGCGCATCAACCATGATGCTGATCTGCCCCGTTCCGGTGCGAGCAATGGCTAGGCCGATGAGCTGTTGGCAGCCGTGGTAAAGGATGATGCGCTCATCGATGCTCAGGGTGGGCGGCAGGCCCTGCTCCACGAGTTCGGCGTTGATCCGTGAGACACGGCGCAGGCGATCCGCATCGTGGCTGAGCGCCTCGCCCAAGGGAAGGTCGGTGCTCAGTCCGCTGCGCAGGGCGTTGATGGTGCAGCGCAGTTCCGCGATGCCCATATCCGTAGCGTTGATCGCATTCTCGAGCAGGGGGTCGGGCCGAAGGTCTTGCACCCGCCGTGCGCTGATCTGTGCCGCGCTGAGCAATTGACCTACGCTCTCGTGCAAGTCCTTCGCGGCCTTCTGCATGTCCTTGCGCGCGGTATCCGCGAGGGCATCGCATAGCCCGTTGAGCCGGGCGGCATCGTTCCGGGCAGCGGCCAGTGCGCTGCGGGCATTGATCAGCGCGCACAGCAGTGCCAGCGCGGCCACCGTGAGGAAGGCAACCAGTGCGGCCAGCCAACCATAGTTCTGCAGAGCGAGTGCGGTGAGCATGTCTTCGGGGGCGGTGCAAGGTGCGTTGGCGCACTGCGTTCGCGGAAATCGAAAGGGGGGTTGTTTACGACCGGGTGGGCCACTTTTTTTTCACGAGTGCGGATGCTGAAAACCTCATTCGGTCGCTTGCCGCATCTTCACCGCTCGCATGAAGCGTTGGCTTTTCCTCCTCGCCGGACCCGCATCGGCCATCCTGGTGTTCGCGCTCTTGCAGCACCACGGTCCAGCGCCTGCGGCCATGGCGGGCTTGGTGGCTTGGATGGCTCTGTGGTGGATCACCGAGGCGGTGCCCATTCCGGTCACGTCCATCCTTCCGCTCGTGCTCTTCCCGCTGCTTGGCGTGGACTCCGTTCCCGCCACGGCGGCGCACTATGGCAAGGAGATCATCTTCCTCTTCCTCGGCGGCTTCATCATCGCCTTGGGCATCGAGCGTTGCGGCTTGCATCGACGCATCGCGCTGGGCATCATGGCGCGCGTGGGCAGCAGCTCGGAGCGTTTGGTGCTGGGTGTGATGGTGGCTTGCGCGCTGCTGAGCATGTGGATCAACAGCACCGCTGCCACCTTGGTGATGCTGCCCATCGCACTGAGCCTGATCGACGACGAGGACGCGCCCGCCGATGCGCGCAAGCGGCTCACGGTTCCCTTGCTCTTGGGTGTGGCGTATGGCGCAACGGTGGGTGGCATGGCCACGCCGGTGGGCACGCCGCCGAACCTCGTCTTCATCGCACTGTGGAAGCAGCTCTATCCCGATCAGGCGAGCATCGGCTTCGGGCAATGGATGGCAACGGGCCTTCCGCTCGCGATCATCTTCCTCGCGGTCGCTTGGTTGTTGCTCACGCGCATCGTCTTCAAACTGAAGGGCGATTCGCTCGGCGGTGCCGATGCAGTGCGCGAACGCTTGAAGGCACTCGGTCGCCCTTCGCGCGACGAATGGCTCGCAGGCAGCGTGTTCGCGTTGGTGGCCTTGCTCTGGATGACCGGCGATTCACTCAAACAAGGAGACAACGTGCTCTTCACCGGCTGGCGCGAACGTGCTGCTGCGCTGAAGGATGTGAGCGATGCAGCAGTTGCCGTGATGGGCGCGGTGCTGCTCTTCCTTTTGCCGGCGAGCAAGCGCATGCGGCAGCCGCATGATGCTTACGCAACGCACGAAGAAGGTCGATCGCTCATGTCGTGGACCTTCGCAGAGCAGCGCGTGCCCTGGGGCGTGCTGCTGCTCATCGGCGGCGGCTTCGCGCTGGCGGCGGGCGTTGACAAATCGGGCCTCAGCAGCATCATCGGCGAAGCCATGGCGGGCCTCGGCTCCTTGCCCATGGTGCTGTTGATCGGAGCCACAACCTTGATCGTGTGTTTGCTGAGCGAGCTCGGCAGCAACACCGCAACGGCGAGTCTCACGCTGCCGATCCTCGCCGCCATGGCCGAGCGCTGGGGCATGGATCCGCAGAGCATCCTGTGGCCCGCCGCATTGGGCGCGAGCCTCGGCTTCATGCTTCCCGTGGCCTCGCCCATGCAAACAATCGTCTTCGGCACGGGCCGCATACCTATGCAACAGATGGTGAAGGCCGGCGTGTGGATGGACCTGATCGGTGTGCTGCTGCTGATGCTGTTCTTCGGGTGGCGATGAGGCGCTTGGTGCCGCGCAGGAATCAGGATTCGCTTCTCTGCCGATCACCGATTTCTGGGATGGAATGCGCACCTTCGTTCATCCAAGCCCAACCGACCATGCGCAACATGATCCTCCTGCTGGCATGTGCAACTGCGCTCAGCGCGCATGCCACCATCCACCGCGTGAACAACACCGGCATCGCAGTTGACTTCACCACCTTACAGGATGCGCATGATGCCGCGGCCGATGGCGACACCATCCATGTGGAGCCAAGCGGTAGCACGTATGGCGCCTGCACATTCACCAAGCCGCTGGTGGTGATCGGCCCGGGCTACTTCCTCAACTTCAACGCAGGGCTGCAAGCCACATCAGCCACCGCCATCACCGGCGGACTCCTCTTCGAGGCTGGTTCGGAAGGCTGCGTGGTGAGCGGGCTGGATGTGCAAGGGGCTTCGCGAGTGAAGGCGAGTTTCGTACGCATCGAGCGTTGCCGATTCTCAAGTGGTGGGGCCGACTTCCATGTCGCTTACCCAGTGGGCGCATTGAACCTCTCGGGCATCGTTGTGAACGGCTGCCATGTCGCGAACGGCTTCGTGGTCGGGTACAGTGGAACGACCTTGAACGACTTGACGATCAGCAACACGGTGGCGCGCACGTTCAACTTCAGCACAGGCGGCAACACCACCGGCGAACTGATCAATTGCTTTGGCGAAGGCAATGGCACTACCGCGCTTTTCGGCGGCAGTGGCATGTCCATCAGCAACTGCATCTTCGGGCCCTTCGTCACGCCAGGCACCTCTTCCTACTCGAACAACCTTTTCGCTGGTGCACCTATCGCCGCTACCAACGGCAACCAGATCAATGTGGACTTGAGCTCCGTGTTCGTTGGTGGCACCGGCGATGCGCAGTACCAACTCGCCGTCGGCTCACCGGCCATCGGCGCAGGTGTGGGCGGTACGGACTGCGGAATCTTCGCCGGCCTTGAGCCCTACATGCCCAGCGGCATTCCGCCGGTGCCCAGCATCTTCATGCTGAACGCGCCCACCAGCACCGATCAAGGAGCGCCGTTGCCGGTCACCATCAGTTCACGCGCCAACAACTGAAGGCCATGGCACGCGCGATCATTTTCCTATTGGCTATCGCCTTAGCCATGGCTGCGAGCGCACAGGCCTTGGTGCGCGGCGAATACTACTTCGATGTTGACCCCGGCTTCGGCAATGGCATAGCCATCAACTTCACGCAAGCTGCGGAAGTGTCGTTGCCCTTGTCGCTCGATGTGAGCGCACTCGCGCCCGGCGGACATGTGCTCGGGATCCGCATGAAGGACGAAGCAGGGAGCTGGGGACTCACCAACCGCCGCTTCTTCATGGTGCGCAGCATGGCGCCAGGCGGCGACATCGTGCGCGTGGAGTACTTCCTCGATGCGGATCCAGGCTTCGGCAACGCGACATCGATGGCAACAACCGCAGCACCGGAGATCACCGGTCTGTTGCTGAGCGTGCTCACGGATGCTTTGCCTGCGGGCCCGCATGCGTTATCGGTGCGCTCGATGTCTTCAGCTGGTGCGTGGTCGCTCACCAACTCCGTCCTCTTCAATGTGTTCGTCGGCATCGATGAGCTTGAGCGCTTGGGCATCACCGCAGGCCCGAACCCGATGGGCGAAGTATTCGTGCTACAGCGTAACGGATCCGGTGCGTCCATTGCGCTGGAACTGCTTGATGCAAAGGGGAAACGTGTGCATGGCGAACGATGGACGAGCGATCGGTTGATGATGGATGTGGGGGCCTTGCGCGCGGGCAATTACCTGCTCGCGCTGTTCATGGAAGGAAGCGCACCCGCTGTGGTGAAGCTGGTGAAGGACCGGTAGCGTTTCCTCCCTGATATCCGCCACAAGCAACCGAATGGATGAGATGGTTGCATGAGCCGGGAGGTTCCCGACCTTTCGGCGATGCAGCGGCTCCCGATCCTCTTCCTTCTTCTGCTCGGCTCGTTGGGTCTGTTGGCGCAAGCGGACCTGGAACGCTTGAAGCAGTTGCACGCAGCGGGGGAGTTCGAGCAGTTGGAGAACGCCGCACGGGAGTTGTCCGTGAGCGATGATCATCGCACGCGCTACGAAGCCGAGTACCACTGGGCCTTCGCGCGCAGCGGCAAGGACGATCCGGCGGGTGCCGTGGAACATGCACAGAAGGCGCTGCTCCTCGCCCGCGAGCTGCCTGACACCACGCGCATGCTTGCTTCGTTGTACCAGCTCACAAAGCTCAATGTGGAAGGGAGGCACTACCAGGAAGCCGATCGGTTCCGGCACGAACACCTTGCTCTGGCGCAGGCCTTCGAACGAGACACCATCCAACTCGCCCTGGCGCACAACAGCATGGGCAGTATGTACAGCCGACTGGGTCAGCCCGAGAAGGAGGAGTTCCACTACCGCGAAGGCCTGCGTGTACTGGGAGCACGCGAGCATGTGGTGAAACTGGCCCTGCTCGGGAACCTGGCCAGTTCCCTCAGCGCGCACGGTGCTCACGAAGAGGCCGCAAGGCTCCATGCCGAAGTGCTTGCGCAACTCGACAGCACCGACCTGCACGACCGAGCCTGGACCTACAGCAACCTCGGTCGATCGCTGCTCTATGCAAAGAAGCCTGCGGAAGCGCTCAGGGCGTTCGACATCGGCGATTCGCTCAACGCCGCCAGCGGCAACGCGCTCGATCTGGCCATCGACTTCGCCGAACTGCGCGCTGAGTGCCTTAAAACCATGGGCGATATCCCCGGCGCCTATGCCATGGTGAAGCACGCGCGCGACCTGCAGGACACGCTCTTCGTGCGCTCCATGGATGAACAATATCTGGAACTCGAGAAGCGCTTCGAGACCCAACTGAAGGAGGAGGAGATCCAACGCCTGGATGCAGAAGCACGTGAACGGGAAGAGCGGCTCCGTGTGCGCAACGTGCAATTGTACGGGAGCATCGCGCTTGCGGTGATGGCCCTCGGCGGCATTGTGCTCGTATGGCGCAACCTGCGACAGAAACGCAGGCATGCAGCCGTGTTGGAAGGCTTGAACGCGGAACTGAAGGACCAGAAGGAGCGCATCGAAGAGATCAACCGACTGTTGCAACTCAAGGTGCTGCGCACGCAGATGAACCCGCACTTCATCTACAACTGCCTGCATGCCATCGGCAACCTGGTGCGCGACGGCGATGCGGTGGGTGCAGCCAACTACCTCGATGGCTTCGCCAGGTTGTTGCGCACGGTGCTCGACCATAGTGTGAAGGACAGCGTGCCCCTGAGCCAGGACATGGACTTCCTGCGCCAGTACCTGAAACTCGAAGCACTGCGTTTCGGTAATGGATTGAGCTATTCAGTGGACGCCGATCCCGCTTTGCTGGATGAGGACGATGCCGTTCCGGCCCTGGTGGTGCAGCCATTCGTGGAGAACGCCATCTGGCACGGGCTGGCGACGAAGGAAGGTGCGAAGCGCGTGAGCGTGCATTTTGCGGAGCGTGATGGCCGTATCATCTGTACGATCGAGGACAATGGCATCGGCCGGGCCGCTTCACCGGAACGCAAGCACACGGACGGCAGCCCGAGCCTCGGTCTTCAGCTCACCAACGAGCGCCTGCAATTGTTGTCCTTCAAGCTGGGCAAAGCGGGCCGTGTGACCTTCACCGATCTGGTGGATGGCGCAACGCCAGCGGGCACGCGTGTGGAGGTGTTGCTGGGTTGATCGGCTTCACGCTCCATGAGAGAGGGGCTGAGGGCAAGGTGTAACTTTCCACCATGATCACGGCCGTGCAGGTGGACGACGAAACGAACGCGCGCGTATTCCTGCGTGCGCGGTTGCAGGAGGTGGCTCCGGATGTGGAGGTGCTCGGCGAAGCGAAGAACATCGACGATGCCACGCGCTTGATCGCCGACACCAAGCCGCAACTCGTCTTCCTGGACGTGGAGATGCCGGGCGGGAACGGCTTCGAGTTGCTCAAGCGCCTGGGTCGCTGGGACTTCGATGTGGTCTTCACCACGAGTCATCAGCACTATGCGATACAGGCCATCCGTTTCAGCGCATTGGATTACCTGCTCAAACCAGTCCAAGCCGATGAACTGCGCGCAGCGGTAGATCGGCATCTCGAGCGTAAGGGAACGACTTCGCTGGAAGTGCAGCAGCAATTCCTGAGCAACATCGAGCCGCGCGATGAGCAGGCCCTGAAGCTTACCCTCACGCACGGCGATCGCACGCACGCCATTGCGCCCGCCGACATCGCATGGTGCCAGGCCGACGACAACTACACCGCGCTGCACCTCGCCGATGAGCGCCGCTTCGTATCCGCACGCACGCTGAAGGACTACGACGAGATGCTCTCGCCGCTCGGCTTCATCCGCGTTCACAAGAGCGCACTGGTGAACCGAAGGCACGTGGACGGCATCGATGGCGAAGGGCGCGTGCGCATGCGGAACGGCGTGCGCGTGGAGATCAGCCGGAGGAGGCTGGAGGAAGTGACGCGGGAGTTGCGTGGGTGACCGTACCCTCGATCGTTCCCCGGTCCCTCGATCCTCTGGCGTGTGCCGCCATCCGTTCACCTACTTCGCAAGATGCACTACTTCCCGATCATCCCATTCGTGCTCGCCCTGTTGCTGTCCTTGTCGAGCGCCGCACAAACCACTGAAGTGCCCATGACCTTCGCCGGCACCCATCCGCCGGACAGCGCCGTGCTCGCCTTGCTGGCCGCTGAATCCGCGATCATGGAGCAGCACCGCCATGTGTCCGTGCGCGACAGCATGCGCAAGGAACTCCTTTCACCCGGCTGGTTCTACCACGGCATCGATGGCATGCCGATCGACCTGAAGGGATTGACGGCACGGCAGACGCGCAACGGGTTCAAGATGATCGAGGCAAGCGTGATGCGGGAGATCCTGTACCAGTATGAGAACACAGCGATCCTGGTGTTGCACGAGCACATGACGCTGGAGGACAAGGGCGAGCGGAAAGAGGTGTACGGGTCCTTGATCATGGTGCTGGGCAAGGAGAATGGCCGCTGGGTGATCCAAGCGGAAGCGATCGGGAGCGAGCCGCCAGCACGATGAACCGTTCCCTCGATCACGCCCCGTAGCCTCGATCCCCCTTTCAGCAATGTGCGGGTTGTATTCCCTTGGTCGTGCCAATACCTACGACCTATGCGCAGCATCTTCAACCTTTTCCTTATCCGCGGACGCTTTGGCGTAGGCGTGATCGCGTTCGCGCCGGTTCTCGCGCTCGCCCAGACCACACCCAACCCGGACTGCGCCAATGCTTATCCCGTTGCAGTGAGCAGCGGGTCGGTGCCGGACGAGTGGGTGGCCAGCAACACCTTCGGCGAGGCCAATGCGATCACGCCGCCGGGCTGCAACGGTACGGGCAATCGCGATGTGTGGTTCAGTTTCGTGGCCACCGCGAGCGTGCTGACCGTGGTGCATGACCGCGGCTTTGCGGAGATCACATACATCGAGGTGTTCAGTGGTACATGCGGCAGCCTCAACAGCATCGGCTGCACGGATGGCGCTGCTGCCGCGAATGCCTTGCCGCTCACCAACCTGGTCATTGGGGATACCTATCTCTTCCGGATCTATCGTGGTTCTGCTACGAGCTCCGCGACGTTCCGCGTGGGCGTGGTGCATCCGATCACGAACAACGAATGCGTAGCCGCCACTGTGCTGGTCCCGTCGGGCGATGTGAACAGGAACACCATGGGGCTGCAGGCCACCACCATCGGGGCTACGCAATCGTTGCCGGGCTGTGCCGTGGCCGGTGCTTCGGATGATGATGTGTGGTTCCGTTTCACGGCTACGTCCACAAAGCATACGGTGGTGGTGGTCCAGGAAGGTGATGTGGTGGTGCAGGTTTACAGCGGCGCGTGCGGGAGCCTCACCAGCTTGTGGTGCGAGGACGACTGGGTGATCGAGCGCGAGATCATGGACCTTACGCCGGGAGAGGACGTGTACCTCCGCGTTCATTCCGCTTCGGCCACGCCACAGCAACACACGTGGTTCCGCATTGCGATCTCCGCACCGCCCGGGAACGATGAATGCGCCGACGCCCAACCCCTATTCGTGAGCGATGATGCGGTGGCGAGCCAGCTGGTCGCCTTCGACCTGGTCGGTGCGACGGGTTCCGTGGTGAACGATTTTCCCACGGTGCGCGATGTGTGGTACCGTTTCACGGCACCAGCGGGGCCCTTCGTGCTCGAGAAGTCCGCGACCTTTAACTCGGCGATCTTCGATGCGGGCTGCGCGAACGGGATCACCGCGACGAACTCCACGGTCATGGACCTGGATGCGCTTGTACCCGGCACCGTGTACAACTTGAAGGTGGGCAGTTCCTCGACCAGTACGAACTCGTTCCGGGCGCGTGGTTACACCACCAACGACGATTGCGCGGAGGCGATCCCGTTGCCTGTGCTACCTGCGGATGCCATTGTGGACTACACCTTCGCGGTAACCTACGGCGCCACGGAAAGCGCACCAGCATGCGCTACCGGAACGGACGATGATGTGTGGTTCAGCTTCACGGCCACGGCGTCGGCGTTGTTGCTGCAGGCCTACGCGGAAGGAACAAGCTTGCGCTATGAACTGAACACCGGCATTTGCGGATCACTGGTGGAGGTGGAATGCGGCACTGTTGGGTTGACCGCGGGTACAGTGCTGGACAGCCTGGTGGTGGGCACGCTTTACCGCTTCCGTCTGTGGACCGCAGGCAGCACCCCGAGACCGATCAAGCTGGCCTTGATGGAAGCGTATACGAACGATGAGTGCGTGCATGCGATCCCCTTGGTGCCGGCTTCTTTGCTGGACTACGATCCGCAGCAGCGCACGGCCTTCCAGCTCGCCACCTCGTCCTTGCCCCGATGCACCTCGGCAAGCGCAACGAAGGACCTGTGGTACACCTTCACTGCTACAGCGCCAACGGCCGCCATGGTCACACAGTCGTCACTCAACAGCGACGAGGTATTCACCGAACTGTTCTCCGGCACCTGCGCATCGCTCACCAGCATTCTTTGCACCGATGAGCCGCAGATCAACTATTCCGGCCTAACGGTAGGTGAGACCTACTTTGTGCGCGCTTATCCCGATGGTGGCAGCCCCGGCTTCAGCCATCAGTTCTACACGCCTCCGGTGAACGACAACATGGCCGGTGCGATCCAACTGTTCCCGGATGGGAATGACTTCACGCACCCCATGCACCCTTACGCGAACTACGGTGCTTCCATGTCCTTTCCGCAAGCCGCGTGCACCGGCACACCCACCAACGATGTCTGGTTCTATTTCGTGGCTACGGCACCACAACACAAGGTGGGCGTTGATGTAGGGAACATGAATTACGCGGAAACCTCCGCCACCCTGCGCATCGAGACCTTCCGCGGGTTCTCCACCATCCCGGACACGCTGCTGGCGAACGAACTGGTCTGCGGCACCAGCGGCAACGGGATCAATGTCACCGGCTTGCTTGCGGGCGATACGGTGATGGTGCGCCTGTTCAACTCGAACAACGGCGGGCAGTACAGCCGCACCTTCCATCCGTGGATCGGCGATGGCAGCAACCCGGATGAGGCCAGCGGTGCCACGCTGATCGCGACCTACGATGCGTACAGCGTCTCCTTTGCTACCGATGGTGCCACGCAGAGCCTGCCCTCCAATGATTGCGGCATGATCGGCGACAGTGCGGATGATGACATCTGGTTCAAGTTCATCCACGATGGTGAAGCGGCCACCATCATCTGCCACTTCCTGGACAACAACGCCGTGCTCGAGCTTTTCGCGGGGGCGGTGGGAAGCCTCAGCCCCATTGCCTGCGGATACAATCACTTGATTCTGCCTCCCTCGTTGGTCGATGGGCAGACGTACCACTTCCGCGTGTATAGCCGGAACACCAGCGACCTGGAAGGCAAGCTCGGCATCTTCCACACGCCGCATCCCATGGAAAGCGCGTGCGCCGATGTGGATTGCCTGGGTCCGAACCTCGTGACGGATCCGGGCATCGAGCAGGCCGGGCTGCACGCCACGCGGCCTCCCTACACCTTTGACGCTGCGGTACCGGTCGGCTATACGATCGCTCCCGGCTGGCATTCAGCGGTTGCCACTGCGGACAGCCATAGCGCCGGCGATGACTACGACAATGATGACCGCCTGCCCTTCCGCAGCACGGGCAATACGCAGGACCTTGCATCGGATGTGCGGCCGCGCGGGGGCGGTGGTGCGGCAGCGGTCTATGCCCGGCAAGGCACCGATTACCATGAGGCCATCGGCGGCAAGCTCACCGCCCCTCTGGTGCCAGGGCAACCGTACCTGATCGCCTTCAACGTACATCTGAAGGGCACAACGGGTGCCTGCGATGGCTTCGGCGCTTACCTGAGCATGGAGCCGATCGCCAAGGCAGAACCGCCCTTCAACCCGCCCATGCAGATGGAATGGCAAGGCGGACCGATCGGTTACGAGAGCGGTTGGCAGAACATCTGCGGCCAGTTCATCGCGGACCGTCCGTATGCGTACATCACCATCGGCGCACTGAGGCATGTGAATGACATGGTATGCATCGGGGCATCGAACTATTGGTACTACATCGACGATGTCACCGTGGCCGAAGTGATCGATGCGCTGTGCGTGACGGTGGATGTGGAGGAAGTTGATCCTGAGTTCACCGCACCAGCAACCGGTGATGGCTTGCATGTGTTCCCGAACCCTGCGAACGATCGCTTGAACATCAGCCTGGATGAAGCGTACTTCAGTGAAGAGGCGGTGATCGAGCTCTTCGATGCTGTGGGAAAACGTGTGCATGCGGAAGTGGTGTCGTCGGTAGCGAGCAACGTATTGCTCGAACTGCCGGGATCGCTGCGAGAAGGCTTGTACCTGGTGATGGTGCGAGTGGATGGGCAAGTTCCGATGAGCGCACGTGTGATAATACGGCGATGAACGTTGATACCTTGATGCACATGCGCGCCTCTGAAACACTCTTGATCGCGTCGGTCCTTTTCGGCTGCGCGGCCCCGGAAAAGGAGCTTCCCGAGTACCGCCTTCCCGCCGAATGGGAACCCCACGAGGCCGTCTGGTTCACCTACACCGGCGCATCCACTGACACCGTACTGGACAAGGTGGTGCTGGCCATGGATCCCGGAACGGTGGTCGTTTGCGCAGCGGACAACGACAGTCTCGCCCGAACGATCGCCGCGCGCTGGGACAGCCTCGGCATCGCGCGTAGCCGATACCGCATGGAGGTGATGGGCGACAGCCTCGCCACGCCTGCAGTGCGCGATGCCGGTCCGATCTTCCTGCGCAAGCGCGATGGTACGCTCGCCGTGCTGGATCCCGATTGGAACTACTACGGCGACCTCGAAAACCTGGTCGGAACGCCGGAGTATATGCTCGCCTTCGAGGACAGTTTCCCCACCATGCTCGCACGCAGGACGGGCCTGCCGGTGGTACACAGCGCCATGGTGATCGAAGGCGGCGCGGTGGAAGTCAACGGCGCGGGTGTCCTTCTCCAGGTGGAAGCCGTGACCATGCAACGCAACCCCGGTTGGAGCCGCGATAGCATGGAGCACGAACTGAAGCGTGTGTTCGGCGTGCAGGACATCATCTGGTTGAAGGAAGGTCCGGCCGATGATCAGTGGTACTTGGACCCATGCCTGTACGGCAACGTGTTCAACCAAGGGACCGGTGGACACGTGGATGAGTTCTGCCGTTTTGTGAACGATAGCACCGTGCTGCTCGCTTGGCCCGATGATGCCGACCTCACCGACAGTTCACAGATCATCACGCGCCAACGCATGGAAGTGAACCTGCGCATCCTGCAACAGTTCCGCGACCGCGAAGGACGCGCATTGAAGGTGATCAAGGTGCCCACGCCGGATACTGAGTTCCATGATCATGTGCTGACCACCAAACGCAGCTACGATCGTATGCTGATGATGCGCTATGAAGACCTTCTCGACGGCGACAGCATCCGCTACATCCCTGCGGCGAGCTATCTCAACTTCCTCATCACGAACGGGCGCGTCTTCGCCCCGGCCTATTGGCACGAGGGCAAGCCCGCTTCCATGAAGGAGAAGGATGAGCGTGTGCGTCAGGTGCTGAACGAGCTGTTCCCCGACCGCACCATCGTGCAGGTGGATCCGCGCGCGATCAACTGGCGGGGCGGCGGGGTGCATTGCTGGACGCAACAGCAGCCCAAGTCCGGAGATTAGTCCCACATTTGGGTGATGAGCGCCCCCACCACCCAACGCACCGAGCTCCTTGATGCCCTGCGCGGCTTCGCCCTTTTCGGGGTGATCTGGAGCAACTACGCCGTGCTCTCGCTGGCCATGTTCATGGATCCGGAAGTGCGGGCCGCGCTGCCCGGCGCCGCACTGGATGCGCCGTTCGAGGCCTTCCACACCATCCTCATCGACGGCAAGTTCTACTCGATCTTCTCCATGCTCTTCGGCATCGGATTCGGATTTTTCCTGGCCAAGGGCAACGATGGGCTATGGCGCTTCTATCGACGCATGCTCATCCTGTTGGTGATCGGCTGGCTGCATCTGCGCTACCTGTGGCCGGGCGACATCCTCTTCCTATACGCCGTGCTCGGTCTGCTGTTGCCGCTGTTCCGGGGGCTCGGTGATCGTGCCCTGCTGGTCACCGCGGCGGCGCTCATCCTTTCGCCCATCGCCATCGATGGGGCCGTGGTGCTGAGCAGCGGACGTTTCGACCCGGTCGCGCCGCTGTGGCCGATCATGGAAGCGAAGGATGCACTCCACGGCAACTCCACCTTCGATGCGCTCCTGGCGCTGCCCGAAGGCGGTTGGAAGGCCTTTTTCCATGCGAACGAGCGCGGGTGGATCTTCCGCTTCATCCACCTGGTGGAAAGCAGCCGACCGCCGAAGGTGCTCGGTCTTTTCCTGATCGGACTGTGGATCTCGCGACGCAGGATCTTCGCGGACATGGAGCTGCATGCGGTGCTGCTGAAGCGCTTGTGCATCGCCGCTTTCGCGTTGGGGCTTCCGTTCTCGGTCTTGCTGTGGTGGGCGAACCACAACGTGGGTTATCCGCCCGAGCCCTCATCGCTGCTGCGCACGGCGAGCTATGCGCTCAGTGTGGTACCCCTGGCCATCGCCATCGCGAGCGGCTTCGCGCTGCTGTGGCGCAGCGAGCGATGGAGAAAAGGGTTGATGCTGTTTGCACCCATGGGGCGCATGGCGCTCACCAACTACCTGATGCAGACGATCATCGCCATCGCGCTATTCTACGGCATCGGACTGGGATGGGGCTCGCATGTGAGCGCAGTGGCCTTCGAAGGGATCGCGCTCGGCGTCTTCATGGTGCAGGTGCTCTGGAGCCGTTGGTGGCTGGCGCGTTTCCAGTACGGTCCGTTCGAGTGGGCGTGGCGATCGCTCACGTATGGAAGGGTGATGGCCATGCGGAAAACAGCCTCTTAGCTGTTTGGATCTTAGCTTCCCGCCGATGAGGAGGAGGACCGTTGAGATTCTGAGCTGCTTGCTCCTTTTCCTGGCTTACTCGAACGGATGGGGGCAAGCGCCCGCAGGCCTTGATAGCCTGCGCAGCATGATGCAGGCCAAGCGCTTCGAGGAGGTGATCTCGCAGGGTACGCGGCTGCTCAGCTCAATTCCGCAGAGTGAGCTGCCCGCCCGTGCAGAAGTGGCCTTCGACCTCGCTTCGGCCTACTACTTCAGCCAGAACGAACAAGAGGCCACGCGCTTTGCCCAGCAAGCTCTGCAGCTCGCTGGGGCAGCAGCAGACACGGGCCTCATGATGCGCTCGACCCGTTTGATCGCCGAGCTGCTCTTCGCGGGCAACCGCTACGACGATGCGATACAGATGGAACGCGATGGAATCCGGTTCGCTCAAGCAAGTGGCGATGCGGCCCACTTGGCCAAATTCCTCTCGGGCGTCGGCGATAACTATTTGATGATGGGCGTGCCGGATTCGGCGGAGCACTATTACCGGCGCACGCTCTCCGTTCTTCCGATGGACGCTTTCGGGCAGCGCTCCACAATCGAAGGCAACTTGGCGAAGCTGCTCAGTGAGCGGGGCGACCATGCACAGGCCATCGCCATCCTGGAACCTTCGGTTGAACGAATCAAGCAAGGCGATCCGCCCAAATACTTCAAAGCCCTGAACACGCTGGCGTACGTGTATCACCGCGCAGGGCGCCATCGGGCTGCAATCGACCTCTTCATGGAGAGCGAGCGCTTGAATCAAGAAGGCGACAAGGACATCAGCACCAGTTTGGAGAACCTTGGCTTCATGGCAGAGAGCCAAGCGGCGCTGGGTGATCATGCCGCTGGTTATGCTACCATGCTCGAGCTCGAAGAGCTGCTCCACGAGTACTATGCCCGCACGGCGAACGAGGAGATCCTGGCTTTGGAGAAGCGCTTCGAGACCGAGCGCAAAGAGCAGGAGAACGCACTGCTGCGCGCCGAGAACGATGCGCGCCGGTTGAACGAAGAGCGCCTGCGCATCCGCTGGATCGCTGCATCCGTGGCTGCCGTGCTGCTGATCGGTTTGCTGGCGATGCTCTACCGCAACTATCGCCTACGCGGCAAGCACACGCAGGAAGTGGAGCGCTTCAATGCGGAGCTGAAGGCGCAGCGCGACCAGGTGCAGCACATGAACGACCTGCTGGAGCTGAAGATCCTGCGCGCGCAGCTGAACCCGCACTTCATCAACAACTGCCAGAACAGCGCGGTGGCCATGGTGAAGGACGGTCGCAATGCCGAGGCACTCGCGTACTTGCAAGGGCTGAGCAAGCTCATGCGCATGGTGCTGGAGCACTCGGTGAACGACCGCATCAGCGTGGAAGAGGAGATGGAGTTCCTGCGACTCTATGTGAAGCTGGAATCGCTGCGTTTATCCGGATTGACCTTCGACGTGGAGGCCGACGAGCGCTTGATTGAGGAAGAAGCTGAACTCCCGGCGCTGCTCGTTCAGCCCTTCGTGGAGAACGCGCTCTGGCACGGACTGGCCGGTAAGGAGGGGCCGCGATCATTGAGCATCCGATTCTTGGCCACCGATTCCGGACTGCGCTGCGTGGTGCGCGACAATGGTGTTGGGCGCAACAGTCATAGCAGCAGGCCCGATGGGCAGCGCTCGCTCGGCACCGAACTCACCAACGAACGCTTGCAATTGCTCACGCACCGCCTGCAACAGAAGGGCAGCTTCAGCATCAACGACATCACCGACGGCGCCGGGAATCCAGCGGGCACGGAGGTGGTGATCGAGCTGGAAGGATAAAATGGCCCATTGCCCTCTCCCTGTTTGACCTTTTACATTCTACATTCTACATTTTCCATTCTTCATTCCCTCAATCTGACTCCGGCTTCCTGCCTTCCTATCGCACGCAACAACACATCTGTTTCGCCCCTCCCGGATCTGCCTGCCAATGCCGATCTTTCCGCCATGATCCGCACGTTGATCGTGGACGATGAGGCCGAGGCGCGGGGCTACTTGCGCGGCTTGCTTTCGGATGCGCACCCGGAGGTGAACGTCATCGGCGAAGCATCGAACATCAGTGAGGCGAAACGATTGATCGCACAGCTGAAACCGGATCTGGTCTTCCTCGATGTGGAGATGCCCGGCGGCACCGGCTTCGATCTGCTGCGCGAGCTGAAGCGCTGGGACTTCGAGGTCATCTTCGTCACGGGCTTCCAGCGCTACGCCATCCAGGCCATCCGCTTCAGTGCGCTGGACTACCTGCCCAAGCCTGCACAGCCCGACGAGCTCGCCTTCGCCTTGGAGCGCTACACGGAGCGGCACGCCGCAACGTTGGACCGCGCCACCATGCAGGAGCAGTTCCTGGAGAACATCGCGCAGCAGAAGGTCGAAGCCTTCCGACTCACCATTCCCCATGGCGACCGCACCTTCTTCGTAGCGCCCACCGAGGTGGAGCGCTGCATGGCCGACCGCAACTACACGTGGGTGCATCTGGTGCATGACCGCCGCTACCTGCTGGCCCGCACGCTGAAGGAATTCGAGGAGATGCTCTCGCCCTTCGGATTCCTGCGGATCAATCGCAGCGCCTTGGTGCGCAAGGACACCATCCTTCGCCTGCATGATGGCCACGCAGAACTGAAGGACGGCGAGAAGCTGGAGGTGAGCCGCCGGCGCTGGCCCGAGCTGAAGCGGATGTGGGCGGCGTAAGGCTGACCACTGGATAAGCGCAACATCCATCGGATCGGAAACCTTTGGAACAGGGTTTCGCGCTCGTGCACCTTGGCAAGTGAAAACAAAAGCCATGCGCGCACTCTCTATCCTTTCGGCGGCCTTTCTCTTTCTCACTGCCCAAGCTCAGTGGCCCACGAGCCCTAACGCTCCGTTGGTCATTTGCAATGATGCCAGTGAAAAACGCAACCTCGGGATCGTCTCTGATGGCGCCGGGGGATGGATCACCCTATGGACGGATAACCGCGTTACCACGCAACGATTCGCATTGTACGGTCAGCGCACCACGCCCACCGGCGAATTGCTGTGGGAGCCCAACGGCCGATTGATATTGGAGGTGCCGGGAAGGAGCGTGAATTCCTACGGCGTGGCCCCGATGAGCGACGGCAACATCTTCCTCGCCTATTCCAGCGGAGCCGACCAGTTCGGTGGTGATACGGTGCGCGCTATGGCCATTGACATCGATGGTCAGCCAGTGTGGGTGCAGCCAACTATTCTGGCGGTGCCAGGTGCATTGCCCGGCGGCGGCACAGTGAACAACCACTATTACCCGCGCGTGGCTCGCGTGCGCAACGGCACCTTCATCGGTTGGGGAAGCAATCCGCTCGGCGCGGCGGATTACGTGCATGTGGCCCGAGTCCTGAACGACGGCACCAACCTGATGCCTGTGCAAGGCGTGGAGATAACGAGCTTGAACAACTCGATAGTCACCGGTCCATGGACGTTTCGTCATGACCTGAATGGCGGGCTGTTGTTGGAGGAGCGCTGGGGCAATGGGTCCGGTGCTCCACTTTACGCAATGCGGGTGGACAGCATGGGTAACCAGCTCTGGCCAGCTCTGTTGCAGGTTAGTGCAAACAGTAGTGGGCTCAGCTACGAATGGACCACCGCAGTGGCGCCCACCTCACGTGTGAATTCGATATGGGGCTCCGGATATGATCTGCGCATGTCGATCTATGACACCACCGGCGTTCTGTTCAACAGCGCCGCCCCCATTGAGGTCTGCATCCAATCGGATGTTCAAGAGAATCCATTCGTGGTGCAAACAGCGGATGAGACCACCGTGTTCTGGGCAGACAACCGTTCCTCGGCAGGGAATGGCAGGCAAGTCTTCATGCAGCGATTTGATGCGACCGGCACACCACTGCTCGCCCAGAATGGCGTGCTGGCCATGCAGGTGAATGGCAATAACGTCAGCTACCCGCGTGCCTTCGCTGCCGAGGACAACAGCTTCATCGTGGCCATGTTTACCGCCTTCGACATAGGAGGCGGAACGGCGGGATTCCGCGTAGGTCGTATAACGAACACCGGCACCAACCTCTGGAGCGACACTACTCGCTTCTGCACACCCGCAAAGGGACCCAATGGAGGCACAGCCTATGGCATTGTTCCCGATGGGGATGGTGGCGTGGTTGCCATTTGGTACAATTGGGAAGACAACGCGATCTACGCCGCGCGCCTTGATCGCTGGGGTCGCATGGGTGATTTTACGGGAGTGGAAGAACTGGAACGAAACAACATCAGCCTCTTCCCTAACCCGGCCACGGACCGCATCACCCTGCAAAGCCGGAATAATGCGCAGTTGGGTGAAGTGAGCATCCATGCCGCGGATGGGCGTGTGGTGCAACAAACCCGCTCACAAACAGACCGATTGGATCTCGATGTACGAGCGCTGCCTGCAGGTGCCTACACCATCATCACCTCCACCACCAACACCCGTAGCGCAACCCGCTTCATCAAGCATTGAACACCATGAGAGCAACAACACTCCCCGCCCTTCTTCTTTCCGCATCACTCGCAGCGCAGACCTTCACCGCTGCGGATGCTGTGCCGCCGAATGGCACGTTCGAGTTCTCCCGATACTTCGCAGATGCATCACTATGGTCCGGCGTGGATACCATCGGCCCAGGACTGATATGGAACATGAGCGGCTTAGACTGGGAGGCGGATGATCCGTTCACGCTGACGGTGATGCCCGCCGCTGACAGCGAATTCGCTTCACTTGCACCCGAAGCGACCAGCTGCCTACTGGAAAGCATGCCCGGCGACATCGACCTGCACTGGTTCTACCGCAATGCGAGCGATATACTGGAAGGGATCGGGATCGTGGGCGTCATCCCGGGAATTGCGACTGAATTGGAAACCACTTGTCCAAGGCTGCTGCTGAACTATCCGGCCACCTTGGGTAGTTTGATCAACTCAGGGGTTGTCGGTTGCGACTTCACCTTGGGCGTTGAATCGGTGGAGCGCAAGGTGTTGGGCACTGGCATGCTGGTGCTGCCGTTCGGCGTGCTACCGAACATGGTGCTTATCCGGACAAGCATTTGCGAGGAGGATGTACTCAATCCAAAGGGGAACGATATCGTGTGTACGCACCGCTACGAGTGGTTCGCGCCCGGCAACCTGCTGCGTCCTTGGCTTTCCGTGTACATGCAGAACGGTGAGTGGAACTATGCTGACCTGGAGCTTCCTTCAGCACTGACGAGCGTGAGCGAACTGCATGTGAACGCCGCGCACCTCACCCTTGCTCCGAACCCGGCGAGCGACCAACTGATGCTCTCTACCACCAATGGGCAAGCGCTGGGCGAGGTGCGCATCCACGCTGCAGATGGACGTGTTGTTCGTGAACTGGGACGTGTTGCGCCGGACCGCCTGACCGTGGATGTGCAGGAACTGAAGCCCGGGGTGTACACGGTGAGCTGTTTGCGAGGTGACATGCCAGTGGTGCTGTGCTTTGTGAAGGAGTAGGCGCCGGTTGTACGGATACTAGAGAGCGCGGATATGAAAGGCCGCGTTTCTGGGAATGGTGCAATATCTTCGGATGGACCATGGATCGAGGATTATGGACGCCACCGAACGAGTGTCCGTAAGGGTCCACGAGGTGTAGACCTTCTGAAGGAAAGCTCAACTTCAACCGCCCATCTCCGATCGGTCGGCAATAAGCCAGCACGGCTGCGACACCAATGCAGTTGTTTCGATCGAACGCACATCTTGCAAGCCGCCATGGAACAGCTGATCAAACTATCGTCACGAACGATCACCCTTAATAGAAACGAGAATCTGAACGAAAGCGGTCGCACGGATACGAACCTGTACTTCATCGAAAGCGGCAGTTTACGTGCCTACGTTCGCGGCGATGGGGTCGAACACAACATCCGTTTCGCTTATGCAGGGAACTTCATGGCCTCCCTCGATTCCTTTCTGCGCAATACACCTTCCGCCTTCACCACACAGGCGATTAAACGATCCGTGCTCCGTGTGGTGACCAGGGCGCAATTCCTTGAACATCTGGCTGCCGGAGAAGCCGATCGAATGGCGTGGACATTGCTACTGGAAACCCTCGTGCTGCAACAGCTGGAAAGGGAACAGGACCTGCTCACCGTTTCGCCCAAAGAGCGTTACCTGCGTGTACTTAAACGGAGTCCACGTCTTTTCCAAGAGATCCCGCATAGGCATATCGCCAATTACCTACGCATGTCTCCCGAGACCCTTTCACGTCTGAAAAAATCTTGACCCGGATCAAGGAAACCCGCGCTCGCCTCTGTCAACTTCGCGGCCATGATTTCGGAAGAGCACATTGATATGATCAGCGCACGGGTAACTGGGATCATCCACCAGGTCCGCGAGCTGCATGGACGGGACAGATCCCACCTCACCTGGAAGAACGACCCTTCAACATGGAGCATACTTGAGTGCCTTGAGCACCTCAACCTTTACGGCGACTTCTACTTACCAGCGATCGAAGAAGCCTTGAATGGTGCGGGTCCCACAACTGCGAAGGAATTCTCACCCGGCTTGATCGGAGGGTTCCTTGCTCGAAGCGTGCTTCCCCGCAAGAAACTGAACAAAATGAAGACCTTCCCCGACAAGGACCCTTCGAATACCAGCTTGGGACATGAGGTGATCGAACGATTCCTGGCGCAACAGGAGCGGCTCCTTGTATTGCTGGATAGGGCGCGTAGCGCCGACCTGAACAGGATACGGGTCAAGACCTTCCTTTCGCGCTTCTTAAAGCTGAAGCTGGGCGACATTTTTCAGTTCATGATCAATCATGAGATGCGGCATCTGCGCCAGATTGAAGGGGTGCAGCAACGAATGGAGGCTTTAATGGGTGACAGAGCACCAGGTTCAGCAACGTAACTGCCCCATCCGGGATTGATGTCATAATGAATGGATCAACAATGAGTATCGAGACACGACATGACCACATTCCCGTTTCATGCGCATTCGTCGGCGACGCTGCACATCATGACATCGGATTGCAAATGCCTGCCCTTGGCATCTTGGGATTTGCGCCATTGGTTAGCGCGAAGTTTCGTGCCGCTGCACCGTTGAGGGCAGATCGAGAGGTAGCTGACACTGGACCACGAACGCGTTCACTTCAGTCTAACGGATAAGTCCAGATCGCTCCGGCATACCTCACCTTGCATAAAACCGTTTTCACCATGGCGCCCATATCGTCGATCTGACGCTGCGATGAGCAATTGATGCAACGTTCACCACTGTTCGACCCACGGGGGAGACTTGAGCTAACACCCTACAACCCCACCCCCACCTCCCTGCTCGGTCCGCTCTCGGCACCGGTAGCCGCCACACTGCGCACGAAGTAGAAGTTGAGCGCACCGCGCATCGGGCTGGCATCCTCGAAGCGCGCAGGTTTGTTGGAAGCCACGCTGCCCAGCTTCACCGGCTCATTGCCACGTGTGTAGCGGTACACGTCGAAACGCTGCACGGGCTCGCTCGCTGGTGCTTGCCAGGTGAGTTCCACCTTGCCGTTGATGGCGTTCGCAACCACGGCGCTGGGGCACGACGGAGCGGGCACATGGGCCTTGGCCGTCACCGCTGGCGATGGCGCGCTGCGCATGCCGAGCGCATTGCTGCTGAGCACGCGGTAGCTGCTGGGCTTGCCGCCGGCATCGAGGCTGTCGTTCAGGAAATTCGTGCTGCGGTAGAGCGTATCCACCTTGTTGCCCGGCCGGGTGCGCAGCACCGTGTAGCCCATCCACAGCGGATCGTGGCTCTGGTCCTCCCAGCTGAGCAGGAGCGCTTCGCCGTCAACGCGGGCCATCAGATCGCGCGGGGGCAATGGTGCGGTGGCGTTCGTCATGGGCATCACGGCCACGGTGTCGCTGGCGCGGCCTTCGATGTGGCTGGTACTGATCGCTTTCACGAGGTAGCGATACACCTGTCCGGCGTGTAGCGCGCGGCTCGTATCGAGATAGGTCTTCTGCACACCATCACCCACGGCCAAGCGCGTGCTCGCAAGCATCATCGGTCCATCGCCCTCGGCGCGGTACACATGGAAGCCGAGCAACTCGCGCGAAGGATGCAGCCAAGTGAGCATCACGCCATCCTTGGTTGCTTCGGCGCTGATTTCCTCGGGGGCTGAAGGCGGATCTGGATCGTAGGCCACCGCCGCGAAGCTCACCCCGCGCATGGGCACGTGCGTGGCCTTGTACTCCAGCACGAAACGATAGAAGTACGAGGTGGCGGGTCGTACATCCTCATCCACATAGCTGGTGCGATCACCGCTCAGCTCGGCAACCACCACGAAATCCGTTTCGCTGTTGGTGCTGCGCTGTAACGAGATCTGCTTCACCACCGGCGCGTTCTTCAGCTTCCAGCGCACGTTGATCTTACGGCCCGTGCTATCGCCTTGCGCGAAGAGGTCGTACGGCATCGGCATCTGCGTGGCATCGAGGCTGGCGGCGTAGAGCGTATCGCTCACGGGCATGGCGTTCCCGAAAAGGTCCCAGCCCTTGGCCACATAGCGGAACACGCGGTGGCGTGGTGCGGTGGTATCGGCGAACTGGTAGAGCACCGTGTCCTGACCGCGGCGATCGATCCGCAGTTTGGGCTTCACCAGTGCGAAGGGTTCCTCATCCACACTGCGGTGCAGTTCCACCACGGCCGGACGATGATCGCCCACAACAGCCCACCAGGTGTTCATCTCGCGCTGGTGCTCGTAGTAGCTGCTGTTGGTGGCCTTCAAACGATCCACGGCGTGGCGCGCTGCCGGGTTCACCAAGGTGGAAAGGAACTGATTGCCGTTTCCCTGCGTGGTCACGCGGTACTGGTAGAGCGTGCCGGGTCTCGCATCGCCATCGTGCCATACGGCATGCACGGCCAGGAGCACCGCCACATTGTTGCTCGCCGCACCCAGCTGCTCGCGTGTGCCATAGCGTTGGATACGCGTCCAGATGCTGTCGGCGCGTTGGCCGGCCAACTCGATAGGATATGGCAACACCTCAGCCGCCTTATCGATGCCCTTCTGCACATCCTTCGCGGAGCTCACGGGCTTCAACTCGGCCACACGTTTGAACTCGCCCTGCTCACCTGTCTTGCGCTCGATGAGGATGCTGGTGACCGGTCCACCTTCGCGCGCAAGCAAAGGACCCGTGAACACGAACACGCCTTTCGGTCCCACCTGAACAAGTTCGGCATTGGGCTTCTGTGCGATGGCGGGCAGTGCCATTGAAGCACAGCCCAGTATGAATGCGAAGCGCATGGTTGCAAGCATGGTATTGAGATCAATTCTCCTGCGGTGGTGGATCATTGCGTTGGCTGCTGGTTCCGTTGCTGCCCATGGTGAACTCGAAGTTGGAGCCACTGTTGCTGATCACGGCTTGCATGCCGAGGCCGATGCTGCCGCCCACATTGAAGTGCAGGCAGGTGACATCGTTGCATGGCACCGAGCACATGCCACCGCCCACGGTGACATTGCCCTCCAGCTGCACGGCGCCATTGCCCGTGATGGTGTAGTTGCCGTTGCTCTGGAACACGCCATCGAGACCTACGGTCAGGTACAGACCGATACGGCCATAGGCGCAGATGATGCCGGCACTGGCGCCCCCCGCCATATAGATGTCCACATAGGTATCGAAGCCCACGCCGTATGTGCCACTGCCGAAGTTGGCTCCGAAGCGCACATCGATGCCACCATCGCAGCCCATTTCCAAGGTCGCGACAGGCTCGCAATCGATGCTGAAGTTGGGGATCACCGGCAGCGGGATCTGCGCACCGGCATTGAAGTAGAAACCGTTGAAACGGCCAGAGCCGAAGAGCCCGAGGTAGGTTGGAGGCAACAAGTTGCCACTTGGATAGAGGCCCTGAGCGAAGGGCACACCGGCGACCGGATCGGCGGCCAGGAGTTGTTGCACTGGAGAAATCAGGAACGCAGGGATCTCGCGCTCCATCTTCTTCTGCACGTGCAAGCTGTACTGCATCAGCAGCGCATCCATCTGCGGCGTTCGCTGGGCATAGTCGCCGAGCAGGATGAAGGCCATACCGGTGATCTGCGGATCCGGCAGGCTCACGTTCAAGCCGCTCATGAAGTAGAAGCCTTCATTGTCGATCACGATGGCCGCTGCACCGCTCATGCTGGGGCCGTTGCTCACGCCGTGCGACACGTTCAATTGACCGCTGAGACGGTGGTGCTGCATGTCGTACACCATGTTGATGTTGCCGAAGGGCGTCTCGATGTCCTTCAGCTTCACCTGCTGGTTCTCCACCGCCAGGTCGCCGCGCACCTCGAAGCGCATGCGCTGCGGCTGGCCATTCTGCGCCTCGAAGCCCATATCAGCAGGCATGTTGCCTTTGATGTAGAAGGTGTTCCATTCAGGGCCAGCGCTGCCATTGACCACGGTCATCTCGCCTTCCACATCGGTCATGAGGATGCGGCTGGCGGGGTTGTCTCCGCCCAGGTGCACGCTCTGCTGCGGGTTGCGGTCCACAGTGAGCTTAGTCTGCTGATTGGTCTTAACCAACGTGTAAGCGAGGTTCTTGAACACGTTCGGGTCCTGATCGCTGATCACGCCCTTGATGGTGAGCTGACCCTGCGCGAACGTGATGCAGTTCTGGTTGCCCGCCACTCCGAAGCTTCCCTTTTGCTGCCCCTTGTTGAAGGCGAGTTGCACACCGTTGAGGCCCACGGGCGGCATGGCGAAGTCCTGCAGCGTGTAGCGCGAGATGCCGTTCGGTGTCTTGTTGTAGAGCAATGCTGTGGTGAAGGTGGGGATACCCGGCACACCCAACTCGAGCTCGCCGCTGAGCGTTAGCACCGTGGGACCGATGAGCATGCTCTGCAAGTGGAACTGCGTGATGTCGAAGAAGCTGTAACCCGGGATGCCGTTGCGCAGCGCCACTTCCTGCTGACCGTTGCTGTAGAGCCACACGGAAGTGATCGGCACGTTACGGTTGTCCGGTATGCCATCGAGGTGCTGGCCGCTGATGGTGGCCGCTGCAACATTCTCATCGCGGCTGGTTACCACCACATACCACGCCGGCTGCGGGCGCACGGCATCATAGCCGAACTCGGCCGGGCGCGTGGCGTTCACCGGGATGCTGCCCATGAGCGTCATGTTGGTGGCCGACATCTCACCGAGCAGAAAACGGTGCGGCTCCAAGGTGCCGTTCTCCACTTGCAGCTCCATGCCGCTGGCGTTCAGCACGCCCTTGAACCCGAAGCCGCTGTTGTTCATGCTCAGCTGCGTGCCCTGCAAACTGAATTGACCCAGAGGCACCGTGAAGTTCCGCGCGCCGCTGAAAGGCTGCAACTGTTCACCGGCGATCCGGATGCGGCCGATGGCAAGGTTGAGATCGTTGTCCGGCGCGGCGATGTGCTCCAATGCCGTGTGGATGCGCGTATCGAGCACGAGCGAATCGCGGTAGAGGTAGCTGTTGCTCGTGACGCTGTTCGCCTGGAAGCCATGCAGCACATAGTTGAAGGGCTGACCTTCCGCATTGGCCACGTTGAGCGGTTCACCGGCGGGGTACCAACTGCGCGCATCGCTGGCGAAGGCCGCGAGACGCATGCCGCCCTGTGGCGCCACCAGGCTTATGGTCGCATCACTGAGCGCGAAGTTGTTGTCGGTGAAGGACGCCGAGGCCACACGCACACCGCCCATCACAGCGCCGCGCGTATCGCTTCCCGCCGGACGATCCAACGCGATGCCGGTCTGCGTGTCGCGCAAGCTGCCGTGGTACGCAAAGGGCTGCTGACCGCTCGTCGGATACAGGCCGATGGACACCTCATTCACGCCGAGCGACATCGGCAGGTTCACCGGCTTGGTGGGCGAAACGGTCTCGTTGCCGATCGTGTAGGAATTGGCCACGTCCTTCTCCACCGAGGTGTTCAGGAAGCGCACGCAGCGCAGATCGGTGCCATCGGCTGATAGCTGCGTGATGCGGAAGATGCCGTTGGCGGAATCGGGCACGGTGATCCAACCGCTGATCTGCGCGCGATCCGCTGGTTGCTCCTGGAAGGCTGTCACTTCCAAGGGGAAGCCGAGGATGCTGCTGAAGTCCATACCAGCGTACACACGCAACTGGAAATCGCGTGTGACAACCATGTTCATGGCATCGGTTAGTGTAACGCTCGAAGCCACCGTTCCATAAGCGCTGCCGCTTGGCTGGCTCTCGTCCAGCTCCATGCCGATGTAGGGCGATTTGGTTGCGTAGAATTTGCAATGGCTCTGCGGCACGTTCGTGAGTTGGTATTCGCCTTGCGTATTCGTGGTGGCCTCAGCGATCAAGCCGCCGCGTTCCCAACGCACTTTCGCTCCTGCTACCGCCGCGCTGTCGATCAGCACCCTGCCCTGCACTGTGCGGCCGCGCTCCAACTGCACGTTCTTCACCTGCCAGCGCTTGCCGGCTTGAGAGGAAACACTCTCCACATGCGTTGCATACGGTCCGCCTTGGGGCGTCATGATCCAGAAATCGAAGGTCTCCCCGGCCGAAGCCTTGAAAGCGAAGTCCACGCGCCCCTGGCTGTCGGTGATGCGCTCATACACGTTGCCGGGCACCGATGCGGAAGCGCCACCGGGGCTGGTCTCCGGGTGCTTCTCATTGGGGAACATCTGTGCGTTCGTACCCACCAGCAACACGCGAGCGTTCGCGATGCGCGTGCCAACAGTCGCGGGGTCTTGCCCTGGCTGGATGGCTATCGTGCCATTCGGCTTCTCGCGCACCACGAAATGGATGCGATGCAGGCGATAGGGCACCGTAACCGTGTGGTTCACCGATGCGCCCACCGGTACGCTCACCATGATGGTGTCGCGCTGATAGAGGTCGCCGTTATTGGGGATCACCACCACGCGCAACTGCGTAAGTGGCGATCCGGGCACTTGCATCACACGACGCTCACGGCGTGGGTTCAGTAGTGATTGAGACTCGGCCATCACGCCTTCCACGCCCAGCACTTGGTCCCAGTAGTAGCTATTGCACTTCACAGGTAGGCCAGCCGGGTCGATGAAGATGAGCGTGAGCGTTGATGTGGGATCCATCCACAATTCACCTTGGTTGTACTGGTATCCCTTACGCAGCATGGCCACATCGCCCACAGGTGGTGGCGCGTTATTCGTGCTCCCCGAGCTGCTGCTACTGCTAGTGCTGGTGGTTCCACCAAGCAGCCCGGTCACGTTCGGCAGCGATCCGAGTTGCCCGGCGTTCAACTGCGTCCCAGAAGAGAGCTGGAGGCGGTTCACCACGTGGATCTTGCGGCGGAAGCCCTGCTTCTGCAAGTCGAGCACATAGAAGTTACCGATCTGCTCATTGCTGCTGTTCATCTGCACGGGCACGAACCCGCTGTGGATGCGGCCGTCGCTGCCAGTGGAACCCATTTCCTGCAGCACCATGGGCTTGCCCACCCCCGTGAGCGCGTTCTGCGCCATGATGAAGCCATCGGGCTGGTATCCTTCAAGCATGGCGCCCCAGCTAGTGGTACCGCTCCGCAAGTGGTCCGCAGCGGCGCGGTTCAAGCGCCACAAGCGCCAGGTCACTCCGGGCTCGTTCATGGCCATGCCCGACTGCGTACCTGCCGCGCTGTTCTTCACCTGCGCGGTGACCTTCGGGTTCTGCGCCACCACGCGGTTCACATTGAAGAGCCATTGATCCTGCCCTTTGTAGGCTCGTGAATGCGTCGAAGAAGACGTGCTGAAGCCATCGCGAGCGGCGAGGTTGCACTTCATGCATGCCGCTGCGATGCTACCCATCGCCGGGTTGTAGCATGCCGTATTGCTCCAATCGCTCTGGTACATGTAGTTCACCGGCTGCGGCGTGTTGTGCACGCTGTGCTGGGTGAAGAACTCGTCCGCGGGCTTCGACCAGAGGTAGTAGAGGTTGCTGCTGCTCGTGCTGCTGCAGTCGAAGCGCACCAGGTCGCGGAACTCGGCCATGCCATCGGATGCGGTGATGGCGGAATCGAGCACTTCGTACTGCACCAGGTTCACCGTGATGATCGGGTTCGCGCTCATATCGCCGCGCTTGCCTTCATCCTTCGGCACCAGACTGGGCTTGGTGTTGGTCTTGCGCAGCAAGTACACGCGTAGCCCGGCTTTCTTGATGCCGAGGTCCTGCCGCTCAGCCACGAGCACCTTGGTATCGAAGCTCTTCACCTGCGCATGGAAGAGGCCGAGGTCGCCATTCGCGGGCAAGCTGCTGTTGTATTGAACGGGCTGTGCGTAGTACGTGCGTGCCGGGTTGCCTACGCGCACCATCAGCACACGCCGGAAGGTGCCCGTGTAGCTGTTGTTGAATTCACCGCTATAGGCCGCGGTGGTGCTCACCGTTCCTTGCCTCCAACTGAAATCCAGCGACTGCACATTCGGTACGTTGAACACGAAATTGCCTTGCGCATCTGTGGTGGCTGTTGCAAGCACTGGCAAGTTCATGCTCTGCTGCCCTTGGACATATGCTGTTGTGCCTTCCGGCTGCAGGATGAACCCAGGCAGCAATGGTGAAGCGATGGCACCCATGGAAGGCGCGCTCTGGAACTGGATGGCCTGCACCAGTTGAACAGTAACGCCCGTCAACGGCGATTGCGTGAAGCCACTGAATCCAACTCGATTGCCATCAAGCGTGGGCGCGGTCTGCGAGACGAGGTTCGACGCATTGATGCCGCTAATGGCGCCCGTATTGAGTGTTCCGCCGCTGCCCGATGCCGAAGTCGCGCCGTGATTGCTCGGGTTGTGCCAGAAGTAATGGAGCTTGCCAGTGAGCGTGTTCGCCAGGAATGCAGGTGAGATGCCCGGATCGATGGTCGGCCCGGAAGGCGCTGTGCCGCTATAGGGGATCACAGGCGTTTCCACCGAGCCTACCGTGAACACGCTGATCTCGCTGCGCCCCAGGTTGCTGATGCCCACCACGCCGTTGCGGTCGCGGGCGGTCACCTGCATAGCGTACTGCTTCCCTTGCTCGAATGCCAGATCGAAGACCTGACGCACGTACACGTTGGCCATCAAGCCTTCCTTCAGCAGCACGGGCTGCGCACGCTGATAGGTGCGCGCAGCGATGATGGCATCGTTCGGATTCTGGCCGGGGAACACGGGCGTCACCAGCAGATTGTACTCGATGAGCGCACCGGCGAGATTGCCGAGAGGCGGTGTCCACGTGAAGACCGGATTGGTCATGTACGCGCTGAGCTCCGTGCCATGCACCGGCTGCGTGATGATGGGCGGGTTAGCATAGTACAACGCGAAGCTGAAGCAGCCGCCGCCTGGCTGACTGAGCAATTGGGTGCTGTTGTAGTCGTAGGCCTCAACGCACAAGCGGTACACGCCTTCCGGCAGCTGTCCTGTTTGCACGATGGCTTGCTGCACGCTCTGATCCGCGTTCGTCGTCACGTATTGCGTGGCGAGGAAATCCATCAGGCCCGGTTGCGAGCTGAGCACCGTGGAGCCGCCAGCGGGAACCATGATCGGCTGCGGGCCGCGATGGCCGGGATCGGTGCGCACGAAGAGGTTGGCCGTGGCGTTGGTCATGCTGCCCTCCAAACGCACCTCCTTCAGCTCTTGCGTGGTGTTGGTGAGCGTGATGAGCGCGTGGTTCGAGAGGTCGGCGTAGTTGTACACATAAGCCGAGTACGGCGGTATGATGTTGAGCGTGATGATGATCTCCTGCGCGCGGAGGAGGTTGGGGAGAAGGAGAGAAAGTGCGAATGAGAGTGCGAGGGTGAGAGGGTGCGAGAGTGAATGCACGGCCCCTCGAACGCTTGCACGCTCGCACTCTTGCACTCTTGCACCTTGCATTTGGTTGCTCATGGCTCAGAAATTCAAACCGTACGTGACCCTTGTGATAATCTCCTCGAACGAGCGGAACACCGTTTCATCGGCGGCCTGGTTCCGCATGAAGATGCCTTGCAGCGACAAGCGCCCCTTCTTGTGGATCGCTATGCCCACATCGCCCACGGCGCTCAGCGTGTATCCGTTCGATTCGCCGTTGAAGTGGTTGCTGTTGTACATGCCGTTGAAGCCCAGTTGCAGCTTCCGCTTCAAAACCGGGAAGCCCAGGCCCGCACCGGCGCCGAGCGAGCCCACATCGCCCTGCGGCAGCACCGTGTTGTTGTAATTGATGCTGGCGGTAGTGGTGATGGCGCGCTTGATCCATGTGTAGCTATGGACGAACGCGCCCACGAGCGTGTGCTGGTCGGCTGCTGCGTTTATCGTGCTCACCGGGCTGTTCAGGCGCTGATAGACGCCCACGAGCTGCACGGTGCGCACGCTGTGGTTGGTGATGCGGTTGATGTAGGGCACCAGCGTGTAGCTGTTGCTCACCTGCTTGAATAGCTCGGCATCGGGGTTCACGCGCGTGGGGTTCTGCGTCACCCCGAAGTTGCTCCAGCTCGCATTGAGGCCGAAGCGCTGCGAGGGGTTCCAATTCAAGCTCACGTTGCCGATGAGCCGCTCGCTGGTCACGAGCCGCTGCTTCGAGAGGTTGTCGCGCTGCATGCCGAAGCTCGTGTTGATGCTCACGCGTCCGCTGTCGAGGCGCAGGCTGGGCGTCACGGTGTACTGCTCGATATCGTTCTGGAAAAAGTAGGCGCCCATGCTGCGGTACTCGGGATCGACGCGCTTGTAAGCCACGCCGATGCCGCCATGCTTGCCCACGTAGTTCAGGCTGGTCTCGCCCGCGCTGAGGTATTGCGTGCTGACGCGTGCATCGATCCAATTGCGCACCGCGTCGCGCACGATGCCGATGTCGGTGTCCACGTCTTGGGCGGCCTGCCGCGTGTCGAGGGTGTAAGCGCTCACGCCCATATCGGCCTTCCAGAACAGGCGGCGCTTGTCCTTGCGGTAGAGGTCCTTCTTCCACGAGAAGCCGAATGCCGTGTTGCGCTGCGGCGCGATGCTGTCGCGCAGGTTAGACCGCAGCGATTCCTCCACATCCCAGCCGTGCAAGTAGCTGATGTCGAAGTAGCCCTGATCGTTGCCGACGCCGAGCTTGGCCGCATAGGCCATGCGCGTGAAACTGGGCAGTGGGCGGAAAGCCAACGGGTTCGCGAACTGCGCGCTATCGAGCGCGGTGCTGCGATTCAGCCTGCCGTACATGAAGCCGAAGCGCAGGCCGGTGGTGCCGGGTTCGTTCTTGTAAGCGGTGTTGATCTCCACGCCGCCGCCCAGCATGCGGTAGCCCGCGAGCGTGTACGGCTGGAAGTTGATGTTGCGGTAGCCCGCATGCACCGTGAGCCACTTGTAGCGCGGACTGATGCCGTACTGGTTGAAGGGCTGGTAGAAGCGGTTCTCGAAGTTGCCCAAGAGCAGTTGGAAAGGCATGCTCACACCGAGCACAGTGAGCGTGGGCGCGCCGCTCAGGGTCCAGGTGAAGGGCTGGCGGCGCGGCGAGGTGCCGTTCACCGAGTAGCTCTCCATGGAGAAGCTGAGGTTGCCGCTCAGGGTCACCGGCTTCTTCAGGTTCACCTGCTGGATGTCCTGCGCTTGCGCTACCGCAAAGAGCCCGAAGGGGACAGAAAGCACAATGGAGCGGAGCATGCAGGGCGTGGCCATGGGGTTCTAACAGCCCGAAAAGTGGTCGCGGATGTTTGCTCGGCGCGGGTTCCATTGATCCAGTGGAGGTGCGGCTTATCGGGTGGTCGGGGCGTAATAGGGCAGGGGTTGGCAAACGGAGATTCATGCGTGCAGTTGGTTCTGGTGGCTGTCTGCTCCGGTCCGCAGGAAGAAGGCTTTAGGGGAGCGAGACCGAGCTACCGACCCGCCAGCTAGCTTGGCCCCATGGAAGGCGCCATCGTTCTCGCGATCCTGATCCCGATCGCCATCATCGTGCTCATGATCCTCTTGCTCGTGCGCATGAGCACGCTCTCGGGTGAATTGGCATCCATGCGGCGGCAGATGGCCGAATGGATGAAGGCCCAGCCACCGCGCGCTGCTGCTCCCGAAGCACCGCCAACAATGCGTGCCGCTGCGCCGATAGTGACTGCGGAGCCGATTGCTCCACCGCCGATCGTTACGCCGCCACCGATCATTCCACCACCGGCTCCTGTTCCTCCTCCTGCTGCGGTGCCGACTCCTCCCGCCGAGGACGATACGCTGCGCCGCATGCGCGAGGCTTTCGACCAGCCGACGCAAGAGCCTTCTGTTGTGGTTGAGCCGCCGAAGCCTCCGGTGATAGAACAACCCAAGCCGCGCTACACGCCTCCGCCTCCGCAGCCTTCCTTCTTCGAGCGCCACCCCGACTTGGAGAAGTTCATCGGCGAGAACCTCATCAACAAGATTGGCATCGCGGTGCTGGTGCTCGGCATCGGCTTGCTGCTGAACTATGCCATCGATCGACAGTTGCTGAGCACCACCGCGCAGACGCTCATCGGTCTCGGCGCCGGTGCCCTGCTCGTGTTCTTCGCGCATCGCCTGCGCGAGAATTTCCGCGCATTCAGCTCGGTGCTCATCGGAGGTGGCATCGCGGTCTTCTACACCACCATCACCTTCGCTTTCCAGAAGTTCGAGCTGATCGGGCAGACACCGGCCTTCATCATCATGGTGGCGATCACAGGCCTGGCCGTGGCGCTCACGCTGGCCTACGACCGACGCGAGCTGGCGGTGATCTCCTTGCTCGGCGGTTTCGCAGCGCCCTTCCTTGTTGCCACTGGCGAAGGCAATTACAAGGTGCTCTTCACCTATTTGCTCATCCTGAATGCGGGCATGCTGGTGCTGGCCAACTTCAAGAAGTGGTACGTGATCAACGTGCTCGCCTTCGCGCTCACGGCGCTTGTTATGCTGGGTTGGGCAATGACGAGCTACACCGACCTGGAGCCGCGCCCATCATTGATCGCGTTCGCTTTCGCAACGGCCTTCTTCCTCATCTTCTTCGCGATGAATTTGCAGTACAACCTGCGTCACCGGCAATCGTTCACGGCGCTGGATCATTCACTGCTGCTGGCGAACACGGCCTTCTATTTCGGCATCGGCGCCTTCTTCCTCAGCGACCTCGAAGTACGCGTCACGGGCCTGTTCACCGCGCTGCTCGGCCTCTTCTACCTCGGCTTCGCGCTCTTCTACCACAAGCGTGAGGGCATCCCGCAATCGCTCAAGTACCTGCTGATCGGTTTGGTGCTAACCTTCATCAGCTTGGCGGTGCCGGTCCAGTTCGAGGGCAGCCGCATCACGCTCTTCTGGGCGGCCGAAGCGGTGCTCTTGCTTTGGTTTTCGCAGCGCACGGGCCTCACGTTGGTCGAGCGCGCCAGCATGCTCGTCACTGTGCTCATGGGCATCAGCCTGTGGATGGATTGGGAGCAGGTCTATGGCGGTTACCACGAGACACCATTAACGCCGCTGCTGAACCGCGCGTGGATCGCGGGCGTCGCGGTCACTGCATCGTTGGCGCTTACCCATTGGCTGCTGCGGAAGCAGGACGACAAGGCGAGCACCATGCTCCTGCTCACGCGCGGGCAATGGAGCGTGATCGCCTTGATCGCAGCGGTGATCGCGCTCTACATCACGAACATGCTCGAGCAGCGCTACCAACTTGGCCGCGCATTGCACGGCACCGTGGTGCAGCAGGCCTTGATGGCCTACACGCTCTTGCACCTGCTCATGGTGGAGTGGTTCGCTCGCAAGGCGCACAAAGGATTCCGCATGGCCATCGGCGCGCTGCTGGCGATCGCAGGCATCTTTTACATCACGGATAACTACAACGAGTCGTACAGGGCGTTGAGCATCACCTTCGCGAACGGGATCAACTTGGGCCTAGCGCCCTTCCATTACCTCGCGCTGGGGCTCATGGTGATGGCCGTGGTTCGCGTGGCTTTGCTGGCGCGATCAGTGATCAGCCGCCCATCGTTCAATTGGAACTTCTACCTGTGGACGGCCTCCATCTTCATCGTGATCCTCGCGAGCCAGGAGCTGGACCTGATCATGATGCAGGCGCAGGGCACCACGCTCACGCTGAACGAATCGCGGCGTGTCGGTTACCCGATCCTCTGGGGTCTTGGCTCCTTCGCCTTCATGTGGTACGGCATGCGCGCGCGGTTGCGCACCATGCGCATCATCGCGCTCAGCCTCTTCGCGCTCACACTGGTGAAGCTCTTCCTCTTCGACCTGGGTTCGCTGAGCGAGGGCGGACGCGTGGCGGCCTTCATCTTCCTCGGCGCGCTGCTGCTCATCATCTCCTTCATGTACCAGCGCATCAAGGGACTTTTCGTTGACGATGCCAAGAAAGAAGCACCCGCAGATGATGCACCGCAAGCGTGAACTCACCCTGATCCCGCTGCTCTTCGCGGCATCGCTCTTCGCGCAGCAGGCGAAGTGGAGCGCGAGTGTGCCAGCGGTAAATGAGCAAGGGCTGCATGCCATCACGCTCAGCGCGGAACTGCTCGGCGGTGCGCGCGGCGATCTCGGCGACATTCGTCTGCTCGACAGCACGGGAACAGAAGTGGCTTATGTGCTGCGCGAATCGATGCAGGCCAGAGGTCCGGAGCGCTTCATTGCTTTCAACGTGTTGCGCAACACTGTTCTGAAGCACAGCACCGAAGTGGAGATCGAGCGGCCTACGGACGAAGTGCTCGAGGAACTGCATGTGTGGATCAAGCCCATCGACGCGGAGAAGCGCGTGCGCATCACCGGCAGCGACGATCGGCAATCGTGGTTCATGGTGAAGGACAGCCATGTGGCACCGCGAGGCTCGCGCGGCGATCCGCCGCACCAAGTGCTGACGCTACGCATCCCTCCAAGCGACTACCGCTACCTCCGCCTCACGCTGAACGATTCGCTCACCGCGCCCATGAAGGTGCTGGGCGTGGGCCGATTCGTACCCGAGCAATCGCCGGAAGCAGTCTTCTCATCGTCCATCGATCTGCGCTTCGCGCAACGCGATACCGCACGGCATACGGTGCTGCGCTTCGCCTTGCCGCAAGCCATGCTCATCGAGCGCATGGTCATTGAA
Organism: Flavobacteriales bacterium; assembly: GCA_049290175.1. Taxonomy (GTDB): domain Bacteria; phylum Bacteroidota; class Bacteroidia; order Flavobacteriales_F; family PHOS-HE28; genus PHOS-HE28. The sequence continues at coordinate 6,160 of JBATND010000088.1, read as the reverse complement.
GTGGAGGACACCTTGCCCTTCATGCGCCGCGTGGAGATGGGCCGCTGGCGCAGCATGGATGTGAAAGAGCGCCGTCATGTGCGCAAGCAGCGTTGGCTGGAGCAGATGGGCTCTTTCGTGATCCGCCAGGGCGAAGGGGCATCATTCAGCCTGATGCCTTCGCGTCTCGACACCTTTGAACTGCGCATCGACAACGGCGACGACAAGCCGTTGCGCATCAGGAGCGTGAAGGCGCAATGCCGCGAGCGCGTGCTCTTGGCGCGATTGGAGCCGGGCATGGCCTATCGTCTTGTGGTGGGCAACGATCAGCAGGCTGCCCCGCAATACGACATGGCGCATTTCACGAGCGACCTGCCCGCGCCGTTGAGTACCATGAATCACGACGCGCTTGAGCGGCTGCCCGAACCTGAAACCGTGAAGCCGCGATTCGATCCCTCGAGCTTGTGGGTTTGGGTGGCCATCATCGCGCTCATGCTGGGCATGGGCTGGATGGCGATGCGGATGCTGCGGAAGGAGTAAGCGGTATTTGCTGGACTGCTTGAAGCGCAGCGAAGACATGCAGCGGCGCGTTTAGCAGTTCGTCCCCGCATATCCACCACTGGTGGATTGTGATTGGGAGCTTGAATGCTGAACCGCACTTTTGGGCCCCACATCACAAAAAGCCATGCAACGGAAGAAGTTCTACCATGCCGCGCTTGCTGCAATGAGCCTGTTGGCAGCATGCGGGCAACCTGAGACCAAGCAAGAAGCACCAGCGCAACCGCCACCGCTAATCGCGATGGAGGACTTCTTCAAGAATCCGGAGAAGAGCGGTTATCGCATCAGCCCAGACGGGCAATACTTCAGCTTCCGAGCACCGTGGAAGAACCGCATGAACATCTTCGTGCAGAAGGTGGGAGACGAAACCCCGGTGCAGGTAACGCACGACACCATCCGTGACGTGGGCGGCTATTTCTGGAAGGGCGATCGCCTTGTTTACTTCCGCGACATCAATGGCGATGAGAACTTCATCGTGTACAGCGCCAGCATCGATGGCAAGGACGTGAAGGCATTGACCCCCGAGAAAGGCGTGCGTGCCGGCGCTATGGATGACCTGCACAACCTCCTAGGCATGGAGCAGAAGATCATGATCCAGATGAACCAGCGCAATCCGCAGGTGTTCGATCCCTACTTGTGCGACATAGCCACCGGTGAGCTGAAGCCGCTCTACGACAATAGCAAGGAGAACTTCGAAGGATGGGTAACGGACCACGCGGGAACCATTCGCTTCGCGACCAAAACCGACGGCACGGACAATGTGCTCTACTACCGCGCGAGCGAGAAGGAGCCGTTCACAGAGTACATGCGCACGGGTTTCAAGGACAGCTGGAATCCGCTGATGTTCACCTTCGATAACCAGAACCTGATCGTGAGCCACAACCTGAACGGTCGTGACAAGACCGCTGTAGTGGAGTGGGACCTGGCCGCGAAGAAGGAGACCAAGTTGCTGCATGAAGAGAAGGAGTTCGACGTGAGTGGCATCGATTACAGCCGCAAGCGCCAAGTGCTCACCATGATCACGTGGGAAGGGGTGAAGGCCGAGAAGCGGATCCTGGACGAAAAGACCAAGGAGCTCTACACCTTCCTAGAGGGGAAATTCCCTGGTTACGAGGTGGCACTTGCCAGCGAGAGCGACGATGAGACCAAGCGCACGGTATGGGTTGGCAGTGATCGCGTAACGGGCCGCTTCTATTACCATGAGGATGGCGCCACTGAATTGAAGCTGCTCTGTGATCGAACCCCCTGGCTGAACGAGGAGCACCTTGCAGAGATGAAGCCCATCAGCTACACCAGCCGTGATGGCCTTGCCATACACGGTTACCTCACCTTGCCGAAAGGCCGTGTAGCGAGGAACCTGCCGGTGGTGATCAACCCGCACGGCGGCCCTTGGGCGCGCGATGGTTGGGGCTTCAACCCCGAGGCGCAGTTCCTTGCCAACCGCGGCTATGCCGTTCTTCAGATGAACTTCCGTGGAAGCACAGGCTATGGCCGCGCATTCTGGGAGAAGAGCTTCAAGCAGTGGGGCAAGACCATGCAAGACGACATCACCGATGGCGTGGAGTGGCTGAAGAAGGAAGGCATCGCCGATCCTGACCGCATAGCGATCTACGGCGGCAGCTACGGCGGTTATGCTACGCTCGCGGGCATCACGTACACCCCAGAGCTGTACGCATGCGCTGTGGACTATGTGGGCGTGAGCAACATGTTCACCTTCATGCAGACCGTGCCGCCTTATTGGGAGCCCTTCAAGAAGATGATGTACGAGATGGTTGGTGACCCGAAGGAGGATAGCCTGCTGTTGCGCGAAGCGTCTCCCGTATTCTTCGTGGACCGCATACAGTGCCCGCTTTTCATTGCACAAGGCGCCACGGACCCGCGTGTGAATAAGGATGAAAGCGACCAAGTGGTGGCTGCACTGAAGGCCCGTGGTGTTGAAGTGGAGTACATGGTGAAGGACAACGAAGGGCATGGCTTCCACAATGAGGAGAACCGCTTCGAATTCTACCGCGCCATGGAGAAGTTCTTCGATCAGCACATCGGCAGCGGCTACAAGCCGAAGGAAGAGAAGAAAGCCGCGTGATCAGTTGGTGATATTGCGGTAGTGCCAGCGCGGCGGCCTTGGAAAAGGCCGCCGCACTCGTTCGCTGGCATGGGTTGAGCGAAGCCCCTGATGCGAATTCTCTAGGCCGGCCCTCGCATGCGGCCCCACGATTCCGGCATCACGTCGTATCGCGCTCCACCAGCTCCTGATGATGCGCCGCGTGATAGATGGTGAAGTAGAGCATCTCGCGCACCGTGAGTTTGCCGAGCAACGGATGCGGCAGCAGCACGGTATCCAGGTCGCGCTCGCTCCATCCATTCACGCGACGGGTGAGGGTGGCAACGGAGCTCTGCAGCTTTGCAGCAATTGATTCGACCTTGCTGGCCGGTACAGGTGGCGGTACGAAGCGGCCTGATGCACGTCCTCCAGCGGCGAGCTTCTCTTTGTAGCGCGCCACCAAGGCCTCATAGTCTCGTGGCTCCCGATTTGGCTTGCCGATTCGCCAACGCAAGAACCAACGCGGTATCGTCAGCGCCATGGACACGGGTTGCATTGCGCGCAGGATGTGCTCCAAGTGCTGCGCTGGTGTCCACTTGCCGTTGCGCGACTCTTCACGCTGATGCATTGGCACGGCAAGCACGCGCGCAATGAAAGCCTCATGGTTGCGGAGCAGCGCCGCGTTGATCTCGGAGCGATCCATCGTTCGTCAGATGGTCGCGATCACCTTCAACTCAATCGCGATCGGCGTGGGCAGGCAATTGATCTCGAGTGTGGTCCTGCATGGCGGGTCCTTCTCGAAGTACTCCTTCCACAGGCGGTTGTAAGTGGGGAAGTCGTCCTTCATGTTGGTGAGGTACACCGTCACGTCCACGATCTTCTCCCACGAGGAGCCGCTGTCCTCCAGGATCCACTTCACGTTCTGGAACACGCTGCGCACTTGCGTCTCGATGTCGTAAGAGGCGATGCTGCCATCAGCATTCAGTTCCACGCCGGGGATCTTCTTCGTGCCGCGCTCACGCGGTCCCACGCCGCTGAGGAAGAGCAATTCGCCTACGCGGCGCGCGTGCGGATAATGACCAACGGGCTCGGGGGCCTTGTTGCTGCTGATGGAGCTCATGCCCCAAAGGTGCGAAGCAGCGCCCTATGCCTTCACGGCTCGCAACGCGGGAATCTGCTGCTGCAGGATCGCGAAGCTGCCGAAGAGCAGGCCGCTGTATGTGAGGTCGCCCAGCACGGTGCCGCCCAAGAAGGGCAAGCCAGCGGCGTAGCAGGCCATTAGGCCGCTGAAGTCCTGCGCGTACATCGTGTTGCCGGGCCAGCATGCCAGGTTGGTGATCAGGAAGAAGATCGCCGAAGCGGCCAAGCTGCTGCCGAGGACGCGCGGTACGGTGACTTTGCGCAAGGTGAACATGCCCATCACGGCGATAAGCGCGAAGGTGCCGTAGGGCCAGTACCAGCCGTCGTACAGCCACACGAAGCCGCTGTTGAACGTGTCGTACACGAAGTTGCTGAGGAAGAGGTCGCTGAGCCAGATGGAGAGCAGCGGCAGGCCGATGGCCCAGCCCCGGTTCTTGAAATGCGCCGCGCAGAAGAGGGCCATGGCGCCCATCGGGGTGAAGTTGTACGGGTGCGGGAGCATGCGGCTGGCGGCTGCGGCCAGTACCAGCGCGATGATGGCGAGTGTGCGGATGGGCAGTTGGCTCATGCGTCGGAGGTTCGGCGGCAAAGAACGGAAGGATGCTGCTTCACTCGACGGTCATTCCCGACGGAAATCAGGATGTGATGTGGCTGCGAATCAGACCTTCGCGCCATGCGGAGCAGCATCCTTCTCTTGTTGGCAGTGGCGCTTTTGGGCTGCGGACCGAAGCGCGAGACCACGAAGCCTGTCGTTGGGCCCATCACCGAGGCGGTGTACGCCAGCGGAATCGTGAAGGCGCGCGACCAGTATCAGGCCTTCGCGGCGGTGAGCGGCATCGTGGCCGAGGTGCATGTGCATGCAGGCGATAGCGTGCGCAAGGGCGATGCCCTCTTCACCATCGACGATCGCAGCACCACCTTGGGGACGCAGCGCGCCGAGATGGCCTTGGAACTGCTTCGCCAGAACGCGGGCTCGGCTTCGCCGGTGCTGGAGCAACTGCGCCTGGCGGTGGACCAAGCACGCATCCGCTTGGCCAACGATAGTTCACTGTATGCGCGGCAGAAGTCGCTTTGGGACAAGCAGATCGGAAGCAAGTCCGAACTCGATAGCCGTGAGTTGGCTTACACAACGGCCCGCAACGCCTTGCTCACCGCACAGAAGGCCCAGGCCGAAACACGCACGCGCTTGACCAATGAATTGCGCATGGCGGAGAATGAGCTGGCATTGCGTCGCGCCGCACTAGGCGACCACACCGTGCGCAGCCAACTCGACGGCCGCGTGTACGATGTGCTCATCGAGCGCGGTGAGCTGGCCAACCCGCAGCGAGCGCTGGCAACGATCGGTCGTGCCGATGCCTTTCTCTTGGAGCTGCAGGTGGACGAGTACGACATCGTGCGCGTGAAGCCCGGACAGGATGTGATCATCAACATGGACAGCTACAAGGGCCAAGTGCTCGAGGGCCAAGTGTCGCGCGTGGACCCGTTGATGAACGAGCGCACGCGCACTTTCACGGTGGAGGCCGTCTTCAAGCAGGCGCCGCCGGTGCTCTACCCCAATCTCACGGCAGAGGCCAACATCATCTTGGCGCGGAAGGAGCGTGCGCTCACCATACCAGCCGCATATCTCGTTGAGGATCGTTATGTGCTCGTGGGCAAGGATGAGAAGCGCGAGATCACGATCGGCTTGCGCGACCTGCAGCGCGTGGAAGTGATCAGCGGCATCGACAGCACCACCGTGATCGTGCATCCTTGAGAACATGGGTCAGCGCCTGCTCCTGAGCATTTCATCAACCCTGCTGCGCGCGCGGCTGCGGCAGAGCATCGTGGCAGCGGTGGGCGTGGCCATCAGCATCGCCATGTACATCGCGCTGAGCGGATTCATGAATGGCTTGAACGGCCTGCTCGATGGCCTCATCCTCAATCGCACGCCGCACATCCGCATCTACAACGAGATCCGCGCATCGGAGCAGCAGCCGCTGGAGCAATGGATCGAGCGCTCGGGCGGCATCGATATCGCGCATCCTTTCATCAACCGCATCAAGCCCAAGGGTGATCAGGCGGCTGTGCGCAATGCCATGGCCATCATCAATGCGCTGCGCAATGATCCGCGTGTCGCCGGCATAGCGCCCAAGGTGAACGCGCAGGTCTTCTTCAATGCAGGCACCATCGAGGTGAATGGCGCGGTGAACGGCATCGATCCCTTGGAAGAGGACCGGCTGCTCAACTTCAGCGAGTACCTCCTGGGGTGCAGTGTTACCGATCTGGCGGCCAGCGCGAATGGCGTGGTGATGGGCAAGGGCCTTGCGGACAAAATGCGCGTGGGCCTCGGCGATGCCGTTCAGGTCTCTACCATCGCGGGCGACCGCTTCACGCTGAAGGTGATCGGCTTCTACCAGAGCGGCATGGCCGACTTCGACAACATCACCTGCTTCGTCACGCTGG
>JBATND010000087.1:0-16284 GCA_049290175.1 Flavobacteriales bacterium | reverse complement strand
CTTCTTCCTGTCCAGGTTTAGCCGACTACCTCACTATCAAGTTGCTGACGCATCAAAAGCATATAGAAGTCTTCTGCAAAGCGCCCTCCTTCCCGCACATCTTCGGGGGAATTAACCCTGTCTAGCGTAATGCTAGAAGTGCAGTCAATGAGAACCGCTGATAAGAACACAACGGCTAGAACAAGTCTCATGGTTTGCTTTGATTTCCGTTCAACTTGATCTGATCGGGCTAACATCGAAAGAAGATGAGTAGCGGAGGGGCATGCTTTCCAACTGGTGCTTCATGCTCGTTGTGGTTCGCCGAACGAAGGTAAACTGGGCCGAACACAGATCGGCGAGAGCAGTGTATCCGCAAACAGGTCATCAGAATAGAACCACGCGTCGCCGATCCGAGGGAGCACGCGCAGAACCTCAACGAGACCGCGTGATGCTACCCAGAAACTCTAGCCGTACAGACCGCTCTCGCTTCAGCGCTTGCCCGGCGCCCGAGTCGGAGACCTACTAGGCGCGGGCGCTTTCGGCGGTGCTTGGCGGCTGGGCGGCGCTGTCCTGTTGGGTGCTTGGCGGTCCGGCTGCCTCGAGGGCTTCGTGGAAGGCTTGCGCTCGGGACGCTTCGCAGGCTCCTTCGTTCGCTCACGATCCATCGGTCTCGTCTGTTCACGTGACGGCTTTGGCTGGTCAGCGGGTTGAAGCGTGCGCTGCGGTTGCGCTGCATTCCGCCTGCCGAACGTGGGTGACACGGCACGCCTGTGCATATACATGTTGTGCGCGCGCTCCACACGGCAGAAGCCTACCGGATGATACCAGCCCCAGTATGGCCGCTGATAACCCCACCAAACATTCCAGCCCCACGGATTCCATGGCCTCCACCAGGGCGGGTAATAGCCCCAGTACCACGGATAGTTCCAGTCCCACCAAGAGGGTCCATAACACCATTGCACGCATGGCCACGCCCAAACATTCACCCATACTGTTACTTGAGCTTCAGGTGCCAGCGGCCCGCCTTTCCCGCGCCCACCCTCTTTCACCGCCTCGGTCGGCTCTAGGATGGTTGCTTCGGGATAGAGGGCATCATCACCCCTGATCTGAAGCATCACGGCGCCATCCTGCGAGCGCTCCATTTGAACGGAGGCCACATCCTGCGCTTCCTCCTTCGTGATCTGCACACGCAGCACGACCACACGGGCATCGCCATCAGCGATCGTATGCACATGCACGAAATCAACCTGTCCATCGGCATCGAGGTCGAGGTTGTTGACGCCATTCTCCGAGGTGTTCAGTGCTTGCACGAAACCATCGAGGTCCTTGGCTTGGCGGAAGAGTTCCAGCGCGCCTGCAAGGTTGAAGTTGTCGCCGGCCATGCCGGTGCTATCGTTGGGCAGCTTGGCCGCCGAGAGCGTTGCGGCCCAGGGCAGCAGCGCGAGGAGCAATAGGTGGCGCATGACGGATGTGATTTGGCGCGCGGCTGCAACAACCGCACCGCGAAGGTTGCTTTTCTGGCGACCAATGGAATGATTGAGGCCCACAAGCGCGTGTTCACAAGTGGGCCTGTTCGCGTTCAGCCTCCCAATAATGCGCCGATACGTTTGCCCGGCACCCTACCAGGACGCTTGTTGCTCATCATCGAACCGCATCGGCTACTCCCCGAGCCCATGCCCGCGTGGATGAGCAACGCATGAAGGAAGATCCCTGCATGAGCGCGTACTCGGCGGTGCCCCCCAAGCCGGCCGGCACATGACGGAAAAAAGAACCCTGCCCTTCGCGCAAGCCGTTTTGCGCATCCTCGCCCTCCGCACCACCCGCCTCCTGCTCGCTGCTTCAGCGGCCCTGCTGCTCTGGCAGGGCGAGGCGCGCGCCACGCACGCCATGGGCGGCGAGCTCACCTACGAGTGCATCGGCACGGGCCAGTACCGTGTGCGCTTGAATTTCTACCGCGATTGCAACGGTGTGGCCGCGCCCACCAATTGCAGCAACGGCCGGCAATTCCGCTTGCGTAGCACGTCGTGCGGGAACGTCACCCTGAACCAGTGCTTCAGCTTGGATGGCGTGGATGCTGTGACGCCCTTGTGCTTCGGGGCCGCAGACCGATGCACCGACCCCAGCGCGCAATATGGAATCCAGCGCTACCGGTACAGTGCCGTGGTGAATCTGGGGGCTTACGCGGCCTGCGGAAGCGATTGGATTATCGACTGGGACCTGTGCTGCCGCAACAACGCGATCACTTCCTTGAACAACCCCGGCTCGCGCAACCTTTACCTCTATGCGCGCCTGAACCAAGTAGCAGCGCCCTGCAACAACTCGCCGCGCTACCTGAACACGCCTACGCCCTTCGCGTGCGTGGGCCAGGCGGTGAGCTACAACCACGGCTTCAATGACGTGGACGGCGACTCCTTGAGCTTCGCCCTCACACCTGCACTTGGCGCCAACGGCGGCAATATTCCTTACAGCGCGGGCTACTCGTTCACGCAGCCCTTGGTAACCAGTGGCGGCGCCAACGCGGTGCAGATCAACCCGGTCACAGGCACCATCACCTTCACGCCGAGCATCCAGCAATTCGCGGTGGTGAGCGTGCTGGTGCGCGAATGGCGCAATGGCGTGCAGATCGGCGAACAGATCCGCGATGTGCAGTTCGCGATCATCGCGTGCAGCAACAACCTGCCGCAGGCCAGCGGCGTGAATGGCACCGGCACATACACCTATGAAGTGTGCGCGGGCGTGCCCTTCTGCTTCACGGTGAACAGCAGCGATGCCGATGCGGGCCAAACGGTGACCATGAACTGGAACAATGGTATTCCGGGGGCCACCTTCACCACCACGGCTGGGCCATTGCCAGTAGGAACATTCTGCTGGACACCAACGAATGCCGACATCGGCCCGAACCTCTTCTCGGTAACGGTGCAGGACAATGCTTGTCCGCTGGTGGGCCTGAACAACTTCGGCTTCGCCATACAGGTAACGCCGCCATCGACCCCAGCGAATGCCGGTCCGGACCAGAGCGTGTGCGGCACAACCGCAACACTGGCGGGCCAGTTGCCGTGGCCGGTGGTAGGCGCATGGAGCGTGGTGAACGGCACAGGCACCTTCGCTAATGCGAACAGCCCCACCACCACGGTGAGCGGCTTGAGCACCGGCACCAACACGTTCCGCTGGTCGGTGAACTACGGCACCTGCGGCACCACAACGGACGATGTGGTGGTCACGAGCTTCAACCCGGCACAGGCCGCTGCGAACGCTGGGCCCAACCAGAACCTGTGCTTGCCGAGCACCAGCACCAACTTGGCCGCGAACACTGCAACTGCACCCGCCACGGGCCAATGGACTTTGGTGAGCGGCACAGGCACGTTCGCCAATGCCAACAGCCCAACCACTCAAGTGAGTGGTTTGAGCGTTGGCGCCAATGTGTTCCGCTGGACCATAAACAACGGCCCTTGCGGCGCGCCCACGAACAGCCAAGTGACCGTGTTCGTGTTCAGCAACCTGCAAGCCGCGGCGAATGCAGGTGCTGATCAGCAACTGTGCGCGCCAACGTTGAACACTACGCTCACCGGCAACAGCTTGATAGCCCCCGCAACGGGCCAATGGACGGTGGTTGCCGGAACCGGAACATTCGGCACAGCGGCGAACCCGACCACCACGGTGAGCGGATTGAGCATTGGGGTGAACACCTTCCGATGGACCATCAGCAACGGCCCCTGCCTGCCGCCCACCACGCAGGATGAAGTGAACGTGGTGGTCTTCAATCCGGCCAGCCCGAATGCGAATGCCGGACCCAACCAGCAGGTGTGCAGCAGCAGCACCACGCTCGCAGGCAATTCGCCCTTGGCGCCCGCCACCGGTACATGGAGCGTGATCAGCGGCACGGGCACCTTCGCCAATGCCAACAGCCCCACCACGGGCGTGAGCGGCCTCTCTTTCGGCAACAACGTGTTCCAGTGGACCTTGAGCAATGGTCCTTGCGCCAACGGCATCACCACTTCGCAGGTCACCATCACGCGCTTCAACCCGGATACGCCTGCGGCGAACGCCGGACCTGATCAGGAGCTCTGCACGGTGAACGGAACCGGGTTAGCGAGCGCCACCATGGCGGCGAGCGCTGCCACCGCACCTGCTACCGGCGCTTGGAGCATCGTCAGCGGTCCGGCGGGTGCGGTGATCACCACGCCTTCGAGCCCCACCACCACCATCACCAACCTCGGCGTTGGCACGCACACCTTCCGTTGGACGGTGAACAATGGCCCTTGCATTCCGCCGACCTCCACGGACGATGTGGTGATCCGCGTGTACGACCGTAACGCACCCGTTGCGAACGCTGGCCCCAACCAGAACCTGTGCGCGCCTGTTGCAAGCGTGACGCTCGCCGCCAACGCAGCAACGGCACCTGCGATCGGCACATGGACGCTGGTGAGCGGTCAAGGAGTATTCGCCAATGCCAACAGCCCAACCACCACGGTAACGGGCATGGCGATCGGCACGAACGTTTACCGGTGGACCATCGTGAATGGCCCATGCCCCGGCGCCACCACGTCGAGCACGGTTACCATCACGCTCTTCGACCCCGCTGTTGCAACGGCCGATGCCGGACCTGACCAATCGCTTTGCGGCGCCAGCAGCACCGTGATGGCCGCCAATGCCGTGAGCGCACCTGCCGTTGGCACATGGAGCGTGGTGAGCGGCACCGCCACCATCAGCAATCCGAATAGCGCCACCACCGCGATAACGGGCTTGGGCACGGGCAGTGTAACGCTGCGCTGGACCATCAGCAACGGTCCCTGCGGAAGCAGCAACGACGATGTGGTGATCCTGAACTACGACCCGAACAACCCTGTCGCGAACGCAGGCCCGGATCAGGAGATCTGCGTGCCGGTTGCGCCCAACGTGGTATTCATGGCGGGCAGTGCGGTCACCTTCCCTGCGGTTGGAGCATGGAGCGTGGTGAGCGGCCCGCCCGGGGCAACATTCGCCGATGCGAACAGCCCAACCACGCAGGTGAGCAACCTCACGGTGGGCACCTACGTGTTCAGCTGGACGGTTGACAACGGCCCCTGCCCGAGCGGCATCACCACCGACAACATGACGGTGCGCGTGTTCGACTTCTTCAACCCTGCAGCAGACGCTGGTCCGGACATCTCGCTCTGCACAACCGATGGCACGGTGACCATGGCGGGCAGCAACCTCATCAGCCCCGCTACCGGGCAATGGACCTTGGTGAGCGGCACGGGCGTGATCGCCGATCCGGGCAGCCCCACCACAACGGTAACCGGCCTGCAAGTGGGCCAGAGCATCTTCCAGTGGACGGTGACCAATGGCCCGTGCAGCGGCGTGACCACGGATCAGATGAGCATCTTCATCTACGACCCGAACAACCCGAACGCGAGCGCTGGCCCCGATCAATCCTTCTGCACACCGATCACCAGCACCACCATGGCGGGCAGCGCGGTCACCTTCCCCGCGCAAGGCACTTGGTCGCAGAGCGGCGGACCAGCGGCCACGATCGTTAGCCCCAACAGCCCCACAACGGCAATCACAGGATTGCAAGTAGGCGTGAGCCAATTCACCTGGACGGTGAACAATGGCGTGTGCCCGAACGGCGTGACCAGCAGCAGCATGAGCATTACGCTGGCCGACGGTGATGCACAGGCCGCTGATGCAGGGCCCGATCAGAGCGTGTGCGGCACGAGCAGCAGTGTGGTGATGGCGGCCAATGCGCCCACTGGTGTAGCCACCGCGAGCTGGAGCGTTGTTGCGGGCACGGGCAACTTCAGCAATAACAACAGCCCCACGGCAACGGTCACGGGCATGAGTATTGGCTTGAACACGTATCGCTGGAGCATCGACAATGGCGCGTGCGGCATCACATCGGATCTGGTCGACATCTATGTGTACGATCCGAACAACCCAGTCGCGAATGCAGGTGCGGACCAGCAGCTGTGCACGCCCACCACGAGCACCACGCTCACCGGCAGCAACTTGATCTTCCCCGCAGTGGGCCAATGGACCTTGGTGAGCGGCAGCGGCACCATTGCCAACCCCAGCAGCCCCAGCACGGGCGTGAGCGGCTTGAGCATCGGCGCGAATGTGTTCCAGTGGCAGGTGAACAATGGCGCTTGCCCCAGCCCGATCACCACCGATCAGGTCACGGTATTCGTGTTCGACAACGATGCACCCGCAGCGAACGCTGGTCCGGACATCGATGTGTGTACGCCCACCAATAGCGTGAGCATGGCCGCCAACAGCCCTGTTGGTGTTGCGGTCGGAACGTGGACACTGACCGGTGGCGCTGGCGGAACCGTGACGGATGTGAACAACCCGAACACCACGATCACCAACCTGCCCGTTGGCACGCACACCTACGCATGGACCATCGTGAACGGCAATTGCGCCACCACCAGCGATGAAATGGTGATCCGCGTGTTCAGCGCGCTGAATCCGATCGCGAATGCGGGCAACGATCAGCAACTCTGCTTGCCGGCTACCACCACAACGCTGCAAGGCAGCAACCTGATCAGCCCCGCAACCGGCACATGGACGTTGGTGAGCGGCAGCGGCACGCCAACCAATCCGAGCAACCCGAACAGCTTCGTGATCGGCTTGGCCGTTGGCGAGAACGTGTTCCGCTGGACCGTGAGCAACGGGCCGTGCAACAACCCGCTCACCTCCGACCTCGTGAGCATCTTCGTGTACGACGATCAGCAGCCGCCTGCCGATGCTGGCGACGACATCGAGATCTGCACGCCGGAGAGCGAAGTGACGCTCGGCGGCAACAGCGTGATCTTCCCTGCTGAAGGCTTCTGGTTCCAAGTGAGCGGCTTCGGCACCATCACCGATCCGAGTGATCAGAACACCACCGTTACCGGACTGCCCGTGGGTGAGCACATCTTCCAATGGGAGATCAGCAACGGCCCTTGCGGCACCACCAACGACCAAATGGCGGTGCGCGTGTACGACGCGAACAACCCGGTGGCGAACGCTGGTCCGGACCAAGAGCTCTGCCTGCCGCAGACCAGCACCACCATGGCCGGCAGCAGCTTGATCTTCCCCGCTACGGGTCTGTGGACCTTGATCAGCGGCCAAGGCGACATCACCAGCCCCGGCTCTCCCACCACGGGCATCACCAATCTGGCTGTTGGCGAGAACGTGTTCCAGTGGACGGTGTTCAATGGCCCGTGCAATTCGCCCACGGTTGATGTGGTGAGCATCTTCGTATTCGACGACCAGCAGCCCGATGCCGATGCTGGTCCCGATCAAGAGTTCTGCACGCCGACGAACGTGACCACGCTCATCGGCAACGCGCTCACCTTCCCCGCCACGGGCGAATGGACCTTGGTGAGCGGGCAAGGCTCCATCACCGATCCCACTTCGCCGATCACCACCGTGACGAACCTCGGCGTGGGCATCAACGTGTTCCGCTGGACCATCAGCAACGGCCCCTGCCCCAATGGCATCACGCAGGATGAAGTGACCATCTTCCTCTTCGAGCTGAATCATCCGCCCGCGAACGCCGGCCCCGACCAAGAACTCTGCACGCCGCAGACCAGCACCAACCTGCAAGGCAATGCCGCCATCGTTCCGGCCATCGGCACATGGTCGTTGATCAGCGGTCAGGGCGATATCGCCGACCCGAACGACCCCAACACGCTGGTGACGAACCTCGCCGTGGGCGAGAACATCTTCCAGTGGATCTTCGACAACGGTCCTTGCGAGACCAGCGGCAGCAGCGACTTGGTGAGCATCTTCGTGTTCCTCGACGAGAACCCCGAGGCCGATGCCGGTCCGGATCAGGAGCTCTGCACACCGAATGTCACCAGCACCTTCTTGCAGGGCAGCTCCATCACCTTACCTGCCGTTGGCACGTGGACCTTGGTGAGCGGCACGGGCACCATTGCCAATCCGAACAGCCCCACCACGCAGGTATTCGACTTGGAGATCGGCGCCAGCGTATTCCAATGGATCGTTGACAACGGGCCATGCGCGAGCGGCATCACCACCGATCAAGTGCTGATCGAGATCTTCGATGAGACCAACCCGAGCGCGAATGCAGGCCCTGATCAGAACCTCTGCACCAGCGAAGGCACCTCCGCGCAACTAAGTGCCAGCGCGGTCACCTTCCCCGCTATCGGCACATGGACCTTGGTGCAAGGCCAGGGCATCTTCACCAATGTGAACGACCCCAATACCACTATCACCAACCTCGGCGTAGGCGTGAACGTTTGCGAGTGGACCGTTGACAACGGTGCGTGCCCGAACGGACTTACCAGCGATCAGCTCATCATCACCTTGTATGATGAGAACAACCCGGTAGCCGATGCTGGTCCGGACCAAGAACTCTGCACGCCAACCGGCTCTGCCACGGCCACCAACATGCAAGGCAGTGCGATCATCTTCCCTGCTGTTGGGACATGGAGCGTGGTGAGCAGCACGGGCACCATCCTGAGCCCGAACGACCCGGTGACCGCCGTGATCGGCCTCGAAGTGGGCGAGCACATCTTCGAGTGGAACGTATTCAACGGCCCTTGCGACCCGAGCAACACCACCGACATCGTGGTGATCCGCGTGTATGACGAGAACAACCTCGACGCGAACGCTGGCCCCGACCAGCAGGTGTGTACGCCGCTCACCAGCGCCACCATGGCGGGCAGCGCGATCATCTTCCCCGCTGTCGGGACATGGACCGTGATCAGCGGCAGCGGCGACATCGCCGATGCCAACGACCCGAACACGGAGATCACCAACCTCGGCCTCGGGGTGAATGAATTCCAGTGGGAGGTCTATAACGGCAGCTGCCCCAATGGCCTCACCAACGATGTGGTCACCATCGTGCTATTCGATGCGCAGGCACCGGCGGCAGATGCAGGACCCGATCAGGAACTCTGCTTCCCCGATGATGAGGTGACCATTTCCGGTAACGAGCCTGTAGGTGCCGCAGTGGGCGAATGGACCATTGTGGCAGGCCCCGGCAACATCGCCGATCCGGCATCGCCGATAACCACTGTCACGGGCCTCGAAGTGGGTGAGACGCGCCTGCGCTGGACCATCACCAGTGGCGTGTGCGTGACCACCAGCGACGAGATGAGCGTGTTCGTCTTCGACCCGAACAACCCGCTCGCCAATGCTGGCCTCGACCAGGAACTCTGCGTACCGCAGGACAGCGTGTTCATGGCAGGCAGCTCCTTGATTTTCCCCGCGCAAGGCACATGGAGCGTGCTCGCAGGCGCTGGTACTCCGGTGAACCCGAACGATCCGCTCACGCTCATCGAGCAAATCGCCATCGGCGTGAACACCTACCAGTGGAGCGTTTACAACGGCCCTTGCGGAAGCAGCTTGGATGAGGTGTCTATCGTGCTCTACGATGACACCACGGCAGCAGCGAACGCCGGACCGGACATCGAGATCTGCTTGCCCCTCACAGCCATCGACAGCCTGCTTGGCGAGCAGCCGCCTGCACCCGCACAAGGCACGTGGACCTTGATCGCAGGCACCGGCATCATCGCCGAACCGAACAATCCGAACTCCGCGATCTCAGGCCTTTCGCAAGGCACCAACGTGTTCGTGTGGACCTTGGAGTGGGACCCCTGCCCCAACAACGGGATCCTCACCGATACGGTTGAAGTGCGCGTCTATAACCCGAACGCGCCGCTGGCCGATGCGGGTCCGGACCAAGAGCTGTGCGGCGACGACAACACCACCATGGCGGGCAATGTTCCTGAGATCCCCGGCGTAGGCACCTGGACACAAGTGCTCGGCGCGCCCGCCACGATTGTTTCGCCGAACGATGCTGCAACGGCGATCACCGGCCTGGGCGTGGGCAGCTACCAATTCGTGTGGGAGATCTACAACGGGTTCTGCGGATTCGGACCGCCGAGCCGCGACACCGTGCAAGTGGACATCTTCGATCCGAATGCTGCACCGGCACAAACCGGAGGCGATCAGAGCTTCTGCTCGCCCACCAGCACCACGAACCTGACGGGCAATGATCCGGTGTTCCCTGGCACGGGCTCTTGGAGCACTACGAGCGCAACAGCCATCATCGCCGATGCGAATGATCCGACCAGCGAAGTGAGCGGCCTGACTGTGGGCCAGCACGACTTCACTTGGAGCATCGACAATGGTCCTTGCGGCAGCAGCAGCGACCAGATGAGCGTGTTCATCTACGATGCTGATCAACCCGCTGCGAACGCCGGTCCCGACCAAGAACTCTGCACGCCGCAGACCAGCACCACGCTTGCTGGCAACAGCGTCACCTTCCCCGGCACGGGCCTGTGGACAGTGATCGCCGGCACGGGTGCCTTCGCCGATGCGAGCAACCCCAACACCGGTGTGAGCGGACTCTCCATCGGCACCAACACCTTCCGCTGGACCATCACCAACGGACCGTGCGGCACCACGCAGGATGAAGTGACCATCGTGGTCTTCGATGGCAATCTCGCCGCGTCCAATGCAGGCCCTGACCAGCAGATCTGCACGCCTGCCAGCAGCGTTACCCTGCAAGGCAGCGCAGTGAGCGCACCGGCTGTAGGCACATGGGTATTCGCCAGCGGCTCGGCCAACATCAGCAACGCCAACAACCCGAACGCCACGCTCAGCGGCCTCGCCGTTGGCACCTACGTGCTGCAATGGGTAGTGGCCAACGGGCCATGCGGCACCACCACCGATGAGGTGACCATCCAGGTGTTCGATGGCAATGCGGCCAATGCGGCTGCAGGTCCGGATCAATCGTTCTGCTCGCCGGTCGGCAGCCCGGTGACCATGTTCGCCAGCAGTGCCGCAGCGCCCGCAACGGGCACATGGACCCTGGTGAGCGGCCAAGGCACGATTGCCCAAGCAAGCAATCCGTTCTCCGAGATTACCAACCTCGGCCTCGGTGCCAACGTGTTCCAGTGGACCGTGGATAACGGACCCTGCGGCAGCAGCAACGACCAAGTGACCTTGATGGTGTACGACCACACCGTGCCGCCCGCCGATGCAGGACCCGATCAGGACTTCTGCCAGAACACCACCAGCACCGCACTGAACGCAGCGGCTGCCACAAGCACCGCAACGGGCTTCTGGTCCCGCATCGCGGGCAGTGGCACCATCGCGCAGCCCGGTGATCCCTCGACGATCGTTACCGGCTTGGCGCTGGGCAGCAACGTGTTCGTGTGGACGGTGAGCAACGGCGACTGCGGCACCACCACCGACACCATGACGGTACTGATCAAGGATTGCGAGACCATCGTGATCCCCGATGCCTTCTCGCCGAACGGTGACGGCACCAACGATGTGTTCGTGATCACCAACATCGAGTACTACCCGGACAACAAGTTCGTGGTGTTCAACCGCTGGGGCAACAAGGTGTACGAAGCGACGCCTTACAACAACCAGTGGGATGGCACGAGCCAATTCGGGTCGGCATTCAAGGAGGGATTGCCCGAAGGCACCTACTACTACATCCTCGAAGCTGGCAATGGAAAGGACCCCTTCACCGGATTCATCTACCTGCGCCGCTAACACAAGCCCATGTCCGGGCCGATCCTGATCGGCCTCAACAGATCACCACATGAAGATGAAAATGGCCAACCGATGGATCGGCAGCGCGCTGGGGATGCTCCTAGGCACTGCGCTGCTGGCACAGCAGGATCCGCAGTTCACCCAGTACATGTTCAACATGCTGGCGCTGAACCCTGCTTATGCCGGCAGCCACGATCGGCTCAGCCTGAAGGCCCTCACGCGCCATCAATGGGTGGGCTTCGAGGGTGCGCCCACCACGCAGACGCTCACGGCGCACGGCCCCGTATTCAACGAGAGCTTCGCGCTGGGCGGCACCATCATGCGCGATGCGCACGGACCGGTGACGCAATACGGCTTCATGGTGGATGCGGCCTACCGCATGTTCCTGGGCAATAGCACGCTGGCCTTCGGCCTCAAGGGCGGCCTCAACCTCTTCCAAGGGAAGTTCGCCGAACTCAATCCGCACACGCCCGGCGATCAAGTCTTCCAAGCCAACGTGAACACCAAGCTCGATCCGCAATTCGGCTTCGGCCTCATGTGGTACAGCGATCGGCACTTCATCGGCCTCAGCACGCCGAAGCTGCTGCGCACCGAGTTCTTCCAGACCGATTCGCTCGCCTTCGTGAGCCAGCCGGGCCAGCGCCCGCACTACTTCCTCTCGGGCGGCTACGTGTTCGACATCGGGCTTTACCACAAGTTCAAACCCACCTTCCTGCTGAAGGCCGTGCAAGGCGCTCCCATGAGCTTCGACCTCAGCGCGAACTTCCTCTTCTTCGAGAAATTCTGGCTGGGCGCCATGTACCGCCACACCGATGCCGTGGGCGCCTTGGCGCAATACCATCTCACCGACGACCTCACGGTGGGCTACTCGTATGATTTCACGCTATCGCCCCTGCGCAACTACAGCGGTGGCAGCCACGAGATCATGCTGGGCCTCAACCTGGGCAAGCCGCTCAAGGGCGTCCGTTCACCCCGTTACTTCTGATCATGAGCCAACGCATGCACCGCATCCGACCGCTGGCCGCGCTGGCCGCTCTGCTGCTCGTTACCGCTGCCTCCGCGCAGAAACTGCAGCAGCGCATGGCCGACCGCTACACCGATGTGTTCGATTACGGCAAGGTGATCGACATCTATGAGAACCTCGATGCCAAGGGCAAGAGCGACGCGGCTTCGCTCAGGAAGCTCGCCAAAGCCTATCAGAAGACCGGCAACACCGCAGGGGCCGAAGGGGCTTACCGGCGATTGATGATCGCACCGGGCCGCACCATGGACGATGTGCGCGGATTCGGCGACGCGCTACGTGCCAGCGGCAAATACAACGAGGCGCTGGAGCAGTACCAGATCTATGCGAAGGAGCGGCCCGATGATGCCCGCGTGAAGGGCTACATGCGCACGCCCGACCTCTTCTACCGCCTTCAGCGCGACAGTACGAGCGCCACCATCCGCAAGGTGCCGATCAACAGTCCACAGGCCGATTTGGGCATGAGCGTGATGGGCGAATACCTGCTCTTCAGCAGCGCGCGCGGCGAAGGCACCGGTGGCCGCCGCAGCTATGCATGGGACGATGAGCCCTTCTTGAACCTGCACAGCGCCGAGCTCAAGGGCGAGACCGCCGAGAACCCGCTGGTGATGCGCCAGCAGATCAACAGTCGCTGGCACGATGGCACGGTGAGCTTCGATTCCCTTGCGAAGCGCGTGTACTTCACCCGCAACAACGTGTGGTACGGCACGGTGCAGAAGAGCAAGCGCGGCGAATTGAACCTGGGCATCTACTTCGCCGACATCGTGAAGGGCGAATTCGGGCAAGAGGAATGGGGCAATATCATCCCCTTCGACCACAACGACCCCGAGTACAACTTGGGCCATCCGTGCGTGAGTCCCGATGGCCGCACGCTCTACTTCGCCAGTGATCGTCCGGGCGGCGAGGGCGGCGTTGACATCTGGATGTGCCGCAACCTGGGCAACCAATGGGGCGTGCCCGAGAACCTCGGCCCCAAGGTGAACACACCGGGCGACGAGATGCATCCGTTCATGGCCGGCAACGGCACGCTCTACTTCGCCAGCAACGGCCACGCCGGCCTCGGCGGCTACGACATTTTCTTCACGCGCATCGGCACCAGCGGTCCGGGCAATGTGTTCAACCTGGGCTACCCCATGAGCACGCGCCACAACGATTTCGGCTTGATCCTGATCAACGACAGCACGGGCTTCTTCGTGAGTGACCGCCCCGGTGGGCAAGGCAGCGACGACATCTACGGCTGCACCATCCGTCCGCAGCAGATGCGCTTGGCCGGCCGCGTGATCGACAAGGCCACCAAGGAGCCGATCGAAACAGCGAGCATCACCGTGAAGGATGGCAAGGGCGAGACCGTGCGCAACGCGAACGTGCAGATGCTGCCCGGAGGCAAGTTCACCATCGACGCCGAGTACCGTGAGCGCTACCTGCTGGCCGCCAACGCCACGGGCTACAACCAGGCTGAAATGCCCGTGGCCACCAACGATGATCCGCTGGAGGAGATCGTGATCGAGATGGAGAAGTACGACTACCTGGCCGAGGGCACCGTCTTCAATGGCAATACCGGTGCGCCGCTGGAAGGCGCCACCGTGGTGCTCACCGATGCGCAAGGAAATGAAGTGGCGCGCCATACCACCGATGCCAGTGGCACCTACAGCTTCCCGCTCCTGAAAGAGACCGATTACAAGCTGCAAGCGGACAAGGAGAACTTCTTCAAGCAGAGCGCGCGCATCAGCACGCGCACCGCAACAAGCCCGATCATCCGCACCGACTTCCGCCTGTATCCGCTGGAGGTGAACCAGGTGGTGCGCCTCGACAACATCTTCTACGACTACAACAAGTGGAACATCAGGTCCGACGCCGCTGTGGAGCTTGACAAGCTGGTGCAGACCCTGCGCGACAACCCGACCGTGCGCATCGAGCTGAGCAGCCACACCGATTGCCGAGGCAAGGATGCCTACAACATGAGCCTATCGGAGAAGCGTGCGAAGAGCGCCGTGGATTACCTGATCAGTCAAGGCATCGAGAAAGGCCGCTTGGTGAGCAAAGGCTACGGCGAGAGCAAGCCCAGCGAGACCTGCGTGTGCGAGAAGTGCAGCGAAGAACAGCACCAGAACAACCGACGCACCGAGTTCAAGGTGCTGAGCAAATAGCATCCACCGCTATGGTCCGGGGTTAGGGGACCAAAGGGGGACGGACGGGTCGAGGCGCAAGCCGAGGCCCGTTCGTCGTTTTCGGGCGGAATGGCACTGGACTTCTGTTCGACTCGATTGCAGGCCAAAGACAATGCGCTCAAGCGGGCGAAGTGCCACACAAGAAGGTCGCTTCAATCCTGCCCCAGCTTGCGCTTCCACATGAAGATGGTGGTGCCGACGTGGAGGAGTTTGCTATGCAGGCGGGTCATGCACTATGCGAAGTCGGTCGCGGAGGATGTTCAACGATACACATCCTTACGGTCACCAACCTCTCTGACTTCAACAACTCTGACCTTGTCCTTGATATCGTAGATGATCCTGTAATTACCCACACGAATACGCCACAGATACTCGTGTTGCCCTTTCAACTTCTTGCAACCAGAGGGCCTCGGCTCGATGCGCAACCCTTCAATGGCCTTCGTGACCTTGGGAACCGCGCCTTTCGGCAGACGCTCGATATCCTTGATCGCCTGACGACTGATGAACAGCTCGTACATCAGAGCTTGCCAGCTTTCTTGAGCATGCCCTTCGCCTTCTCCCAAGGAACCATCTCATCATCCTTGCGGCTTTCCGCCACCAGAAGATCGAGCATCTCTTCCAGTTCCTCCCGCTTGCGCTCTACAACTTCCATGTCGATTTGCACGAGCCGCTTCTTGCGGGATTCATCGTAGAGGACGGTCACACCTTTCATCGTTCAGCGATTGGTCGAGCAAAACTACGCTAACGCTCTTCGCTTCACTTGGCCGCTCAGCCGCACGGCGAACTCATCACCACAAAAATGGTGGTGCCGACATGGGGTAGATTGCTCAGCGAGGATGGGAGGTATTCACTCCTTCGTCACGCTCGCCGCCAAGTACTCCCGGTTCAATCGCGCGATGTGCTCCAAGCTGATGCCCTTAGGGCATTCCACTTCGCAAGCGCCGGTGTTGCTGCAGTTGCCGAAACCCTCCTTGTCCATCTGCTCCACCATGGCGAGCGCGCGGCGCTTCGCTTCAGGACGACCCTGCGGCAACAATGCCAACTGCGAGACTTTCGCTGCGGTGAAGAGCATGGCTGATCCATTCGGGCAAGTGGCCACGCAGGCACCGCAACCGATGCAGGTGGCTGCATCGAAGGCCTTGTCGGCATCGTCCTTCGGGATGGGCACCGCGTTGCCGTCAACGAGGTTGCCGCTGGTATTCACGCTCACGAAGCCGCCGGCCGCTTGGATGCGATCGAAGGCGCTGCGGTTGGTCGCGAGATCCTTGATCACGGGGAAGGCCGCGCTGCGCCAAGGCTCCACATAGATGGTGTCGCCGTCCTTGAATTTGCGCATGTGCAACTGGCAGGTGGTGATGCCGCGGCCCGGACCGTGCGCTTCACCATTGATGAAGAGGCTGCACATGCCGCAGATGCCTTCGCGGCAATCGTGATCGAAGGCGATGGGGTCCTTGCCTTCGCGCACGAGCTGGTCGTTCAGCACGTCGAGCATCTCCAGGAACGACATGTCCTCGGACACGTCATTCACGGGGTAGTTCTCCATGCGGCCTTTATCGTTCGGCCCGTTCTGGCGCCAGATCTTCAACGTCAATTTCATGTTGCCCATTTGGC
>JBATND010000086.1:0-5200 GCA_049290175.1 Flavobacteriales bacterium | reverse complement strand
GGTTGATGGCCTGGTGCAGGTAACAGTGCTCGACTTGGGCGGCCGTATCGCCCATGATGAACGCGTGACATTGGTCAAAGGCCAACCGCATGTATTCGGCCTCGCGGGCAAGCTCGCCGCTGGCACTTATACCGTGCGCCTCACCAGCGAAAGCCAAGCAGCCACCCTGCGCATGGTGGTGCGCTGATCGGATTGAATCTGGAACCAATGCGGGGCGGGCCGGAAGGTCCGCCCCGCTGCATTCCGGCCTGCCGTAACCACCGGGTACGCAAGGGGGTACAAGGCCCCCATGAAACACCTGTTCTCCCTGCTGGTGGTGCTCTTGGGCACCTGCGCCATGGCCCAGCCTACCGACTCCCGTGTGCTTGAGGTCACTGGGCGTATCAGCGATGGCGACAAGAAGCTGGCCGGCTGCGAAGTGGTGGTATATGAGGGAAATGAAATCGTGGCGACGCAGCTAACCGATAAGAGTGGCCGCTTCGGACTCGGGCTCGGCCTTCAGAAGGAGTTCGCCATCGTGTTCCAGAAAGAAGGTTTCCTGCCCAAGCGCATGCTGGTTGATACGCGCGGCAAAGTGCCCGCGGAACTGGAGAACCTCGTTCCCATTGAGATGGAGATGAGCATGCTGCGCGCAGAGAAGTACGAGGGCGCCGATACCGATGTGCTCGATTTCCCCTTTGCCATGGTGAAGTGGAACCGCCAAGTGCTGGCCTTCGTGCAGGACCAGCAGTACACGGCAGGCATGATGCGCGCCAATGGCGCTGCCCTGCTGCAAGCCGGCCGTTCCGTCAAGCACTGACGGCCCAACCGCCCGCTCTTCGCCAGGCCCATCGCATCGTGCGTTGGCTGCCTCCGCTACATTGCGGCGGCAATACCACGCCCACGCCCATGCCAATCCGTCGCCCCTTCAACCTGCAGCAATGGATCGCCGATAACCGCGACCTGCTGAAGCCCCCTGTCGGCAACAAGAATCTGTACGCCGATGCCGGCGACTACATCGTGATGATCGTTGGTGGCCCCAACGCCCGTAAGGACTATCACTTCAATGAGACCGAAGAACTCTTCTACCAACTGGAGGGCGACATCGAAGTGGGCATCCAAGAGGACGGCAAGGCAGTCACCATCCCCATCAAGCAGGGCGAGATGTTCCTGCTGCCCGCCAACGTGCCGCACCAGCCGCGCCGCGGGCCGAATACGGTTGGTCTGGTGATCGAGGTGAAGCGCGACGACCGCGAGATGCTCGACGGCCTGCAGTGGTACTGCGAGCAGTGCAACAATCGCCTGCACGAGTACCGTTTCGTGTTGCACAACATCGAGAAGGATTTCCTGCCGCGCTTCCGCGAGTTCTACGCCAGCGTTGACCTGCGCACCTGCAAGCAATGCGGCCATGTGATGGAGACCGATCCGCGCTTCGTGTGATTCCTGACATGGCGGAGCTCTTCTCCATCGACATCCACACGCACATCCTTCCGGAGAATATCCCGGATTTCGGCGCACGCTACGGCTACCGCGGCTTCATCCACTTGGATCATCATAGGCCCGGCTGCGCGCGCATGATGATGGACGACAAGTTCTTCCGTGAGGTGCAGGCCAATTGCTGGGACCCCGCAACGCGCTTGGCCGAATGCGATGCGCAGCATGTGCATGTGCAAGTGCTCAGCACCGTGCCTGTGATGTTCAGTTACTGGGCCAAGCCGCACGACACGCTCGACCTCTCGATGTTCCTCAACGACCATATCGCGGGCATCGTGCAGAAGTGGCCGCAGCGCTTCGTGGGCCTGGGCACCGTGCCCATGCAAGAGCCGGAACTCGCCATCAAGGAATTGGAGCGCTGCAAGTCGATCGGCCTTGTCGGCATCCAGATCGGCACGCACATCAACGGCATGAACCTCGGAGAACCGCGCCTGCTCCAAGTTTTCGAGGCCTGCCAAGAATTAGGCATGGCCGTTTTCGTGCATCCCTGGGACATGATGGGCGCCGATCGCATGGACAAGTACTGGATGCCCTGGCTGGTGGGCATGCCGGTGGAGACCACCACTGCCATCGTGAGCATGATCTTCAGCGGGCTATTTGAGAAGCTCCCGAAACTACGCGTCGCCTTCGCGCACGGCGGCGGATCCTTCCCCGCCACGTTGGGCCGCATCGAGCATGGCTTCATCATGCGTCCGGACCTCTGCGCGGTGGACAACAACGTGAACCCGCGCGAATACATGGGTCGCTTCTGGATCGATGCGCTGGTTCATGACCCTGCGGTGCTGCGGCATGTGGTTGATCTCTTCGGCGCCAACCGTGTGGCCATGGGCACCGACTATCCGTTCCCCTTGGGCGAATTGGTGCCCGGCGAGCTGATTAAGAGCATGCCCTATGATCACGCTGTGAAGGAGATGCTGATGAGCGGTGCTGCGCTGGAATGGCTTGGCATGCCGCGCGGTGCCTTCGCGCGCTGATCAGCGCAACAGATTCACGTGTCCGATGGCCTCGCGCCTGCGTCCGCTGCGTTCGGTAGCCTTCACCTTCCAGACATAGGTGTCGATAGCCGCAGGCGATCCGCCATAGCTGCCATCCCAGCGGCCATCGAGCTGATCCGTGCTCCAAACCAGCAGGCCCCAGCGATCGAACACCAGCAGCTCGAATTCCGCGATATCCTTTCCTAGCGCGCCGAAGAGATCGTTGAAGCCATCGCCATCGGGCGTGAAGGTGTTGGGCACATACAAGCTGCCGGTGACAATGATGGTGAGCTGATCGGTCTTGGTGCAGCCCACGCTGTCGGTGAGTGTGACGGTATAGGTGGTGCTCTCTTCGGGCCGCACGAAAGGCGAAGGGCTGCCGGGCTCGCTTAATCCATTGGTGGGCGACCACACCCATGTGCCGTTGCCTGTAGCGGTGAGCTGCACCACCGTTCCGTAGTCGATGAGCATGTCGGGCCCCGCCTGCACTTCGGGCCAAGGGCGTAGCTCAACGAATGCGAACGCGGTATCGCTGCAACCGATGGCGTCGAAGGCCACCACTTGATAGAGTGTGCTTTCAGCAGGCGTTGCAACTGGATTCGCGATACTCGCACTGCTGAGGCCTGCCGTTGGCGTCCATGCGTACGTGATCCCGCCGGAGGCGCCCAAGGGAACGGGATAGCCGGGGCAAACGAGCGTATCGGGCCAAGCATTTGCCACAACGAAGATGATGTCAACGAATGCGCTGTCGGTGAGTGAGCCGCAGGCGTTCTCGAGGTACACGATGTAGGTGGTGGGCACCGTGGGCGAAACAAAGGGCGATTGCACGTTGAGCGTGCTGATGCCCGGAGTCGGCTGCCAAGCATAGAAATCGGCTGGTGTGGCGATCAGTTGCGCGCTGGTGCCGAAGCAGATGATGGTGTCCTGCAATTGCGGCTGTGGCGGCGCGCTGTACACATCAACCGTCACCGAATCGACAACGATGCAGCCTTGCGGCGTGGTGATGGTGACGGTGTACACCTCAAGCGTATCGGGCGTGGCAACCGGATTGGCGATGCCTGTTGCGCTCAACGTGGCGTTCGCGAGCCATTCGTAAGTGCCGCCGCCAGTGGCTTGCAAGGTGATGCTGGCGCCGAGGCAGATGCTCGTATCCGGCGTGAGCGAATACTGCGGAACGATGACCGTAACGGTGACCTGCTCGCTGTCGCTGCCGCATGCATCGCTCACGGTGACGCTATACAACGTTGTGATCGATGGCGATGCGATCGGATCGGCGATGTCGGTGGCGCTCAATCCTGTGGAAGGTGACCAGCTGTAGGTGAGCCCGCCGCTGGCATTCAATTGAGCCGTGCCACCGGGACAGATGGGCGCAACCGGCTCCACCACGGCAACGGGCAGCGGCAGCACGGTGAGGGTGAGCGAGGCGGTATCGCCGGGCGCGCAGCCGCTGTTGTCGCTGAGCACCATGGTCACGGTGTACTCGCCGGGCGTGGTGTAGGTATGGGCAGGGGCCTGCACCGTTGTGGTGGCGCTGCCATCGCCGAAGTTCCAGAAGTAATCGGTGCCGCCGATGCTGTTGTTGGTGAACTGCGCGTTGGTGCCCGCACAGATGATGCTAGGGCCGTTGATGCCGATGATGGCCTGCGCAGGGCTCAAATCGAACTTGAACACGCCGAGGTTGCAATTATTGCTGCCGTTGGTCTGGCTCCACGCGCCGGGCGTCGTGGGGAAGTCATCCTGCGATCCGCAACCCGCGCACACCGCTTGGTAAACCGTGCCGTTCTTGTCGAATCGACTTGTGCCGCCATCGACATGCTCTGAGCTGCTTCCGCCGAAGAACGTGGCGTACGCGAGTCCTGTGGCTTCCGGCTGCAATACCATCAAGTACACATCGCTGCCCGTGGTCGTGGATTGGAATGCGCCGGGCGTAATGGGCGAACCGGTGGTGCTGCTGCTGCTATTGCCCGCGTTGCTGTTGGTGCTGCCCGCCCATCCACTCAGGTAGATCTGCCCGCAATCGCTCACGAGGAATGCCGTGGGGCTGAGGTCCTGCCCGATGTCCCCGTTGCCTAGGCGAGTGCTCCAGAGCGAAGTGGTGAGCGCATTGCTTAGCTTATGCACGAACTGCGCGCTGCCAGGGTTGGCGTACTTGCCGGGCGTAACGGGATAGGCACCGTGCGTTTGACCGACCACGAATACTTCATCGGCCGTGTTCAGTTGCACGAAGTAGCATTGGTCGTATGCGGAGGTGCCCAAATAGGTGCAGGAGAGCAGGGCGTTGCCGGAAGGGGAGTAACGCGCCACGTAGCCATCGACACCGCCGTTGGGCGTAGCATCGAGTGGACCTCCGGGCACAGGAAGATCGCTGCTGGAAGTGCCGCCGGTGAGGAAGATGCGCCCGGCCGAATCGAACTGCACGCCCAGGCCATTGTCATCGGCCGTGCCGCCGTGGTAGGTGCCGAATAGCAAGGTGGTGAGGCCCGGATTCAATCGGCACAGGTAAGCATCCTGTCCTCCGCCGATGGTGGGTTGCGGTGCGCCGGGCGTGGTGGGCATATCGGCACTGCGCGTGCTGGTCGCGATCACCGGATTGCCAATGGCATCGAGTGCGATCTCGCCGCGGAAGTGATCGCCGTAGTTGTGCGAGACGGTGCTGGAGTTGTTGATGCCATCGTGCCCGTTGCCGCCCAAGTATGTGCTGCCGATGAGCGCCGTGGCCGCTGCGTTGAAGTGGGCCACGAAGAGGTCCGTTC
>JBATND010000085.1:0-3612 GCA_049290175.1 Flavobacteriales bacterium | reverse complement strand
TGCGCGTCCTTGTCGCCCATCTCGGCGCATTTCCGGAAATCGGGGCAGGCAGCGTCCTTGTCGCGTTTGGCGTAGTGGCAGTCGGCGCGGTAGAAGTAGGCGGTGCGCTTCTCCGGGTCGTCGGTGTCGATCACACGGGTGAAGGTGGCAATGGCCGCATCGTATTGCTTGTTCTCGAATTGCAGCACGCCCAAGCTCATCCATCCACCGGGGATATTGGGATTCAGCCTCAGCGCGGCTTCCAGATCGGCGATGCCCGCTTCTTCCTTGAATTGCTCACCGCGCACCACGCCGCGCAGGAAGAGCGCTTCCGAGTGATCGCCCTTGAGCTTCACGGCGCGCTCGAGGCTCTTCATGGCGCCATCGTTATTGCGGCCCATGTAATCGGCGCATGCACGGTTGTACCAGGCATCGGCGTCCTTCGGGTCCAGGTCGATGGCGCGGTCGCAATCGCGCACGGCTTCTTTCAGATTGCCTTGCGTGATGTGGACGGCCGAACGGCTCACGTAGAGGCGCGCATCGCTAGGGTCCTGCTTTTCAGCCTTGGCGTAATCCATGAGCGCGCCGTGGAAGTTGCGCTGCCGTTGTTTGATGTCGCCGCGGAATTTCAGGGCCCCATCCAGCGCGGCATCAGCCTTTATGGCGCTATCGGCATGCGCCAGCGCGATGTCCAAGGAGTCGATGGCATAGGCAGCGCGGGCGGCGGCAATGTGGTCATCCGCGCTTCGTTGGGCAATGGAGGCGAAGGGTAGGAGCAGTGCGAAGGATAGGAGGCCGGTGCGGGTCATGCTGTGCATTTGGGGCGGAGCCGGGCGAAGATCGTGCAAAGGAGCTCCGTTCACGGCAGGTGCTCCAGGCGATCAACGGTCCAGGCTTCGGTAGGCGCAGCGAAAAGCGGCTTCACGGTGGGCCAGACCTCGCTGAAAACGTCGCTGGTGCGGTAGCGCTCCAGATCGGCCGGACTCTCCCAATGGCTATAGGTGAAGAAGATGCGTGGGTCGCTGTTGTCGCGCAGCAGCTCCAAATGGCGGCATCCCGGGAAAGCACGGATGCGTGGCTTCCAATCCTCAAAGAGTTCGAGGAAGCGCGCAGTATTCTCCAATGCGAATGTCATTTTCACAATACGGACTACCATGCGGTCAGGTTTGGTGGCAAGTTGCTGCGCTCGAGTCATTCGAGCCATACACAGGCTTGAAGGATGAGCAGAGCGGCGATGAAACTGGCGAGCAGCCAACCGTAGATGCGCCAATACGCTTTGTCATAGTAGAAGCGAGGCTCGTACGCGCCATCATGCGTGCATTCCCACCAGACCCAGTGGACGAGCCAGGCGACGAGCAAAACGGCAAATGCGAGAATGAGGATCAAGAGGAAGATCATGCTTAGCCGCGAATCATTTTTCCGCTCTCCGTTCGCTGGATCCTGCGCAGCGCCTGCACGCGCCGCGGCCACTCGTGCGGATGGAGCGAGTTCATGAGCTTCTCCATCACCTCTGGCAGCACCTGTTCCTGCGGAAGTTCGGTTTCAAGCACGAGCATCACGGCTTGGCCGAGTACGGGGTCAGGCACCGGCGTGAAGTAGTGCGGATAAGGGACCACGCCCGCGGTCTTCGCTTCGAGTTGCTCCGGGAAGATCTTCTTGCCACCGCTCAGGATCACGTTGTCGATGCGGCCGAGCCAGCGGAAATGCGTGTCGTCGATGAGCTCCACGAGATCATTCGTGACGTGCTGCTTGGTGGTGAGGTGCGGCGTGTACACCACCAGGCAACCGCGCGGGTCGCGCGCGAAGTGGCAGTCGCCAATGGCGGTGAAATGATCTTCTGGCGCTGGGCCATTGATCGGGCGGATGGCCACGTGCGTCACGGTCTCGGTGCTGCCGTAGCTCTGGAACACTTGCGCATCGAGCGTGCGGATGTCGTCGATCAGCGCATCGCTCACCGGGCCGCCGCCGAGCAGGATCATCTCGAATTGCCGCTCCAAGCGCGCGCGGTTCTCTTGTATGGCGCGATGCAGTTGCAGCGGCACCATCGCGGTGAAGCGGAAGCGGTCGGCCGCTTTCAGGTTGTCGAGCACGCTGCCGCGCGGATTGATGAAGTGGATGTCGAGGCCCAAGGCGAAGGCGCGCACGAGCATCATCTTGCCTGCAATGAACTCGCTTGGCAAACAATGCAGCACGCGATCGCCGGGCATCAGGTTGAAGGTGGATCCGGTAAGGCGAGCGCTCATCACCAGGTCGCGACGCGAAATGCGGAAAAACTTGGGCGGACCAGTGGTGCCGCTCGTATGCGCGCCAAGACCTCCGCGCAGAAGAACGAGTGGGAGTAACGTTTCGTGAATGGCTTTATACCATTCAGTAGCGCGCTTTTCACGCAGCTTGTCCACTAGGCAGTAGTAGTCGAAACCCGAACGATCCACCCCATCAACGGTGATGCGCTTGAAGGCATGGTCGATGGCAGGGTAGGGGGAGCGCGCGGCCATCAGTCGAGCAACGAGAGGTCCCACTCTTCTTCGGGGCGATAGTGCAGGAAGCCGCGCTCGGCCAGCAAAGGCGAGGGGATGTTGTTCGCATACACTTTCCCGGTGCCGAGGCCCTGGGCTGTGTCCACGTTCAGCGTGGCGGTGAATTGCGCGATGGCGTTGAGGCCGATGCTGCTCTCGAGCGCCGAGGTGATCCACCAGCCGATCCTGCGCGCTTTCGCCATTTCGATCCATTCGCGTGTGGCGTTCCAGCCGCCCACGAGGCTGGGCTTGATCACGATGTGCTGCGGCTTCACGTGGTCGAGCAGGTCCGCTTTCGCGTCGTGCGTGTTCAGGCCGATGAGGTCTTCATCCAACGCGATGGGAATGGGCGTGGTGGCGCAAAGCTCCTCCATCACTTCGTAGAGGCCGGGCGCCACAGGCTGCTCGATGCTATGCACCTGCAATTCGGCCAGTCGCTTCAATACTTCCGGTGCCTGTTGCGCGCTTAATGCGCCGTTGGCATCCACGCGCAGGGTGATGTCAGCTGCGCTGTACTCTTTCCGAACGGCGTGCAATAACGCGAGCTCATCATCAATGCCTATCGCGCCGATCTTCATCTTCACCGTGGTGCAGCCGCTCTCGATCTGCTCGCGGATGCGCTGCTTCATAGTGCTTTTGTCACCCATCCACACGAGGCCATTGATGGGGATGCCTTGCTTGCCTAGGGTGAAGTCGGAAGGGAAGAGCGTCTTGGTGCCGCCGACTTCGAGGTCGCGCAGGCATTGCTCCACGGCGAAGCGAACGCTGGGCACGTCCACCAGATCAGTCATGGCGCGTTCGGCCCAATTGTCGGTGCGCTCGCATAGCTCGGTGAGCTTCAGTTTCACATCGGCGGGAAACTCCTTGCTATGACCGGGGAAGAGCGCGGCCTCGCCGATGCCCTTCAGTTGCGGTTGCTCTTCGTTCCACGCGATCAGGTACCAGACGGTGCGCGCGTTGATCGGACCTTTCGAGGTTCCGAGCTCGAAGCGTGGTTGCAATGTGCGTTCGATCCAGCGCGCTTTGATCATGCCACAAGGATAAGCCCGGCGCTGAAGGCGAGCGCGGTGAAGAAGGTGGTGAGCGCGAGCTTCTTCAATTGCGGGTCGAGCGAGGC
>JBATND010000084.1:0-2869 GCA_049290175.1 Flavobacteriales bacterium | reverse complement strand
CGCCAGAACGACTCGCGGGGCAGCATCCTCCGTGCAGCACGACCCCACGCTCAAGGAAATGCGGAACCACGGATGAACACGGATTTGCACGGGTGAATTTCATCGTGCGCGAACAATCCGTGTCCATCCGTGTGCATCCGTGGTTCAATTCACGTCTGCTTCATGATAGGGCATCGTCCACGTCAGGTTCACTTCGGCAGGAACGATGCATCGAAATGCAGCGGGAGCAGGTCGGCGGCGCGGGCCACTTCGATCACCGATCCGGACGATGCCGCCAACAGGATCCGCAAGGGAGCGCCTTGCCGCGATTCCTGCTCCAGCAGCGCTTGCCTGCAAATGCCGCACGGCGAAACCGGCGCATCGCCCTTCACCTGCGGAACGGCAACGGCGATCACATCAACCACGGCCTTGGGGTCCATCGCCATGGCGTAGTGCAAGGCAGCACGCTCGGCGCAGATGCCTGCCGGGAAGCTGGCGTTCTCTTGGTTGTTGCCTTCCACCACCTGTCCATCGGCCTTGCGCAGCGCTGCCCCCACTAAGAAGCGCGAGTAAGGCGCATAGGCCTTTGCCGCAGCCGCAATGGCGCGCTCCACCAATTCGTGATCGGCAGCGGGCAATTCGTTGATGGGCGATCGCCGGTAATTGATTGTATGCTCGTGGTGCTCAGCCATGCGTTGGTCGAAAGGCGGGCGAAGGTACTTGAACCCTTTCCCCACCAAGCCCTCCAACGCGGCGCCCCGCATAGATTTGGCGCCCTGCCGTCGGTAGGCAAGCCTTGCCCTTGGAACTCGCTAGCTGCATACAACGCTTCGCCCCGATCACCCTTGAGGAGATGGACGGCGTGAAGCTGCAGGACCGCGTGGATACCAAGTACGTGCTGCCCGCCGCAACGCTGCCGCAATTGCTGGAACAGATGGTACCGCACTACCGCTTGCTGGAAGTGGACGGAAATCGCGGCACCGCTTACCGCAGCCTCTACTTCGATACGCCGGAGTTGAAGCACTACCGCGACCACCACAACAAGCGCACGTTCCGCAGCAAGGTGCGCTTCCGCGAGTACATCGGCAGCGGGCTCGCTTTCCTGGAGGTGAAGCGCAAGACCGGTCGCGGCCGCACGGACAAGAAGCGCATCCGCGTGGATGCGATTCCCGAACAGCTCGTGGGCGATCAATTGCGCTTCGCACAAGAGGCCGCGCGCGATGCAAGCGCCTTGGTTCCTTCGCTTTGGAACCATTTCACGCGCTACACCTTCGTGGCCAAGGACAGGCCCGAGCGCCTCACCATGGACCTCGACCTGCGCTTCAGCGATCCCAACGGCGAAGGCGAGCTCGGCGGAATCGTAGTGGCCGAACTGAAGCAAGAGCGCGCGGACCGCACTTCGCCATTCGTGCGATTGGTGCGCGCCATGGGCGAGCGGCCCAGCGGCATGAGCAAGTATTGCATCGGCATGCTCGCCTTGGGCAAGCCGGTGAAGCATAACGCATTCAAAGAGGTGCTGCTGCGGCTCGAAAGGCTGCGCAACGCCGCATGATCAACTGAACGAACCGCATGAAATTCCTCGGCTGGGACATCTTCCACGACGACTTCTGGGAACTCCTTTTCAAATTCGGGCTGAACCTGCTGGTGGTGTACATCCTCATCCGCAGGATCTACTACCCGATCCACCGCAAGAAGGACTTCCTCTTCACCTACTTCCTCTTCAACGTCCTCATCTTCTTCCTGTGCGGCCTGCTCAGCAGCGTGAAGCTGAGCACCGGTTTCGCTTTCGGTCTCTTCGCCATCTTCAGCATCCTGCGTTACCGTACCGAGCAGATCAGCATCAAGGACATGACCTACCTGCTGGCGGTGATCGCGCTGGCGGTGATGAACGCGCTCTTCGGCAAGAAGGTGAGCATGGTGGAGCTGATCTTCACCAATGCGATCATCCTGATAGCGGCATACGTGCTGGAGCATCTCTGGCTCACGCGTCACGAGGCCATGCGCCAGATCATCTACGAGCGCATCGAATTGATCAAGCCCGAGAAGCGCGATGAGCTCTACGCCGATCTGCACCAGCGCTTGGGCGTGAAGGTGAGCCGTGTGGAGATGGGCCGCATCGACCTGCTGCGCGACACCGTGCAGATGCGCGTGTTCTACTTCGATGACGAGCAGGGTGACCGTTCGTTCACGGAGATGGCGCCGGATAACGACGATTGACGGCCACATAGCCAGATTATGAGCGTAGCCGCCGTAGCGGCGACGCATGCGTCGCCCGAGGTGGTTCGGCCGACGGGACGTCGGCCGGACGGGGACGTCGGCCGGACGATCAACCCGCGCTCCGCATCAACTGCTGACCGATGCCGCAATGCAAGCAACGGCGCTTGGCGCAGTAGCTGTTCTTCAGCTCGATGAGTGATTGGCCGCGCGCTGCCGTATCGGCCGTGAGGCCCAGCGCTGCCCAGCCATCGAGCAAGGCGTTGCGCTCGGCGGGCAATCGCTCAAGGAGTCGCAATGCGCGATCGGTGTAATCCGGCCTTCCGATCAATCGGCCTAGAGCGAAAAGCGCCGGCACAACTGCATTGATGATGATGTGATCAGCGCCTGCTGTGCCCAATCGCTTCGGCTTCGCATCGCTCGCCTTGTCGAACACATAGTGATCGCGCCAATACCCATCGGCCTCTACATCGAGCAACGCGCGCAACGCCATCGGATCGTCAGTTTGCAGCAGCTGGTCGAAGCCGCCATCGCAGTGCTTGATCAAGCGCGCGAGCTGCGCGATGCGTACCGTTGGCAGATTGATGGGACGCATGCGCGCGAACTTCCAAGCCGCCATGGGCGCGGGCCGCAGCGCGTGCAACCGTGATAGATGCGCGTGCTCGGCCTGCAACGC
>JBATND010000083.1:0-12331 GCA_049290175.1 Flavobacteriales bacterium | reverse complement strand
CAGCTGATCGGTGTGCGGGTGGACTACGATCCAGAAGGAACGGCCACACGCGAGGAACGCTTCCTGGTGCCGTACAAGCGGGAGGAGGAGTTGTTGGGGGTACGGTGAGGGGGGCGTGGGCACTTGTCCGGAATTTCCGGACAACTGGATGGAGCAGGTGGTAGGTTGAACTGTCCGGAATTAGAGGACAGTTGGGAGCGGCGGGCTTGATGAGAGTGGTTTGGACGTACCGGCTCGCAACGCCTCGCCGTCGGGCTCTCCCCTGCAAGTCCGCACTCGTCGTTCCTCCTCTCTTGCGGGCTTTCCGGCGCGATCGCTTATGCGAAATACAGATTCTAGCTTGCTCTATGCGAGCAATGAAAGAACACTGTCTTTGGAAATTCTATCGCCTTTGCCATCTTGGACAATTACAACCACATCATGCTTCGCCCGAGTGACAGCGTTGTATAACAGCCGGCGGCGGAATAGGTCATCTCCGCTAGCCTCATATGGCCACAGTATCACGACTCGATCGAACTCGCGATTCTTTGCGCTGTGAATGCTCATTCCTCTGCGTCCGGGAATATTGTCTAGACCCCTCCATCGGTGATTACCTTGAAGTGTGCGCGATGCCATGCGATTAAACTGTGCTTGTGTGATTGCGGACTTCCCTCCCAGCACAAGCTGACGGCGAATAGTGCCATACAGAGATCGGAGTTCAAGTGCTTCATGAGTCATTGCCTGGAAACGTAACTCGGCTGGAGTACACTGGCCAATAGCTTCAAATGGACTCCACGCTTGTTGTAGTGCTTCCAGTCGACGGACATCTTGTGTTTCTTCCCAACGAACAGGATAAGGGCCAATCTTCTTCGTCTTGCCAATCTCCTTCTCGAGACGTTCCACAGTTTGACGAACAAAAGCGGACCGCGCCAAGCTCACAGGGCTCAACAAGGCGATACTGCCCCTCCAGCCTTGATAGGCGACCCTGCTTGCGATCTCCCACGCGCACAGGGCAAATGACGGAACTGAGACTATCGGAATGGTCAAGCCATTTCTAGTCCCGTTCCGCAAGCGCAGCGCCGCATCAAGCAATGGAACCACAGTTGTTCGCTTCGACACCGTGAGTTCCACCACCTCGTGCTCGTGCATGAGCCATTTCATAACCGGAGATACTGAAGACTCTCTGTTGAGATTCTGAAACTCATCACCAGCGCAAATCACATGACTACACTTTGAGAGCAGTTGCACAATCTCGAACAAGCCATCGGTGCAGTCCTGGATTTCGTCAACTACGATAAGCGGATAGGTTGACCGCAGAGTTGTTTGGACTGACGCAAGCCCTAAAATTTCAATTGCACTCCGGCGTATCGTCTCAAACGAGGCCAAATGAAGGTCGGTGCTACCGGACCAGTCGTTCCCAGCATCAGGATCGACTTGAACTAGCCCGTTGAGCCGGATTGACCGCCGAAAACGCCGAACCAGGTCGAGAGAAAAGGAGTCAATGGTCTCAGCGCTTGTTCTAAACCCCATTCCTCGTAGCTGTCCGAAGCGCTCATCCATGCGCCCACGAGAACCATGCATGAATGTCAATCCAAGAATGCGTTGCCCTTCAATCCAGTCATGGGCCTGAGCGCAACGCAGCGTTTCTTGAATAAGCTGATGCGTCTTGCCGGTACCAGCTGCCCCGATAAAGGCCTTGGTCATGATGCTGCATTGGGATTGAAGATCCATACCATGGAGTTGACGGTGGAGGTCATCACGTCCTTAACCCAACCTGCATCTCTTGGCGTGGATGATGCCGCGATTTGAGCAATACCCTGCATGAATACACGGGCTCTATGTGCAGCAGCCGGTGTGATACCTACGAATCCAGAAAGAGATTCATGCACGTCATATCGGGACTTGAATGGACCGGCAAGTGCTCTTGCAACTTCGTTTGACCCCGAACCAACTGGCAATGCAAGTAGTCCTAGAATATCGCCAGGTACCGTGCCTCCGAGTCCACACAATACCCAAGTAATCAAGCTCTCAAGCGCGAGGCCATCGGACAAGCGAACTATCAAGCGTGGAGGTGAGATCAACTCAAGTAACTTCTTGACGTAATCTTTGCCCGCTGCATCACCGTCCACTATAGGTATCAACTCATCAACCAAGGGGGATAGGCGCTGAAACAGCGCTACGACTTGTGCATCCGGTGTTGGGATAACTCCAATCGCCGAAACACTTTCCGCATCCTCCGGAATTATCCAGCCCTCAGCCGTGATTGCCTCGCGGATTAGATGGCGGAACCACAGAAACTCCGTTTGACCTTCTGGCAGCAGAACGATCCGATGCATGAGTGCTTCACAAGCATCAGCACGATACACTGTCGTAAGGCGCATCGATGCATTCGTCATCTCATGTCCGTCGAGTGCTGATTGAAGTGTCGCGCATTCCAAGCTTCCACTTCTGTTGCGAAGGATGGATAGTTCGCTTGGTCGGTGGTAAGCAGCGACGGTAGGCGAATGTGTGGTAACAATGGTTTGATCACATACGCCCCGCATTCGTGCGACTAGGCGTCGATGATGGCCTGGATGCAGATGGAGTTCAGGTTCCTCAGCGATAAGGATGAAGTTCTCGCCCTTTTCCTTCCGAGCCCGACCAAACTCAAGCAGGAGTAGTAGAGTTTGCAGTGACACTACTCCTGATCCGTGACTACTCAGCGGCACTTGCAACCCCGACTTTCCTTTCAGAAAGCTCGTCATGGAATAGAGGACTCCAGCAATGTCACCAGTGGTTGGTCTTAGTCGAAAGTCAGATTCTGCTTCTCCAATGAAAGCGGCGAGTTCGTTGTTAGCCCGTTTGGTGATGGGAGCCAATCCTTGTTCCTGTTCCGGTCGGGATGAGGGCTCACGCAACCAGTCCCGAAGCTGGTTGATACTCTCAACAGGGAATGCGTCTTGGTACTTCAGCAGACGCCGAAAAAGTTCAGAACGGAAAGTCAGCATGTGCTCCCATGTTCTCGAAGCCGGGAGCACGAATACACCTAAGCGCTGTCGAAAACTTTCGGGGATTGTATGGACCTCATCCTCCAGAAAGGGGTCAGCATCACCTTCCACGAAGTACCGCACTACTTCAGGTTCCAATGAATCTGGGTCGAGTCTTGCGGCAAATCCGATTTCCACGGCGAGGCTGGCGTCCTGCGGTTTCTCACCATAGGATACTTCCCTTGTCGCACCCTTCCACCAGACCGGGACTGCACGTCGCATGTTGAAGATCTCTTGCTCATTGCCGGGATCGTTGTTTGCGAAGCCAGTGATGATTGCCTTGATCTCGATACGTGAAGTTGGGCTTGGTTTTCCCCCGAAGAAGTCGTAGTCACTTAACCCCTTGACCAGTTGCCCTCGTCCAAAGAGCAGCGCAAGTGCTTCGACAAGAGCGGTCTTCCCAACATTGTTTGCCCCGACGAGAACCGTGTTGGGTCCCAAATGCACCGTCGCCTTCTCAATGCCTCGGAAATGGCTGATACGAAGTCTGCTGATGTACATCTGTAGCGAATTGGGTTCAACGAAGATCACGATTTTGAGCCACTAATAGCCGAGAGGTTCGTCTTCGCGATAGAGCCAAAAGCGGGTAGCCCACAGCCGACCGAGGAACGAGGGCGGCGAGGACTACGAGCGAATGGCCCGACGGCGCTGCTTTTGTGCGCCGGAACGCCCAAACTCCCTACACCACCTCCTTCACCCCCACAACGGATTCCATCGCCGCCTTCGCCCCCTCGATGTTCTTCACATCCTGCACGCTGATCCTCAAGGTCCCTGCCTTCTCGTACACCTTGAACCGCCGAGGTTGCGCTTGTACCGCCCGCAGCACCGCATTGAAGCCATCACCGGCGAAGAACGGGTGCTTCTGGTCCGCGATGAAGGTGCCGATGAGCGTTTGTTTCTTGAGCACCATCTTCTCCAGGCCCATCTGCTGGCCCAGCCAGCGCAGGCGGATGGCTTCCATGAGCTCGGTGACCTGTTGGGGGATGGCGCCGAAGCGGTCGGTGATCTCGGCGGTGAAGCGTTGCAGCTCAGCTTCATCCTTGATGTCATCCAGCTTGCGGTAGAGGGCGAGGCGTTCGGCGGTCTCGCTCACGTAGCTGTTGGGGATCAGCATGGTGAGGTCGGTCTCGATGATGCAGTCGTCGCTCTGGTCGCGGCGTGATCCGCGGGCGAGTGCGTGGCTGCCTCCCTGGGCATCGTCGAAGAGGTCCTTGAAGTGCTGGTCCTTCAGTTCGCGTACGGCTTCTTCGAGGATCTTGTGGTAGGTCTCGAAACCGATGTCGTTGATGAAGCCGCTCTGTTCCGCACCGAGCAGGTCGCCCGCGCCGCGGATGTCGAGGTCCTTCATGGCGATGTGTATGCCGCTGCCCAGGTCGCTGAACTGCTCGATGGCCTGTAGGCGCTTGCGCGAGAGGTCGGGCAGCAGATGCGGACTGGGCGCGAGCAAATAGCAATACGCTTTCTTGTTGCTAC
This sequence comes from Flavobacteriales bacterium, assembly GCA_049290175.1. Taxonomy (GTDB): domain Bacteria; phylum Bacteroidota; class Bacteroidia; order Flavobacteriales_F; family PHOS-HE28; genus PHOS-HE28. Next base: position 7,853 of record JBATND010000083.1, on the reverse strand, counting down.
GGCCCACGCGTCCGCGCAACTGGTGCAGGTCGCTGAGGCCGAAGTTCTGTGCTTCGTTGACGATGATCGTGTTGGCGTTCGGGATGTCGAGGCCGTTCTCCACGATGGTGGTACACACGAGCACATCGGTGTTGCCTTCGATGAAATCCATCATCACTTCCTCCAGCTTGTGGCCTTCCAGCTGACCATGACCCACACCCACGCGCGCACCGGGCACCAGCTTGCGGATCATGTCGGCGATGAACTCGATGTTCTTCACCTTGTCGTGCAGGAAGTACACCTGGCCGCCGCGTGAAAGCTCGTATTCGATCGCACCGCGGATCACCACTTCATCATACGGTTGTAGCATGGTACTCACCGGATAGCGGTTGGGCGGTGGCGTGCTGATGATGCTGAGGTCGCGCGCGCCCATGAGGCTGAACTGCAGGGTGCGCGGGATCGGTGTAGCGGTGAGTGTGAGCGTGTCGACACTCGCGCGCAGGGTCTTCAGCTTGTCCTTCACGTTCACTCCGAATTTCTGCTCCTCGTCGATGATGAGGATGCCGAGGTCCTTGTACTGTACATCCTTGCTCACCAAGCGGTGCGTGCCGATGATGATGTCGATCTTGCCTTCCTTGAGGTCCTTGAGGATCTGCGTTTGTTGCGCCGATGAACGGAAACGGTTGATGTAATCCACGCGCACCGGCATGCCTTTCATGCGCGCCGAGAAACTCTTCCAGTGCTGCAACGCGAGGATCGTCGTAGGCACGAGCACCGCGGCTTGTTTGCCATCGCAAGCCGCTTTGAAAGCCGCGCGGATCGCCACTTCAGTCTTGCCAAAGCCGACATCGCCGCAGACCAGTCGATCCATCGGCGTGCTCTTCTCCATGTCGCGCTTCACGTCCTGCGTAGCCTTCAACTGGTCGGGCGTGTCCTCGTAGATGAAGCTCGCTTCGAGTTCGTGCTGCAGGTAGTTGTCCGGCTGGAACGCGAAGCCCGGCTTGCTCTTGCGCTGCGCATAGAGCTTGATCAGGTCGAAGGCCAGCGCCTTCACTTTCGCCTTGGTCTTCTCTTTCAGGTTCTTCCACGCGGGCGTGCCGAGCTTGCTGATGTTTGGTGCCTTGCCGCTTTCCTCGCCGCTGTACTTGCTCACGCGGTGCAGGCTGTGGATGCCCACGTAGAGGATGTCGTTGTCGCGGTACTTCAGGCGGATGGCCTCCTGCATTGAGCCGCCCGCATCGATCGTCTCCAGTCCGCTGAAGACACCGATCCCGTGATCGATATGAACCACCAGGTCGCCGGGTTTCAGTTGCGTCAGCTCCTTCAGCGTGAGCGCCTGCGAATTCTTGCGGAAGCCTTCCTTCAGCCGGTAGCGGTGGTAGCGCTCGAAGATCTGGTGGTCAGTGTAGAGCGCCAGCTTCAGCTCGGGGTCGATGAAGCCCTCGTGCAGATCGAGAACAAGAGGCGTGAAGGCCACCTCGTGCTCCATGTCGTTGAAGATGGTGTACAGCCGTTCGCTCTGCTTGGCGCTGTTGCAGGCGATGAGGTTCGTATAGCCCGCGTTCTGTTTGTTGTGCAGGTCGCCGCTGAGGACCTTGAACTCTTTGGCGAACGTTGGTTGCGGCCTCTGCTGGAAGTCAACGATCACAGAGGATTGCTGATTCGCTGATTCCTGATTCGCGCTGCGGATGAAGACCTTGCGGAAACCGAGTGTGCTCTTGATCAATTCCGTGTCGGTCGCAAGCAATTCGCTTGGCGTGGGATGTTTTTCCTTCTCGGAGAGCTTCTCATATACCTCGTTCAACAACTTCAACTGCTTCGTTGCTGCATCGCCGATGGCTTGCAGATCGCGCAGCCACACCACTGCATCCTCTGGCAGTTGCGCGAAGAAGTTCTGCTGCCTCGCCGCATCCTCGTCTTGCAGGTCGGGCACGATCACCGCTTCCGAGAGGAACTCCACGGTCAACTGGTCTTGCGGGTCGAAGCGGCGCACGCTCTCCACGGTATCGCCGTAAAGCTCAATGCGGTAAGGCTTGTCGCTGCCGTAGCTGAACACGTCCACGATGCCGCCGCGGATGCTGTATTGTCCTGGCTCGTAGACGAACTCCACGCGGGTGAAGCCTGTTTCCTCCAACCACTCTTGCAGCGTGTCGATGGGCAGCTCCTCGTTGCGCTTGATTGCGAGGGTATTCTTCTGCATGACCTCCTTGGCCACGACGAGCGGGACGAGCGCTTCGGGATACGTAACGATCACAAGAGGTGCTGTCCATTCGAGCGTAGCCGAGGACATCAGCACCTCGAGCACTTCAGTCCGGCTCACACGTTCCCCATCGTGGTGGCCTTCCGGATCATAGGGTGTACGAGAGGGCGCTGGGTAGAAGAACAAATTCTCATCCTCTCCACGCTGAGCGCCGTCGGAGCGTCCTTTTTCAGCTTTCAGCTTTCCACTTTCATCTTTTCCCTTCAGCGCCTCGAGGTCATTGATGAAGTACGCCGCCTCTTCCTTGTCGGTGAGCACGAACACATGCACGCCGCCCGTGCGCTCCATCACGGATGCGGCAATGAGCGCTTGCGCCGAACCGATGGTGCCAGCGATCTGCACACGCGCGGCTTTCTCGCGTAGGCCATCGGCTACACGGGCTACGCGGGCATCGGAGCGGTAGAGGGAGAGGAGGTCGGGGAGGGAGGTCATTTACTTGTCTTGATTCTCTTGAAGTACTTGCTGCGGGAAACCACGCCGTCATACGTGAAGAACAGCTTGTCACGCCTTATTATGAATGGTCTGTCATCGAACCACTCAGTATTCCCAAAGAGTGAACTGTCTGAACGCAACCACACGATGTCAATGGACAAGCGAAGCGTATCACTTTCAACGGCCCAATTTCCCTTAGAGAGGACAGTGTGATAGCATTCGAAGGAGGAATATGAATAGGTGCCTGAGTCACTCAGAACCAGCACGCTCCCCCATGGTGTTCGGTACTCTCCTGTTATCCGCTTCTGAGCCGATGCATACATCGCGTAGGAGGATAGTAAGACCAACGCGATCGATCTGATTTGAGCACATGTGATTCTCAAACTCATGAGGAAGGTGTAGACCTTGTTACCACTGTAAGATGACGGCCTGCTGAGGGTTGCACACAAACGCCCGAAACCCAATGCCGCACATCGCGGGCATCGGGTTCGGGAACGGGGGCGAAGCTACCGCCGCGGACTACGCACTCTGTTTACTTCACAGTCGTACCCGATAGGGTTCATTTCGATGTTGGAGTGAACTATTTCATACCCGATAGGTGCATATTCTTGTTAACACAAACCATTTCATACCCTATCAGGTATAATGTGGGCGATTCAGTCTATTTTCGCCCCGAAAGGGTACGATATGGAACAGCTCAAACTGCCAGCCTTCGTTGTTCAACGGCGCAAGGCATTAAAGCTCACCCAGCAGCAACTGGCTGATAAAGTCGGCGTGGGGCTGCGCTTCGTGCGCGAGTTGGAAGGTGGCAAGCCCACCCTGCGCATGGACAAGGTGAATGAGGTGCTGCGGTTCTTCGGAAGTGAATTGGGGCCCTTACCGATGGATCGACCAAGCGTGAACGACGACAACCGCGAACCCGATGCGTAGCGCCCAAGTGATGATGCACGATCGCTGGGCGGGCACCTTGGCGGAAACCGCCGAAGGATTCGAGTTCACCTATCAACCCGACTACCGGACACGGCCCGAGGCCGAAGCGGTGAGCCTGACCTTGCCACTGAACGAGCGGCCCTACAAGAGCAAGGTGCTCTTTCCCTTCTTCGATGGATTGATACCGGAGGGATGGCTGCTAACGATCGCGGAGAAAAGCTGGAAGCTCGACCCGCGAGATCGCATGGGCCTCTTGCTCGCCTGCTGCAAGGATTGCATCGGCGCAGTGAGCATCGAACCGATCAACACCCCGGACGATGAGCACTGAGCGGTGCCTCGGTTGTTACCGCCAATTGGAGAACGGGCAACGTGACTATCATCCCGCATGCAGTCGCAAGTTGTTCGGGACGCCAGTGCCGCCCGAATTGCCATTCACGGAACAGGACCTGCTCGACCTCGCGGAGCAGAGCGTATTGCACAGCACCACTGTTACCGGAGCGCAGACCAAGCTCTCCGTCGGCTTGTTGCGCGGCAAGGGTGAAAGCGCGCCGGATCGGTTGACGATCATGGGCGTGTGGGGAAGCCACATCCTGAAGCCGCCCACGCCGAGCTATCCGCACATGCCGGAGCTGGAGGATCTTTCCATGCACCTGGCAACGTTGGCGGGTCTTGCAACCGTTCCGCATGGGCTGATGCGCATGCAGGCGTCTTCGTCCCGCACCAGCGGGGATGGCGCATTGGCTTACATCACGCGGCGTGTTGATCGGGTGGGTAAACCTGGAGCGAAGTCGATGAAAAAGCTGCACATGGAGGACATGTGCCAGTTGACCGAACGCCAGACCGAGCACAAGTACAAGGGCTCGCATGAGCAGATCGCAAAGGCCATCGCGCGCTTCGCACGGAACACACAGTTCGACCTGACCTTCTTCTACGAACAGGTGCTCTTCAGTTTCCTCACCGGAAATGCGGATATGCACTTGAAGAACTTCTCCTTGTTGAAGGATATGGAAGGCCATTACAACCTGAGCCCCGCATACGATCTGGTGCCGTCCACCATGCTGATCAACGAGACGGAAGAACTCGCCCTCACCCTCAACGGCCGAAAAAGCCGCATCACCCGCGCCGACTTCGAGACCGCCATGCGCGCAGCAGGCCTGAACGACCGCGCCATCCTCAACCTCTTCAACCGCATGAAGAAGGCCCTGCCGAAGTGGATGGAGTTCATCGGACTCGGCTTCGTGCCGAAAGAATTGAAGGAGAAGTACGTAGCATTGATCATGGAGAGATCGGTGCGGATGGGCTTGTGATGCGCCACGCGATTTGGGACAAGAAGGGACGACTGGCGTCAATCCGCGTCAGCGCGGCATTTCCGTCACGCCAGATACATGCGACGATATGGCTTTCCACTGCCCGTCACTCTTGATGAACACATTGCTCGACCAGTACGTGCTCATCGTGGAGTCCGATAACATATGGCCCATGCCACTGACGATCGCAGTTCCATTCGGCCAGGACTCCAAGCGCTTGATCTCGTAACGGAACGAGTCCACCTGCCATTCGTTCTCTTTGATCCAAGCCATTTCATCGGACTTCGTAAAGGTGTTGCCCTCCGCATCGATCATCTGGAAATCGTCGTGCAGGATCCTGTCCAACAGCACCGTGTCCTGTCCGCGATAGGCCGCCGACCATTCCACTTCCTTCAGGTAACGAAGGGTTTCACGATCCTTATCGGTGCTCAGTTCCGGCCCACCGCACGAAACCAGAACGACCATCAGCATAGTGTAGGAACTCCGAGTCATCATCCGTTGTGCAAACTGTGCGCTCATTCAAAGCGGGGCTGGCGCAAGGTTAAGTGACCTCCAAGTTCTGCGCCAGCTCATTCAAGTTCACTACGGTGTTCCAATTGCGCGCCGTGTTCACCACGCCCAGCCCCTTGTCAAATTTGGCAGCCAGTTTTGAAGTGCCGAAACCGGATGGGGTGTGGATGTACGCCACATCGTATCCACCGAAGCGGTTGGATGGGCCGCCTTTCACCAGCTTCAATTGCTCACCCTCAACAGCGACGGCAAGCAATGCCCTCATCGCCCCAGTAGTGGGTGTGCTTTCCAACAAAGCCGCATGCAACAGCGAAGGCGTGGCGGTCGCTGCCGGGAACGGATTGCTTTCCATCACGGTCTTCCATTCCAAAGCGGTGGGCGCGAGAATGGCCTTCTCGAAAGCGAACTTCTTCTTGCAGAGCGCGGCCACCTTGGCGATGGTCTCTTCCCGTGAAAGCGCGCTCCGCACCAACGCGTTGCCACTGCTGATGTAGGTGGTGGCGTTCTTGAATCCCGCTTTGGTCAGTGCTTCCTTCAGCGGTCCCACGGGCAACTTAGTGGCACCGCCAACGCCGCGGAAGAGAAGCAGGTAGGTGGTGTGGTCGGCCATCGCGATCGGAAAGTTGTGCAAGATCAGGTTGCAGAGTCAGCCCAATCGAAGATCCTCTCCATGCGCACCCATTTCTCGCCGGGCTTCGCGCCGGGTAGCGGCTGCTGGTATGTGTTCAAGAGCTCTTCCCATTCCTGCACGCGTGGAGGGATCACGTCGCCTCCGCCATCCGTTGCGGCACCCGTGCTGCTCTCCACCATCATGAATAGGCGATTCCCCGAACGATGGATGCTGCACTGCGTGATGCCGTTCGTGCGCAGATGCCCCAGCACCTCGGGCCACAAATTGCGGCGCCAGCGCACGTACTCCGAGATAAATGCGGGGTCGTCCTCAGGTCGAGGGCGTAGCACGTGGTCATGCGTGTTCGACTTTGTGAGCGAAGAGCAGCACAACTGCGAAACAAGCCAACGGCGCGAGGTACGCGAACTGGATCCCGCTGCTGTCGCTGATGGAGGGCCACGTGCCCGCTGTGCACCAGGTCGAAGCAGCCGGAGACGAAGACGCGGGGCATTGGGCAAGGATAGCCAGCGCAAAGCAACTAGCGGCGGCATCTCCATGCCATGGCGAAAGGTGCGTTCAGGCCTCGGACTAACGAAAGTTCTATTGACGATGATCGCTGGAGGCGGCTCCTTTGCGAGCAAATCCTTCCCGATGCGCCCAGCATTTCTACTCACTCCCGTTTCAGCCGTGCTTTTCAGCGTCTCGTTGCATGCGCAGCCTGGCGCGCTCAACACCAGCTTCGGTGTTGACGGCAAAGTGCTCATCGCAGCAGGCAGTACCGACGAGGGCGATAATCCGAGAGCGGTCGTGGTACAGCCCGATGGCCGCATCGTGGTCGTGGGCTACGTGTTCCCGATGAGCCAATTGAGCTGGGGCTATGTAGCACGACTAATGCCCAACGGCGCGCTGGACGCGAGCTTCGGTAGCGGCGGCATCGTTTCGTGGATACCATCCACCGGAACGCTGCAGATCAATGCGGTGGCCATGCAGCCTGATGGCAAGATCCTGCTCGGTGGCGCGAAAGGCACCGCTGCGGTCACCACCACGCAAGATGCCTGGTTCGGGCGGTTGAACACGGATGGGACAATCGATGCTGGCTTCGGCGTTGGAGGCGAACGTGTGCTCGCGTTGAGTACGAGCACTGATTATGTCATCGGTGTTGGGGTTGCTGCTGATGGCGCCATCTATGGCCACATCCATAGCGGTCCGCCTTCGAACGCGCCAGCTTGCATGGCACGCTTGACACCAGAAGGGCAGACCGACGCATCGTTCAACGGCAACGGCGTGCGCTGCAATCTGTACGGCGGCAATTCGGGCAACTCCATCGGCGGCATTGCAGTGCGCACGGATGGTGCGGCTTTGGGCGCAGGTTCGGTAAGCAGCGGTAAGGTGGCGGCTGTCCTTGCCAATGGCCAGTTCGATTCGGGATTCGGCACCTCCGGACTGGCGACATCGCCCGCTGGAACGAATGCATGGCGCACGTCGGGCATCGGCATCCGCCCTGATGGCCGCATCCTCGTGACCACGTGGAAGCCCACATCACCCTTCAGCATACAGCTCGCGCAATTGATGCCCAATGGTTCACCAGATCCTTCTTTCGGGACCGATGGCTTGGCCTTGTTCACGCCACAGGGCATGAACATCTCCACATGGATGTCGAATGCTGTGATCTATCCCGATGGCCGCATCATCATCTCCTGGGGCCGCTTCAATTCAGCGGCGAGCGAACTGGATCACGCCGTGAGCTGGTTCAATGCGGATGGATCACCGCATTCGATCGGCACGGTCATCACCGATATGGGCCCCAACAGCAGCGATCAGGACA
>JBATND010000082.1:0-1720 GCA_049290175.1 Flavobacteriales bacterium | reverse complement strand
GGCCAGGCCCACGCCAGTGCCCTCGAACTGCTCGGCCTGATGCAGGCGCTTGAAGACACCGAATGCCTGGTCCTTAAGCTGCGCGTCGAAGCCCACGCCATTGTCACGTACTACGATTAGGTCGTGGTCTGCTTCTGCGACATGATCGATGTGGATGGCAGGCTGCTCCTTGGTCCTGGTGAACTTGAGGGCGTTGGAGAGCAGGTTGTGCAAGACCACTTTGAGCATCGGGGCATCGGCCATCGCTTTTGCGCCTGGCTCCACGTTCACATGAACTTGGTCGGCACGCTCATCGGGCACGGTGTCGGCTACGGCTTCCCTTGCGAGCTGTCGCAGGTCAAGCTCTTTTCGCTCCAAGGAGCGCGTAGTGGTCTGTGAGAAACGCAAGAGATCGTCAACGAGTTGGATCATGCGCTTGGCCCCGCGTTCGATGCGATCGGCATAAGGCAAACAATCACCCAAGACGGGATTGTCCTGTGTGCTGGCCCGCAGCATCTCGCTCATGGCTGCGATGTTCTTCAGTGGTGAGCGCAGGTCGTGCGCCACGGAATAGGAGAAGGAGCCGAGGTCCTCGAGCGCCTCTAACAATTGCGAGGTCCGGGCGGTCACACGTCGGTCGAGGTCGGTGTTGAGCTTCTCCAGCCGCTTCTGTTCCTGCTTGCGGTCGGTAATGTCCTTGATCACGGCTTGGAACACATTGCGGTGATCCCCTTGCGGGCCAAGGCAGGTGGCGGTCATCAGGCAGTCGATCACGGCTCCTTGCGCATTGCGGATGGTGAGGTCCACGTTCACGAAGTCCTTGCCTGTGCGATGCTGCCTCAGGTTTCGCACCAGGCCCTTGGCATCGTCGAGGAATTCCGTGAACCGGCGCTGCAGGAGCTCTTCGCGCTTCAAGCCGATGAGTGCGGCGCAAGCTTCGTTCGCTTCGAGGACTTGGCCCCGCTGGTCAACGATCACAATGGGGTCGGCCGTTGCCTCGAACACTTGGCTATAACGATCGAGCAGGCGCTCCTTCTCGGTGCGCAATTGCTGGATCTCGAAGGCCTGTTGGATGCGCAGGCGCAGGTCATTCTCATCCCATGGCTTGGTGGCGTAGGAGTAGATGCCGCCTTCGTTCACGGCCCGCACAACGGCTTCCAAGTCGCTGTAGCCGGTGAGCAGCATGCGCATGGCTTGCGGATGGCGTTGGCGTGCGATCGCGAGGAACTCGCTGCCGCTCATGCCCGGCATGCGCTGGTCGCTCACGATCACATGTACGGCTTCCTTCTCCAGGATTTTCAGTGCCTCATCGCCCGAAGGCGCCACAAGCACATCCATTTCGCGGCGGAAGCTGGCCCGGAAGGCTTTCAGGTTGTTCTCCTCGTCATCGACGAAGAGCACGCGGATGCGTTCGTTCGTCATGGGGCTAAGCAGCTAGTTCCTGCTGGCGCGCTTGGCGCAGCGGGAGGGTAATGGTGAATATGGTGCCAAGGCCGGGATTGCTCTCCACGTCGATGTGGCCGCTATGCTCGATGATGATACCGTACACGATGGCAAGTCCGAGGCCCGTGCCTTCACCCACCGGCTTGGTGGTGAAGAAAGGCTCGAAGATCTTGCCGAGCACCTCGGGCGGGATGCCCGTCCCGGTATCCGACATCGAAAGCACCGTATAGTCAGCGGGGGGCAGGATATCGCTGTCAATCCGGCGGCATTCGGCGGCGGTGACAGCATAGGTCTGGAG
>JBATND010000081.1:0-3617 GCA_049290175.1 Flavobacteriales bacterium | reverse complement strand
ACCTTCAAGCTGGCAATTCGAAAGGAGTGGACACCTCCGTGAAGTTCACGTCAGCGCAGAACCCAACGAACCTTTCGGTGAATGGCCTGGTGAGTGGAGCCAGCACGCAGGTTCAATTCACGGTGTACCTGGACCCCAATTCATTCACCTGCGCTCTGAGCAAGGATGCCAGCCAGGTCCTGCTCACCATGATCGGTGCCAACAAGAATCCGCAGAACGTGATCTACACCGTTGATACCGGGATCAATGAGAAGACAGCGCTAGGTGGAAGCACGGCTGTGGTGATGCAGCTGATTCCTACCGGGCAATCAACGGGCACCGTGTACACCTTCTCTAAGGCCACTGGTGGCGGGATCAAGGCGTGAGCGCTTGAACACACCCATCGTGCATTCAATTCGGCTTGTGCGAGCAGGGCTGCTGGTCCTGCTCGCATCGTTTGCCCCTGCGCTGCGCGCGCAATCGGATGCAGAGCTGCGCTGGGCAGATAGCGCGCTGACCGAACTCGTGCTGAACAAGCAGGACGATGCGCGTCGTGCGGCCGATCTGGCCAGGCGCGCATCGCGCGTGCTCGACCGCGCCAGCGACCCCTGCAAGGCCCTGCACATCCGTTCGCTGCTGGCCAATTACCTGGATCGTTTGGGCGCGGTCGATTCGGCCGCTTCGCTCTTCCTCGATGACCGATTTGCCGCCATTGGCAAATGCCCAGCCTTGGTGCAGAAGGATTATTACCGCTTCCTCACCAACGTGCAGCTCAGCCTCGGCGAATTCGCGCGCGTCGATTCGGTCTGTCAGCTGGCATATGACCTCGCCCGAAGCGGCCCTTTGGACGGCACGGACCTGAGCGAGCTGCGCTGCAACCATGGCATCGCCGTGGCCAGCATGGGGCGCTTGGATGATGCCATGGCACTGTTCCGGAGCGCTTACGAGGAGGCGCGCGGCCATGGCTCCAGCGAGAACATGACCATGGGTCTCATCAACATCGCCACCATCCACGCGATGACGGGTAATCACAAGGCCGCCCTCACGAATTACTTCGAGGTGCGGAACCTGCTGCGCGATGGCGGCTTCTCCGATCGTTTGGTGCGCTGCTATCAGAACATCGGATCGGTGTACAAGGCAATGGGGAGCTTTGACAGGGCCATGGCCTACCAGGATTCCGCCATCGCGCTGGCCCGAAGCTCCGGGTTCTTGCAAGGCGAGGCCGATGCCACCCATGCGCTTGCCCAGAGCCTCCGCGAGCAATCGAGGGGGAACGAGGCCTATGACCAGCTCGATCGCTACTTGAAATTGCATGACAGCATCATGGACAGCGACCGCATCAAGGCCGTTGCCGAGATGCGCGAGAAATACGAGACGGAGAAGAAGGAGCGCGACAACCAGGAACTGCGCGCGGCCAACCTGGAGGCGGCGCTGCGCCAGGAGCAGCTGCAGCGCACGCGCAACATCTACCTCTCCATCGGGATCATCGTGCTCATCAGCGCCATCGGCTTATGGAGCCGCCTGCGCTACGTGCATCGCTCGCGCGCGGCCATCAGCAAGGAAAAGGAGATCAGCGAGGGCCTGCTGCACAACATCCTGCCCGAAGAGGTGGCCACGGAACTGAAGCAGAAGGGCTACGCCGACGTGAAGGAGTTCGAGGTGGCCACGATCCTCTTCTCCGATTTCAAGGGCTTCACCACCTTGAGCGAGAAGCTCACCGCCGCGCAACTCGTAGCAGAGATCGATCATTGCTTCAAGGGCTTCGATGCGATCATGGAGAAGTACCGGATCGAGAAGATCAAGACCATCGGCGATGCCTACATGGCGGCGGGCGGCTTGCCCGTGCCCGCGCACGGCAGCCCTGCCGATGTGGTATTGGCAGCGCTGGAGATGCAAGAGTTCATGCGCGACTACAAGGCCATGCGCCAGGCCGAAGGACGGCTCTTCTTCGAGATGCGGGTGGGCCTGCACACCGGCCCGGTGATCGCCGGCATCGTGGGCGTGAAGAAGTTCGCCTACGACATCTGGGGCGATACCGTGAACACCGCGAGCCGCATGGAGAGCAGCGGCGAAGCCGGCCGCGTGAACATCAGCGCGGCGACCTACGCCTTGGTGAAGGACGAGGCCGGGCTCGCTTTCTCTGCGCGCGGGCCGGTGGAAGCGAAAGGCAAAGGCCCCATGGAGATGTGGTTCGTGGAGCGCGCGGCCTGATCAATAGTCCTGCGTTGAACCGTACGATGTACACTGCTTCACGCGGTGCAGCACGCTCTTCACATAGGCATCGCTGGTGGTATCGGCCTTGCGCAGGATGAAGCGAACGCGCGGATTCGATTTGCTCGCGAAGAGTCCCTGCGGCCGTATGGTGAAGGTCCAGCACTGTTCGAGGAGGTGGATGTTCGTGGGCTGTCCGCGTCGGCAGATCGTTGACCGAAGCACGGGCGCGCCCTCCATGGCTTCGGAGAAATCAATGGTCACTTGCCGGCCATCGGCGCTCACATCACGGCAGCTGAGCCGCAGCCCTTCGAATTCCTGGTGCTCTCCTTCCTTGAAGCTCTCGCGCAGCACGTTGCCTTCATCCTCCTTTCGGTCCGCCGGAACGCACTTCACCACGAGGCTGGGATCCGTCGATGCTTCATCGACCACGAAGGCGCCGTAGCACCATCTTGCCATCACCTTGTATGGGATCCGGCACCAGCCGCCACGCCCCCACCCGGTGCCCCACGAATTCAGGATCAGGAAGCTGCTGTCCGCATCGTCGTACCCGGCGCAGGTGACGGCATGCCCGATTATCACGAGGTCGGGATCCAGCGTATCTGGGCCTTGCCAGATGAAGTCTTTCCCGCTGGCATGCGCGGCGCGGCCATCCAGGTAGAAGCGCTTATCGATGCTGAGGCCGACGAGCACCGGTTGCGCATTGTAGAGATGATGCTTCCATTGCTGCGCATTGTTCAATTCAAGCGCGATGGGGTTGCGCATGCGGTTGCGCTCCGCTTCGGCGAAAGCACTCACGGGGATGCTGTCCTGGCACGCGGTGAAGGCGGTGTCGTACGGCAAGGTGCTCCAGCGGCACACGCCATTATCGACCGCCACGGTGATGGCCGCGATCAATTCGGTGCCTTGGTCGCAATCGCCTTTGGTGAGGTATTGCATGGTGTAGCCATACACGAAGGCGGGCGAGAAGGCCTGCGCCATGGCGGTTGAATCGGGCGCTGGCTGGCGCTGCAAGCGGCGATTCTCCTGATAGCTGCGCAAGCCATAGCCCACCGCCCAACCGGTGCAGCTGCTGCGCGCGCCCTGCGATCCCGGTTGCGGGAACCACGCCGATAGGTCGACGCTCTTGGGCAGGCGCTCGCCTTTCGGCGGCACGAACGGCGATTCGGAAGGGATCTTCAGCAACGATTCGTGCGTGGGGAATGCCGCGCCGGTGGCCAAGCGCAGATCCACCTCTTGCGCATATGCGCCAACACAAGCCGATGCCATGCGACCGAGCAAGAGCCATCGGATAAGGTCGTGGTGGAAGGCTGCCGACATAGCGACCAAGGTAGCTTGTGAAGGGTTGCGCGCTCTGCGCGTTTCGTATTCGCTTCGCGCTCTTCGTGCGCTCGCGATGACCGGCTCCGGGTATCAATACCCGTAGC
>JBATND010000080.1:0-9573 GCA_049290175.1 Flavobacteriales bacterium | reverse complement strand
ATGTCGCACTGCCGCTGGGTGTGGTGTAGCTGCCGCACGCGGTGACCGACATGGCACTTGTGGCGGGCAGGCAGAAAAGCACACAGGCCGATGTGGTGGTGCATCCATCAACGGTGACCTCCACCGCGTAGGTGCCCGATGTTGTGGGCGAATAGTCCTGGTCGATGGCTTCTTCAATGGCGATGTTCCCGGCGCCGCAGTCGAGCCATTGGTACGACGCGGCGGTTTGACCTACGGTGATGGAGCCTTCCTCGGTCGTGAGCGTGAGGTCCGCTTCCAGGATCTGCAGGTCGATCACGGTGATGCTGTCGCAGCCCATGGCATTCGGGATGATGTCCTCGTAGATGCCGCTCGTGGTGTAGGTCGCGTTGCCGCTGGGCGTGGTGTAGCTGTTGCAGGCCGTAACGCTGAGTGAGGCGTATGTGTGGTAGCAGATGATGCAGGGTGTATTCACCTGTGCCACCGTATTCCTGGTGGTTGTGGTCCCGTCCCCCAACTGACCGATCACGTTCCACCCACAGGCCCACAAGGTGCCATCGTTACGTAGGAAGATGGAGTGGTTCCCACCGGCGGCAAGGGCCACCACATCGCTGATCCCTTGCACTTGCACGGGCGTGGTCCGGTTGGTGTTGGTGCCATCGCCGAGTTGTCCTTCAGCGTTGGCTCCGCAGCCCCACGCGGTGCCATCCGACTTCAGGAAGAGACTGTGGTTGCCGCGTGCGCCAAGGGCGATCACATCGTTCATGCCATTTACCGAGACCACTGTTCCCGTTGATTGGGTGTTGCCGTTGCCGAGTTGCCCGCTCTGGTTGTAACCGCAGGCGAGCACGAAGCCTTCCCTGTGCAGGAACAACGAGTGGTTATCACCGGCATCGATGGCCTTTATATCCGACAGACCACTGATCTGCACCGGGTCCACGGCCGGGTTCAACGGTGTGTTGCCGACCTGCCCGAAGTTGTTGCTTCCGCATGCCCACACCGTACCATCGCTCTTCAAGAAGAGCGAATGTATCCTGCCTGCAGAAATGGCGATGATGTCCGACAGCCCCGGGATCTGCACCGGAACATTGCTGTTCGTGGTGTTTCCCGTGCCCAGCTGCCCGTTCGTGTTGGAACCGAAGGCCCAGACGGTCCCATCGTTCTTCAGGATCAGTGAATGCACGCGGCCACAGGAAATGGCCTTCACATCGGTGTGCCCGGGAAGTATGCTGTACGTGAGTTGGAAATTGATGCCGGCGTTTCCGAGCTGCCCTTCCACATTTCGGCCGGTCACGCGTACCAGGCCATCATCGCCCAGCACCAAGGTGTGCGCCTGGCCACCCGAGACCATGCGCACATTGGTGATGCCCGTGGCTTGTACCGGGGCCGTGTGGTTCACGAATTGACCGTCGCCCAATTGTCCGTTGCCGCCTTCACCAACGCCCCAGAGGGTTCCATCGGTGCAGCGGTAAACGGTGTGGTTGGCGCCAGCATCGATCAATTGCGCGAACGCGGGATGCATGCTGGTCATGAGGAAACAAACGAGGGCAATGATCGGTGGTGCCGGATGTCGTGAAGCGTTCATCGGTATGCTGAATGGGTTGTGCGTGAATGGACCGGCATGCATGGCGCGCTGCGAGAGAATGCGACCAGTTCGGTGTTGACAGGGCGCATGCACGGCCGCTGCAAGGCTATCGGGGCGCCGCGCGTCGGGGCTGGTGGAATACCACCACGAGCGCCCGCCGTTATCCACGGGCGCATGTGCGTTGGCAAAGGCGGACTAGCTGGTGAGGTACCCGTGCCGGAAGCCTTCCACGATGAGGCCGGCGAGGTTGCGCACGTTGAGCTTCGAGAAGATGTGCTGGCGGTGGTTCTCCACCGTGTTCACCGAAAGGCCCAAGTGCTCGGCGATCTCCTTGGAGGTCTGCTCACGCGCGATCATGCGCAGGATCTCGATCTCCCGCTCGCTCAAGGTGGCGCCTTCCGTGCCCGCACCCTGACCATGGAGGAAGGCGTATTCGCGGGGCAGTGACACCTTGCCTTGCACCACTTTGGAAACCGCCGCGCACAGGGCATCCATCTCTTCGGTCTTGCACACGTATGCGCGCGCGCCGGCACGCATCAGGTTCTCCACCAGCATGGGGCTGCCCAGGCTGGTGTAAGCGATCAAGGGCAGCGATGGATAACGCTCACCGATGAGGCGGAACATCTCGATGCCGATGACGTCCTCGGCCACCACGTCCAGGATGAGCACGTCCGGACGTTGCAACGCCAATTGCTCCAGCAACCGATCCTTGGTGCGCGCACAGAATCGCACGTCGGCGCCGCGCTCGGTGAAGACGCGCGACAAGGCCTCACCCACCGCCGGATGATCATCGAATATGCCGATCCGTGTTCCTTGCATGGTCCGCTTTGCAAATGAACTTCAGGCGCATTGCTCCGGACATGGTGGTTTACCACTAGTGTCGCGAAGGGAAACGGAAATAGAAGCTGCTGCCATCGCTGCCGGTTTCCACACGGATGGAGCCGCCGTTCTTCTCCACCAGTTCGGCGGTGAGGTAGAGCCCGAGCCCGAAGCCCTTCTCGTGATGCGTGCCCAAGGTGGAATGCACGGATCCCTTGAACAGCCTGCCCACCAGTTCGGGCGCCATGCCGTGGCCTTCATCGCATACGGAGTATTCCTGCGTGGCCGGGTCGTAGCCGCAGGTAACGGTGCCCCCGGCGGGGCTGTACTTCAACGCATTGCCGATCAGGTTGCGGTAGATGATGCGCAGCACGTCCACGGGCACCGGCTGTGCCGCGGGCGGATCGATGCGTTGCAGCACCGTGAGTCCCTTCTCGCGGATCAGCGGATCGAGCTCCGCCACGATCTCCTGCACCACATCGCCCGCACCACGCGGCCTGCCGGGCTGCACGGCCTGCTCGGTGCCCAGCTCCAGCCGCGCCCAGTCGAGCAGGTTCTGCAGGACCATCTCCGATTGCACTAGCTGGTTGCGGATGTCGGAGGTGTGCAGGTCGAGGCGTTCGTAGCGTCCGCTCCGCAGCATGTCGATCAGCAGGCGCATGGAGATCAGCGGCCCTTTGAAGTCGTGCGAGATCACCGAGAGGATGCGGCGGTTGAGGTCGTTGAGCTGCTCCAGTTCAGCGTTGCGTTGCTCCACCAGCGCGGTCTGTTCGCTCAATTCGCGGGTGCGTTCGGCCACCAGGGCCTGCATGCGCTGGTTCTCCCGCTCTACCTTCCGGTAGCGTTGGCGCACCAGTGCGAGCAGCATGAGCGCAGCTGCAAGCGCGATGGCGGCGCGGAACCACAAGGTCATCCAGAACGGCGGATCGATGATGATGTGGACCACCTTGAACGGACCCTCGGGGCGAAAGCCGTTGCGGCCAGCGGCGATCTTCAGCACATAGGCGCCGGGATCGAGGTTGGTGAACGAGATGAAGCGCCGGTTGCCGATGCTGTTCCATTCGGCATCGAGCCCTTCCAGGATGTAGAAGTAGTCGGCGTCGTCGGGGCGATTGAAGTCCATCGACGCGAACGTGAACGAGAACATCGAAGCGGCATGCGGGATCACCAGGCTGTCGATCAGGTGCGGCAGACGGTCCAGCAGATAGTGCTCGCCCGCGGCGCGTAAATGGTTCGGCTGGCGCGATGCGGTGGTGTCGATCAATACCGGACGGTTGCGCACCTGCAGCTCGGTGATCGTCACCATGCGGCTCGTCTCCGTGCGGTCCATGCTGTCCGGATGGAAGTAGGTGATGCCGTGTACCCCGCCGAAATAGAGCCAGCCCGCACGATCGCGGTAGTACGCGCCACCATTGAACTCGCCCTCCTGCACGCCATGGTATGCCGTGTAGTTGGCGAACAGCGACGCGGTCCGATATGCATCGGACCTGTTCCCTTCCGCATCCGTGGTCGTGTGGTCCACGGCCCTGCGCAGGTCGAATGCCGAGAGGCCCTTGTTGGTGCTGACCCATAGTGTTCCTAGCGGGCCTTCGAGAATGCCATAGACCACATTGTCCGCAAAACCTTGGTGCGTGGTGAACGCGCGCGCCGAGAAGCGGCCCTCACGTGTGCGTTGCAGCCTGTTGAGGCCGCCTCCATTGGTGCCCACCCAGAGCGCGCCATCGCTGCCCCGGTGCATGCTTCGGATGAAATCGTTCGAGAGGCTGCGCGGATCGCCGGGCGCTTTGCGGATGCTCGTGAAGGTGCCCCGCTCACGATCCATGAGGCACAAGCCCGCACCGCCGGTACCGATCCACAAGCCACCTTCCGCATCCTCAATGATGCAGCGGACGATGTTGCCGGCGATGCTCGTGGCATCGTTCGGGTCGTGGCTGTAATTGGTGAAGTCGTCGGTGGCTTCATTGTAGCGAGCCAGCCCGGTGTTGTACGTGCCGACCCAAATGGTGCCTGCGGCGTCCTCGTACAGTGTGAGGATCACATTGCTGCCTATGCTGCGCGGGTGGTTCGTGTCGCGTACGTAGGTCCGGTGATCGCCGCCATCGCTGTTGCGGCGGTCCAGCCCGCTCTTATCGGACCCCACCCATATGCGGCCCTTGCGATCCTGCAGCACGCAGCGCGACACATCGCTGTTGAGCCCTGTGCGGGCAAGGGGATCATGGCGCATGGTGAACATGCTGTTCGTGCGTCGATCCCACACGTTCAAACCGCCTCCTGCCGTGGCGATCATGATGCGTCCCTGCGCATCCTCCGACACGCCGTACACGAAACTTTCGGACAAGCGCGCACCTTGGCCCATGCGATCATCGATCACATGGAACCGATCCGGTGCGGGATCCGTGTAGCAAACACCCTTGCCGCTGGTGGACACCCAGATCAACCCCGATCGATCGGATTGAATGGAGAGGATCAAGTCGCTGGGTAACGCGCGCGGATCATTGACATCCTTGTGGTATGCGGTGATGCGTTGCCGGTCGGCATCGAGCACGTGTACGCCGTTGAAGGTGGCCACCCACAACTTGCCGAAGCGGTCCTCGGCAATGCCGTACACGAAACCCAGCGCGGGCCAGGCCTGGTCGATCCTCCCATTTGCTGCGCTGTCCAGGCGGCAAAGCCCTTGGCCATAGGTGCCTGCCCAGATGGATCCGTTGCGGTCCTGGCACAGGGCTTTGACATCGTTCGAGGGCAGGCTTTGCGGATCGTTCGGGTCGTGGCGGAAACATGCCGTTGATCGGCCATCGGCTGAAATGCGGAACAGGCCCGTCTTGGTGCCCAACCAGATCCGCTGGTCGCGATCAACCAACATGGCGTACACGAACAGATCATTGCTTCGCACGGGAAGTGATGCTTCCACATCGATGCGCTCGAACACCGCGCGCTGCGGATGAAAGGCGAAGAGCCCGAGCGGACCGCCCACCAGGATGCGGCCTTGGGCATCCTGCGCAAGGCAGAACACCGAACTGGTCTTTGACCGCAGCGTGTCCACGGGCAGGCCGAAGCGCTTCACGGCACCGGTGCGCGGATCCAGGCGGCCCAGGCCACCCCCGTCCGTGCCCACCCAGAGCACATCATCGTCGCCCACGAGCAGTGCACGGATGTAACCCTGTGAAATGGTCCGTTGATCATCCGGGTCGTGCTTCCACACCTTCATGGCGTGGCCGTCCCAGCGGTTCAGGCCGTCCTGCGTACCGAACCACAGGAAGCCATGCCGGTCCTGGCAGAACGCGTAAACGGTGCCCTGCGAAAGACCATCGGCCGTGGTGATGCGATCGAAGCGCTCCTTATTCGCCGCGGTGTGATCCTGTGCGCGCACCGTTCCAGTGCTGCACAGAGCTACGCACAGCACAAAGACCAATTTGCTGAAATGTCCGCCCACGTTCATCGATCGCATCCACCACAAAGGTGCCACTTGCATTTGCAGGGAGGAGCGGAAGCATGGCAAAACGATCGGTGTACACTTCTGCGATGCGACGGATCCCCTGTTGCGGAACGCAGCACCCACACTGCTCACTGGATCAATTGCACGGTGATCCGCTTTCCGTTGAAGTCGATCACCTCGCCCACGCGCTTGTCCTTCAACACCTGCCCGATGGGTGAGGCTAGCGAGATCGCGTAGCACGTTTCGCCAGCAGCTTCAATCGCACCCAGCCCGATAGCGATGAAGTAGCACCCGTGATCAGTGGTGATCAAGCTGCCGAAGGCCACTTGCTCATACGCGCGGTCGATCGGCACGCGCGCCAACTCCTGTTGCATGGCTTGTGTCTTGGCGAGCTGCGCCTCTAGTTGATCCAACTCTTGCTGCACCATGGCGCGGCCCACCTCGTGCTTGTCGCCCGCGCTACTCTTGGTGTCGCTGTTGCGCGCTTCCAAGGTGGCCGCGAGTTCGGCCTTCAGAGCTTGCGCGCGCTGAAGGAGCACAGTGTTCATGTGGGCGATCAACGCGCGCTTGTCCATGGGGCGAAGGTCGAACGCGACCTGCAATTCTTCCGTGATGGCACAACACGCTGCAACTGCAAGGGAACAGGCGCTCTTACTTTTGACAGACCATGAGCACCAAGGAACTCAAAGACGCGATCCAGCAGAAGTTGGACGAGGTGCCGGACCCCATCCTACAGGAGGTGCTGGAGTACCTGAAATGCTTTCATGCCATGACGCCGGAGGAACAGAAGCGGGTGATCGGCCTTTTGCGCATCCTTGATGAGGACCGCGGTCTGCTAATGCGCTTGGCGCAATGAACACGCTGGAAGAGGCGAGGCACCAAGCGAACGACCTGAACTTATCACGAAGCGGCGCACGTCTTCAACCGATCTGCCGCAGGTGGTGCTTGATATGCTCCACGTAATCGCGCATGAGCCAATCCAAGGTGGGCACACCACCAGGAGGCAGCGGCGCATAGGTTGAACCCAAGGACTTGTGCTCCTTACGAGGACGGTGCGCGGCATCGTGCGGCACACGATCCATCACGCGCGCGATGTGGCGGTTGTAGCGCGCCCATAGTTCCACGAGTTCGCTCCAATCGGCATCGGCGTAGCCCTGGGCCTGCACCCATTCCTCCTGTGCATAGCCCTCGAAGAGAAGATGATCGGTATACCGCAACCGCACGAAGCGCGCGAGGTTGTTGTTGGCGGAATCGAACAAGTGGCCGATGACCTCCTTGGGGCACCACTTGCCGGGCGCAGGTGTGTGGCTGGCTGCTTCGTTGCTGATGCGCAAGAGAAGCGGTAGCGCGGTTTCGATGGTGTTGCGGAGTTGATCGCCTGGACGGTCCATGAGGTAAAGGTGCTTGTCGTGTATTGCTATTCAAGCATCCACGGCCCACCGCGCGTCACGTTCTCGAAGATCGTCCCATTGAAGCGGAACAGCCCGCCGCTGAAGCCGAACCAAAGCGTTCCCTTGCTATCCTCCAGCACAGCCTGTACACCGAAGTTCTGGATCAGGTGCGGACGCTCAGTCTCATCGAAGAGCGTGAACGGCATGCGGTCCGAACGGAGCAACGATGGAGGTGTGTAGCGATAAGCGCCAACACCTACTGCACCGATCCAGACGTGGCCGGAGCGCATGGCGTACACCGTGTACACATCGTTGGCGGTGAGCCCCTTCACATCGGCGAATCGCGTGAAGCTCTTGCCGTCGTAGCGCACAACACCACCCTCTTGTATCGGAGGGAAGTCCGAAGTGATGCACCCGAACCAGAGGTTGCCATCCGCATCCTCCGCGATGCTCGCCACGTTGTTGCTGCACAGGCCGTCCTCCTTCGTGAAGTGCGTGAAGCCATTGCCACTTGCACTGAGCGGAGTCGAAGGGTCATACCTGGTTGCGCCGTATCCATCTCGCCCGAACCAGATGTTGCCCTTGCTGTCCTCGATGATCTCCCACACCTTGCCCCTCACCCATTTGTGCGAGGGTTCCTTAATGGTCGGAATCGGGATCTCGAAAGGCTGAAAGCGCGCGCCATCGTATCGGAAGGCGCCATCGTTGGTGCCTGCCCACAAGGTGCCGTTGCGATCAACGAGCAGCACGCATCCTGCACCGTGCAAGCCTTCGGGAGTCTTGAAGGCCGTGAACGTGGTGCCGTCGTAGCGCGTGGCACCATCGTGCGAACCGATCCAGATGTTGCCTTGCTTATCCTCCACGATGCTGCAAGACACCATATCCGCAAGGCCATCCGCCATGGTGAAGTAGGTGAGCCGCTCAGCAGGCATGATCAATGGCTTCGGTTCATAGCGGATCACGCCATCGCCCACCGTGCCGAACCAGAGGTTGCCCTTGCTGTCCTCGAAGGCGGCCACGATGTACGCGCTGAGCTGGGTGGTGTCGATCTGTATTGAGGCAGGTATTGTGGAAGTCGCGTTGCCAGTGCTTCCCTTCGAGGGCGTCTGTGCATTGCACGACGCGATGAGCAATACACCAACAAGGGTCACGGGTGTGAACAGGGGGCGATGAGGGAACATGCGTTGTTGCGAAGGGAACAAGGTAGAGCGGCAGGCGAGGCAGCCATTCACCGTTTCGACCCCATCGCTCGCCAATTGTACGCTTCGCAGTGGCTCCTCATGCGAGCAACAGAAAACCGCCGGAACCGCTGACACCTTTTCGCCGCTCGTGCGACATGTTGTTAGAGCAAACAACCATGCGCATCACGCACTGCACCACATTGGCTATCGCGCTCCCCTTCTTTCTGGGCGTTCAGATGGAGGCTGAACCGGCTTGCGATCCCACCCCCGAAGTGGTCGCCACATTCAATCCTGAGGATTCGGAGATGGATCTCCGTGCGTTCGACATCGTGCAACGCACCTGTGCCCTAGAGGTGGTCATGCGGCCGATCGCGTTGCTGGTGCCAGAGGCATTGGAGCGAATGACGCATGAACAGCCCCTGCGCGACTCTCAACCTATCGGGAGCTTGGCAGTTTGCGCTTGATCAAAAAGAATCAGCACCACCTGTTGCTCCCGAATTCGGAAGAGCCCTCGGGGTTCAAGTGAGTACCATTCCAACGGGTCTGCGCAGGAACGACCCAAGTCGATCGATGCACTTGTTGCTCAGCGTGTATCCCGCCGCGCGTCACAGACTCTCCGCCGCATTGGCCCACTAGCGTTGGCCTGTGTCCCGCCCTCGGCCCCGTATTGCTCCAGCGCTCCTCATCCTCGTGCTGCAGGCCATGCTGCAGGCGCAGGATGAGCCGTGGCTCTCCTTCCCGGACACCTTGTGGCCCTGCGGCACAGCGACCACCACGCACATCGATCGCATCGACAGCCCCATGGTGGTGCTGGAAGAGCTGCCTGAACTGGACGCTCGTTCGGTTATGATGAATGGTGCCTGGTATGGCGGGCGCCATGCGCTGGCTTTGCCGACCGACGAGGGGGTTGAACTTCTCCCGCTACTGGGCGATGAGTCTGTCGATGAGGTGCGGGTGCCCCCCATGAAGCTGCTGGGGAACGGGCGCGCGCAGGCCGTCGCAACCGAACAGCCGCACCCGGAAGCTTCGCTCCAGCGTGGCATTGAAGGCCACCGGCTGCCGGAATTTTCGCAGCACCATGATCTTCGCGATCATATACCAGTAGTCACTGCTGTCCGGTTAAGCCTTGGTCGAACATAGGATAAGCCCAATATGGACGCGGCATATCGAACGAAAATACGT
>JBATND010000079.1:0-1624 GCA_049290175.1 Flavobacteriales bacterium | reverse complement strand
GTTATGTGCTGCGCTCAACGTTTGGCAATACCGAGGCCGCTACCCGCGTCATAGAACAGGTAAAGCGCGTACACAGCTACATCAACGGTACGCGCGCGGATGGCGTCAGTTATCGCGCGCTGGATCCGGAACTCATCGCCTGGGTACACACGTGCATCCCCTGGGCCATCATGACCGCGTTCGACCGTTACCGTCGACCGTTGAGCCGCGCGGAGAAAGACCAGTACCTCAAAGAACAAGCACCGATAGGCCGCATGGGCGGCGCCGACTGGGTGCCGGAAACTGTCAGCGAACTGGAGGACTATGTCGAGCACATGCGTCCGCTGATGGCCTACAACGACCAGACACGGCAATTCGGCGACTTTCTATTGGGCACCAGCGGCGACGTCGCAACGACGCGCCAGCAACGATTTGAATCGTGGATGGGGCTGCATGGCTCGATGCTGATGATGCCTGACTGGGCGCGCAAAATGACGGGAACCTACCACAGCTCCGTGATGGAGCGCTTCATTCTGCGCCCGAACGAAAAGGTCAAGAGCCGGCTCGTACGCTGGGCAGTGGGGGAATTGCCGTGTCTGGTCGTTGTAGGCCATCAGCGGACGCATGCGCTCGACATAGTCCTCCAGTTCGCTGACAGTTTCCGGCACCCAGTCGGCGCCGCCCATGCGGCCTATCAGTGCCTGTTCTTTGAGGTACTGGTCCTTCTCGGCGCGGCTCAACGGCCGACGGTAACGGTCGAACGCGGTCATGATGGCCCACGGAATGCACGTGTGTACCCAGGCGATAAGTGCCGGATCCAGCGCCCGATAACTCACGCCGTCGGCGCGCGTCCCGTTGATGTAGCTGTGTACGCGCTTTACCTGTTCTATGACGCGGGTAGCGGCCTCGGTATTGCCAAACGTTGAGCGCAGCACATAACCCAGTGTATTGCGCGCGCGTGCATACGGATCTGTGCGGTAGGACGATTGCGTGAACACCCCGTGCATCACGGACGGATGCAGTACCTCCATCAGGATGGCGGCCGAGCCTGCCCCTGTCACGCTGGCCAGATCGCCGTTGATTTCCCAGGAGAGGCTGCCGGGGCCACCTGTGAGCCCGAGGTCGCCGGCAGGTCCGCCGTAGATTTCGGCCTCGTCGTGGCGACCCCCGACCAACTCGATCTGGGCAATGATATTCGCCTTAATTGATCGCATGCTGCGCCTTGCCTCCGTTTACATCGCGTGCCTCGCCGGCCTGTTTTATCTGCCGCCAGCGAAAGGGTGAAAGTATCTGCGCCCACCATGTCATCGGAAACGCGGGTAGATCGGCCAGGCCAATCGCTTCCGGTGGCTCGCGGTCCGTGGGCAGATAGCGTGTGCCGAATACCCAGTCCCACACACTACTGGTCTGGCCATAGTTGTGGTCTGCTTCAAACAGCGTTTTGGAGTGATGCCAGCGGTGCAGCTCCGCCATGCTGAAAAACCAGTTGAGCGGTCCCAGCCGCAACTGGATATTGGCGTGCTGGAAAATGCCATGGATAGTCGTAACCAACCCGAAGTAGGCCAGTACCACTTCGCCGCAACCCGTCATTACCAGCAGCAAATAGGACGGGGCGAATGTCATGAAGGAATCGATCGGGTGAAAC
>JBATND010000078.1:0-3258 GCA_049290175.1 Flavobacteriales bacterium | reverse complement strand
GGTCCTGCCCCATCGCATTGGGTCACCACCTGGTCGGGGCCGAGGTTGATCTCAGGCAACGCGGCCACATAGACGGATCCATCGTAGGTGCATCCCGCCATCCAGTCGTATACGTAGATGTAATACGTGCCCGGGTTGCTGACCACGTATGGCGGCGGAACCAGATTCCAACTCGGGTCATACACATCAATGGAACTGTTCGGGTCCCAGAACCAGACCGTTTGGAAGTCGCTGAGCAGGTCCACCGGTTGCACTTGGCCGCAGGTAATGGCGTTTTGCAAGCCCATATTGATCCAGCACGGCGGCGGCGGGCTGCTGAAACCGAACGCGAAGGCACCCGTGCCCGTACCGCCTTGGAACCAGCCGGGCGACCATGTGCCGCCGGGGTCAGGACCGGTAGAGCCGCATGCGGTATCGATCACCGTGATGGTCCATGTGCCGTTGGCGTTCTGCCCGGTGAACGCATCGAAGAAGCCGCCCTGCGGGTAGTAGTTCCCGGTGAACGGCGCTGAGGCCGTGGTAATGTTATTCCAACCGTAATAGTTGAAGTTCGTGTTGGTGTAGTTCTGCCCGCCTGCACCGTTAAATGCCGACAGCAGCAAGGTGGTGCCCTGCGGCGAGGTGAGCGAGATCTGCAGCGTTTGCGGATGTGTAGTGGTGATATTGAGGAGAAGGGTCTCCAGGTACGGTCCCCAGTCCGCACCCGGCGTGACCAGCAAGCCTACTCCGGAAACCGTGGCCGTGAAGGTGCTGGTGTCGCACGGCGGAATGGGCCCGCTGGTGAAGGGGAAGACCTGCGCGCTGGCCGGCACCGATGCTGCGATGGCCACCGCCGCCACCCATCGGCCCAAAGTGCTTGCGTTCCAGCGTGTCATCATCGAAGGCAAAGGTGACATTATCCGCTGAAGTGACGAGGTGGCGCAGAATCGGTTGCCTTCGGTGCAGCACCCGACGCCGCTTCACCTTCTGGACCTGCTCGATACCAATGCGCCGTTGTTGCCGTTGTTCAGCAGCCATCGTTGCAGCAAAGGCGCTATTCGACAGAGCAGCAGAAGGAAGAGCAGGGCAACTGACAAGTTGAAGATGAGATGCGCCCATGCCACCGTCATGGTTGGTGAGTTCGTGCGCTCGTGCAGCCAATCGGCGAACCAATGCAAGAAGGGCAGGTAGAGCAGCACACCGGTTAGGTTGAAGAGGAAGTTGGCCCATGCCGTGGCTTTGGCTCCGGCGCTCAACTGCAAGCTGGCCACCAGGGCCGTGCTGGTGGTGCCGATGTTGGCGCCCACCACGATGGCTACGGCCGATGCCGGCGGCAAAAGTCCTTGCTGCACGAAGAGGATGCACACGCCCACGGCCACGCTGCTGCTCTGCACCACCGCTGTGAACACGATGCCGAAGAGCAAGGCCATCCACAGGTCGTCGGCGCGGGCCAGCCATTCCATGAAGAGCGGCTGATCGCGCATCGGCCCCAGCGCGCCGTTGAGCAGGTCGAGCGCGAAGAAGATGAAGCCGAAGTAGAAGATGGCCTGCCCCAGCACCTTGATCCGGAAGGGCACCAGCGACACCAATCCGCCCAGCACGATGAAGAACGGGCCCAGTCCCGTGAGCTTCATGCTCACCAGCCACGCCGTACTGGTAGTGCCCACATTGGCGCCCAGCAGCACCGCCAAGCTCTCCGTGAAACCGATGGCGCCCGCATCAACGAAGGTGACCAGGATGGCGCTCACCGCCGAGCTGCTCTGCACCAAGGCCGTGGCCAGCGCTCCGGTGATGAAACCGCCAACCCGATTGCCGGTAAGTCGTCCTACTGCGCGCTTCAAGGCATCGCCGCCCACCACCTGCAGCTCGCGGCTGAAGCCCCGCAGCGCGAAGAGGAAGAGCATGATGGCTGCCATAACGGCCACCGCTACTTGAAAGGCGTTCATGGCGGCGAAGATCGGATGGGCGCTGTTCCACGGAGCCGCTTCGATTGCAAAGACATCATCATGCGCAATCGTCGGCTGATCTCAAGCACGGCAAATACAGCACGCCACTCGCGATACATTCGCGCCCGAAATGTCCGGCGCATCCCAGACAGCAATGCAGCGCTCTAATCCTGTCCTCAGCTGGTGGCAGATGCTGCAGTTCATGATCGTGCTTATCGCCGCTTTCTTGGGGCTGGCGGCCGTGCCCAGCGGATACACCGCCACGAATGCTGCGCATCATCGAGCAGCCGATGCATGGCAAGGCAGTGCGCAGCTCAGTGTTGCCAGTCTCGTGGTGCAGCACACCGCACCGCCCGAGCGCCTCGCCGCTAGCTCCAGCGCATCCGCAACGGGGGTGTCGCAGCGCACGGCTCATGATGCCGTTGGATGCAGCGCGATCGAATTGGAGCCGATAGCGCCTTCGTTGCTGCAGGTCTTCGTGCAGAGCGGCGCTCGGGCCATTGGCCAGCGTTGCCGCTTGCTCTTTCCTTTCCACTTCTTCTGGTAGTGCATCTGTGATCGCATCCGGGCCCGGGATGGGCTGCGGATTGGTCTCGGCACATCAGCGCCCGCATGGCGCTTGTGCATGTCATGCATTGAACCGAATCTAGAGAACATGGGAATGGATAGAGCCACCGCGATCGTGCTGATCCTCACAATCGCCTTATTGGCCTTGCCTTTTGCACTGGATTACATGAGCCGTCGCCGAAAGCGATCAAGCCTGCTCAAGCTCCTGGAAAATGCCGCCCGATCGCAACAGGGCCACTTGCACCAGCATGAAGTGGCGGGCCAAGTTGCAATGGGCCTCGACAGCGAGAAGAAGCTGCTGTTCTTCATCAACCAGCAAGAACAGGCGGATGCGGTGCTGCTTGTGCCGCTCACCGAAGCGCAATCGTGCAAATTGCTGGTGAACGAGCGCAGCGCAAGGGGCGAACTCACCGATGCGCGCATTGAGCGCGTGGAGCTTGTGCTGCCGCCCAAAGAGCGGGCAGGCACGGAGCGCCGTTTGATGCTGTACCGCGAATCGCTGGGCTCACTCCCGAACGGCGAGGCGCAACTCGCATCGAAATGGGCTGCGCTGGTGAATGCGGTGATCTAAGCCATGGCAGGGCCCCGCGGAAAGGCTGCGGGGCTCCTTTCATGGCGCAGCCGTTCGCATAGGCCAAGGGGATACGGCAGCTGGCTCGCACCGGTGCCAACGGCGACCAGCCAAAGGGCAGCGCCCCCACGCCCGAAGGCCCAGAGGCGCTGGAAGGATCACGGCTCATTTGCGGGACGAAGGTGATGCTGTGAG
>JBATND010000077.1:0-16173 GCA_049290175.1 Flavobacteriales bacterium | reverse complement strand
ACTTCGCTGGCGTGAGCGCCGCCAACGATGCGCGCAACGACATTGTGGTGCGCGGCAACTCGCCAACGGGCCTGCTCTGGCGAATCGAAGGCCTGCCCATCGGCACCACCAACCACTTCGGCACACTAGGCACCACCGGTGGTCCGGTGAGCGCGCTCAACACCAACCTGCTGCGCACAAGCGATTTCCTCAGCGGCGCCTTCCCTGCGGAATACGGCAATGCCAACGCGGCCGTGTTCGATGTGAAGTTCCGCAACGGCAACACGGACAAGCACGAATTCACCGCGCAGATGTCGGCCTTCAGCGGTGCGGAGCTCGTGGCCGAAGGGCCGATCAGCCGCAAGAACCAATCGAGCTACCTGGTGAGCTACCGCTACGGCATTGCTGCTGTGGCTGCCACGGGCACCAGCGCGATCCCCTACTTCCAGGACCTCGGATTCAAGGTCACCAGCGGCAAGACCAAGCTCGGTCGCTTCGAGCTCTTCGGCATGGGCGGTCGCAGCAAGATCGATTTCATCGGAGCGGAACTCGACAGCACAGACCTCTTCGCCGACCCCACCGTCGATTCCTACTTCCGGGCCGACGTGGCGCTGCTCGGGCTCTCGCACTTCCTGCAGCTCGACGAGAAGAGCTTCTTGAAGACCACCATCGGCACCACGTGGCTGGGCACGCGCTTCGACCAGGACAACATCATCGCCGGCGGCAGCGATCAACCTGCGCGCAAATACCGCAGCACCGAAGCCGTGGACCAGGAGCAGCGCTACACCGCGAGCATGCAGTACAACCGCAAATTCACGCCCCGCTTCAGTTTGCGAGCTGGCGTCGTGAACGAGGTGTACGACCTCAACAGCATCCTCGACGATCGCGACCGCCGCGCAGGCATACCCGACAGCAATGGTGATAGCATACCCGACTACTTCGTGCGCTACCGCGAGATCACCGGCACGCTGAACCTCCTTCAGGCCTATGCGCAGGGCGAATACAAATTCACCGATGAGCTCAGCTTCACACTGGGCGCGCACAGCCAATTCCTCGACCTGAACAACGATGCCATGATGGGTCCGCGCGCGGCTCTGGCGTGGCAATTCCGCCCCAACCAGCGGCTCACGATCGCCTATGGCCTGCATGGCCAGCTGGTGCCTTTGCCCGTGCTCTTCTTCCAGCGCGCCGACAGCAGCGGCGTGATCGATCAGCGCAACCGCGAGCTTCCCTTCCAGAAGGCGCATCACTTCGTTCTGGCTTACGACCGGCGCTTCGGAGGCGACTGGCGCGTGAAGGCCGAAGGCTACTACCAATCGCTCTTCGACATCGGCATCGAGCGCGCGCCGAGCAGCTATTCACTGGTGAACGAAGGCGCCGACTTCATCTTCAGCGAGCGTAGTGGGCTTGTGGGCGAAGGCACGGCGTTCAACTATGGCATCGAACTCACGATCGAGAAGTTCCTGAGCAAGGGCTACTACGTGCTCGTGACCACCTCGATCTACGATTCGCGCTACAAAGGCAGCGATGGCGTGGAGCGCAACACGGGCTTCGCGGGCAACTATGTGCTCAACACCCTGCTTGGCAAGGAATGGGGCATCGGTAAGGACAAGCGCAACGCCATCACCTTCGATACCAAGTTCACCACCAGCGGCGGCAGGCCCTTCAGCCCCATCGACCTCGATGCCACGCGCGCCAACCTGGGACGCGAGGTGTATGTGGATGAGCAGGCCTACAGCAAACGCTACTCCGCCTACATGCGCATGGATGTGAAGATGGGCGTGCGCATCAACGGCAAGGGCGGCAAGGTGAGCCACCAGTTCTTCGTTGACCTCCAGAACGTCACCAACCGCGAGAACATTTTCGTGGAGCGCTACAACCGCGTCACCGACCGCATCAACCCGGTGTATCAGAACGGCTTCTTCCCGGATTTCATGTACAGGGTGCAGTTCTAGATCAGTTGGCAGTAGGCAGTATGCAGTTGGCAGTTGGCAGTTGCTGCAGATCTGATTGCCTACTGCATACTGCCTACTGCCAGCTCCTTACGCTCGTAGCGAAAATCGAAACCATTACCAAGCATGAACCAAGTGATCCTCATAACCGGCGCTTCCAGCGGCATGGGCAAGGCCTTCGCGCTGAAGCTGATCGAGGCCGGCCACATCGTGTACGGCGCTGCCCGTCGCACCGACATGATGAAGGACATCGTGCAGGCCGGTGGGCGATCCATCGCGCTCGATATCACCAGCGACGATTCCATTGCCGCGTGCGTGGAGCGCGTGATCGGTGAGCAGGGCCGCATCGATGTGCTCATCAACAACGCGGGCTATGGCATCTACGGCTCGGTGGAAGAGACACCGATCGAAGAAGCGCGCAGGCAGTTCGAGGTGAACCTCTTCGGCCTAGGGCGCATCACGCAACTGGTGATCCCGCACATGCGCAAGCAGGGCAAGGGCCGCATCATCAACATCAGCAGCATGGGCGGCAAGATGTACCTGCCCTTGGGCGCTTGGTACCACGCCAGCAAGCACGCGCTCGAAGGCTGGAGCGATTGCCTGCGCCTCGACCTCAAAGAGCACGGCATCGATGTGGTGATCATCGAGCCCGGCGTGATCAAGACCGAATTCGAGGAGGTGATGCTGGCGCCCATGATCGCACGCAGCGGCAGCGGTCCTTACGGCGCACTCACGCGGCAAGTGGCCAAGGGCACGGAGAAGAATTACCGCAAGGGCTCATCGCCGGATGTGATCGTGAAATTGGTGCTGAAAGCCGTGCATGCGCGAAGGCCGAGGACGCGTTACGTGGGCGGCCACCTGGCCAAGCCTGTGATGGCCTTGCGCAAATGGGGCGGCGATAGGCTGTTCGATTGGGGCATCATGCGCGCGGCGTAGTCACCACCTCCGTCACACTCCACTGCGCTTCCCCCCTTATGTTCGCGCTCCATCATGCGCGAGGCGGCATTCATCAAACGCAATCAGGCCAAATGGCAGCGGCTCGAGCGCAGCGTGAACGGCTTGGCGCAGCTCAGCGGCGATGAGGCCAGCGCGCTCTACATCGAGCTGAACGACGACCTGAGCTACGCCCGCACCTTTTACCCGCGAAGCGCGGTGGTGAGCTACCTCAATGGCTTGGCCCTGCGGCTGCACCATCACATCTACCGCAACAAGCGGGTGCCGCGCAAGCGCTTCATCACCTTCTGGACCGAAGAGGTGCCCCTGGCCGTGCATTCCGCCCGCCGCGACCTGCTGCTCTCCTTCGCCGTGTTCGCCGCAGCCGTGATCATCGGCGCGGTGAGCACCGCGCACGACGAGACCTTCCCGCGCCTGATCCTGGGCGACTACTACGTGGACATGACCTTGGACAACATCCGCCAGGGCCGCCCCATGCACGTGTATGCCGATTCGGACAGCGGCCTGATGTTCCTGCAGATCACCATCAACAACATCAAGGTCTCGCTCACGGCTTTTGTCGCCGGCATCGTGCTCAGCATCGGCGCCATTTATCTGCTACTCTACAACGGCATCATGGTGGGCGCCTTCCAGTACTTCTTCCACGAGCAGGGCGTGCTGCGCGAGAGCGTGCTCACCATCTGGGTGCATGGCACCTTGGAGATCAGCGCCATCATCATCGCTGGCGGCGCGGGCCTCTGCATCGGCAACGCGTGGCTATTCCCGGGATCGTACACGCGCGGCGAGAGCTTCCGCCGAGGCGCCAAGACCGGCCTGAAGGTGGTGCTGGGCCTCGTGCCCGTCTTCATCACTGCCGGCTTCCTCGAGAGCTACGTTACCCGCCACGCGCTCACCCTGCGCCCGTGGGTGGCCACCACCATCATCCTCGGATCGCTCGCTTGGGTGATCTGGTACTTCATCATCCTCCCCTACCATGTACACCGGCGAACCCGTGCAGCTGCGCAAGGCGCGTGATTTCGGACAGATCTTCTCGGACACCTTCGCTTTCATCCGGCAGGAATGGCGGCCCATGCTGCGTGCCATTGCAGCCATCGCGCTGCCAGCCGGTTTGATCGGCGGCTTCCTCTCGGGCGATGCGCTCGCAGGCTTGCAGCAATTCCAGCTTCGCGCCGAAGAAGATCCGCAAGGTGCGTTCGCGCTGCTCGGATCAAGCTTGATAGCAATGGTGCCGGGAACACTGATCTTGACCTTTGCTTGGCTCATCGTTGTCGCCATGGTGCACGAGTACCTGCGCGCCTACCATCTCGGCGAGCACCACGGCATGAGCACCGGTGAACTGATCAAGCGCGGCATGAGCCAGATCGGACCGTACTTCGGCGTGAACTTCCTCAGCGGCCTGCTGATCCTTCTCGGGTTCCTGCTGTGCGTCTTTCCCTCCTTGTATCCGGCCACTGTGCTGGCACTCGCGTTGGCGGCGCATGCTATCGAGCGCACAGGGGGCGCTGGTTCCTTGGGCCGATCCAACCAGTTGGTCAGCGGCGATTTCTGGCCCACCCTCGGATTGGCCATCGTGATGTTCATCCTGAAGTCGATCTTCGACCAAGTCATCATCCTTCCCTTCACCATCGCAGGCATGGTCATCGGCGTGAATGCAGGAATCGAAGCCGCTACGGGCGGTGGTCCTGTGGAGCTTCCCACGTGGATCAGCATCTTCAACGCGATCAGCACGGCGGTGCAATGGTGCGTGCAGATGCTCACGTATCCGTTGATCGCCGTGGCATTCATGATGAAATACTTCAGCCGGGTGGAAGAGACCGAAGGCACCGGGCTGAAAGAGCGTGTCGCCGGCTTCGATCAGGCTTGAAGCATGCGGCGGTTCCTGCTCTTCGTGTGCTTGCTGTTGACCTGCGTGGCGAATAGCGCTGCGCAAGTGGCCGATGCCGCACCGCCCGAAGAGCGTCCTGCCGTGCGCACCTTCGATGAGGCCCGCCTCCAGGAACTGCGCGACGATTACGAGTACGATACCGACCTGCGCCGAGCGCCCAGCCTCTGGGACCGTTTCAAGCAATGGCTGCTCGATTGGCTGCAGCGCATCCTCGGCTCCAATGCTGGCGGCTTCGTGGTGGACAACCTCATCTACCTCATCAGCATCCTCGCCATCATCACGGCCATCGTGGTGCTCAGCCGCAATGGCCTGCGCAACATCTTCCACGGCGCCCCGCGCAGCATGGGGCAAGTGATCACTGCTGAAGAGGACATCCGCGCCATGGACATCCCCGCGATGATCGCGCAAGCCGAGCGCGATGGCGATTGGCGCGGCGCCATCCGCCTGCACTACCTGCTGGTGCTGCGCAAGCTGGTGGATCAGGGCCTGCTCACCTGGAGCCCCGACCGCACCGACCGCGACTACATGCGGCAACTGAAGGACCCTTCGACACGCGCGCGCTTCGCCAACGCAGCCCTCATCTTCCAATGGGTCTGGTACGGCCATGCCGAAGTGGACCGCGAGCGTTACGCCTCGTTCCAGCGCCCCTTCATCGAATTCGAGCAAGCACCAGCGCGATGAACCGATTCGAGAAACGGCTGCTGCTGGGGCTGGGCCTGCTGATCGTGCTGCTGGCAACGTTCGAGGCCATGGCACCCAAGCCGATGGATTGGTCGTGGTCGTTCTCGCGCCACCACAAGACGCCCTACGGTGCCAAGCTCTTCTACGAGCGCCTGCCCGACCTCTTCCCCGAAGTGCGTCCGATCATGGATCCCGTGGTGACCACTGCCGACAACAGGCTCTACGACGACGAGGCCCTTGCGCAACCTGTGAACCATGTCTTCATCAACCATCACCTGCGGCTCGATGGTTATGCGGCGGAGCAATTGCTCGCCATGGTGGCCATGGGCGATCACGCCTTTCTGGCGGCCCATTGGTTCGGCAGCGACCTGGGCGATACGCTCAACCTGCGCGTGGAACAGGATTTCACCGTGCAGGACGACACCAGCGACATCCGCTTCGTGGGCGCGCACCGCATGGCCCCCGGCGTGTTCCGCTTCGCGCGCGGCTTCCCCGGCGCGCACTTCACCAGCTACGACACGGCACGCACGCGCGTGGTGGCCGTCGATGGCGCCTCGCGTCCCGTGCTGCTGCACATGACCTGGGGCGATGGCCGCATCGTGCTCTGCAGCGCGCCGCTCGCCTTCACCAACTACAACCTGCTGAAGGACCGCAACGCGCTCTTCGCTTCCGCAGCGCTGAGCCTGCTGCCGCCACGGCCCTTGTGGTGGGACGAATACCAGAAGGCCGGTCGCACGGAGAACACCTCCTTCTTCCGCTTCCTCCTGAGCCAGCCCGCATTGAAATGGGCGCTCTACCTCGCCGAACTGCTCCTTGTGCTCTTCACCGTGGTGTATGTGCGCCGCCAGCAGCGCCCCATACCGGTGATCGCAGCGCCGGTGAATGCCAGCCGAGAACTCGCGCACACCATTGGCCGCTTGTATTGGCAGAAGGCCGATCACGCTGGCATCGCGCGCAAGCTCATCGCGCATTTCAAGGAGGATGTGCGCGCTCGTGCCTACCTGCGCACCTTCGCTTATGACGAGGACACCATTCGCCACTTGGCCGCCAAGACCGGTTTGGACATCGAAGAGATGGGCCGCCGACTGCGCGCCTTGGAACGCATCGAAAACGCGCAGCACCTGAGCGAACAGGAGCTGCTCGCCCTCAGCAACGAACTTCACGACCTGCGCAAACGCATCCCTTGATCATGACCGACGAACACACCCCTTACATGCCGCCCGTTGATCCTGCCTTCGTTCCGCCCGCGAGCGCGGCACCGGAGCAGGCCGCCTTCACGCCGCAAGTGCCGCTCACCGAATTGCAGCTCGCCGCCGAACGCCTTCGGCAAGAGGTGCGCAAGGTGATCGTGGGCCAAGAGGAAGTGGTGGAGCTGCTGCTGGTGGCCTTGCTCAGCGATGGCCATGTGCTCATCGAAGGCGCGCCGGGATTGGCCAAGACGCTGATGGCGAAGCTGCTCGCGCGTTGCGTGCGCACAGGTTTCTCACGCATGCAGTTCACGCCGGACCTCATGCCCAGCGACCTCATCGGCACCAGCGTATTCGACCCACGCACCACGGCATTCGAGTTCCGTGCAGGCCCCATCTTCAGCAACATCGTGCTCATCGACGAGATCAACCGCGCACCGGCCAAGACGCAGAGCGCGCTCTTCGAGGCCATGGAAGAACGGCAGGTCACCGTGGATGGCCGCACCTATCCGCTGGCGCCGCCCTTCATGGTGGTGGCCACGCAGAACCCCATCGAGCAAGAGGGCACCTATCGCCTGCCCGAAGCGCAACTCGACCGCTTCTTCTTCAAGCTGAACGTGGGCTACCCCAGCGTGGAGGACGAGACCGCGATCCTTTTGCGCGCGCAACAGGGCCGCGAGCTGCTAAGCGCCGATGCCATCATCCCGGTGATCGGCCCGGAGGAGTTGGAGCGCGCGCGCTGGCTTACCCGCCAAGTGCGGTGCGAGGAGAAACTGCTGCGCTACATCGCCGCCATCGTCGATCGCACGCGCCACGATGGCGCACTCATGCTGGGTGCATCGCCGCGCGCATCGTTGGCCATCCTTAATGCCGCGCGCTCGAGCGCTGCGATCGCCGGTCGCGATTTCGTGACGCCCGAGGATGTGCAGGCCATGGCGCCGCATGTGCTTCGCCACCGCGTGCAGCTCACGCCCGAACGCGAGATGGAAGGACTCGGCCCCGATCAAGTGGTGCAACAGCTCGTGAAGCAGATTGAAGTGCCGAGGTAGGGAAAGAGGAAAGCTGAAAGCTGAAAGCTGAAAGAGGAAAGCTGAAAGAGGAAACAAGAGTGCAGGGAACTGATGAACGTTGAACAGAAGCCGGCAGCCAGCAACTCCTATCGACTCGTTGCCGAAGCGCATGCGAAGGATTGAACATAGCCTGATGATCGCATGACCCGGTGGCTACGCAGCATCTTCCTCACCCGTCGCTTCTTCGCGCTGGGCTGGGGACTTGTGCTGCTCTTTGTGCTGGGCTGGGCCTGGGACCCCGTGCTCGTTGCCGCCAAGCTCGGCGCACTGGCCTTCGCCTTCGCGCTGCTGGCAGAGTTCTTCCTCCTTTACGGTCCGCGCTCCGGCTTGCGCGGCACGCGGCGCACCTACGACCGCTGGAGCAACGGCGACACGAATCCGGTCACCATCGAGTTGGAGAGCGGCTATGGAACCGGCATGCGGCTGCGCGTGCTCGATGAGCTGCCGCACCAATTCCAGCGGCGCGACCTCCTCTTCACCGGTGCGATCGGCGCTTGGGCGAAGCGCGAGTTCACTTACCACGTGCGTCCGGTGGAGCGCGGCGTTTACCGCTACGGCGCCATCAACGCCATGGTGAGCAGCGTGCTGGGCCTGATGGAGCGGCGCTTCGTGCTCGATGCCGACAAGGAGGTGGCCGTATATCCCAGCTACCTGCAACTGCGCAAGTACGAGCTGCTCGCCATCAGCAACCGGCTCACGCTGGCTGGCGTCAAGCGCATCCGTCGCGTGGCGCATCAGAGCGAATTCGAGCGGATCAAGGAATACGTCGCGGGCGACGATCGCCGCACCGTGAACTGGAAAGCCACCGCGCGCCGTGGCCGCCTGATGGTGAACCAGTACCAGGACGAGAAGGCCCAGCAGGTGTTCTCGCTGATCGATACCGGCCGTGTGATGAAGATGCCCTTCGAGGGCCTGAGCCTGCTCGATTACGCGATCAATGCATCGCTGGTGATCAGCAGCATCGCCATGCGCAAAGAGGACCGCGCGGGCCTGCTCACCTTCAGCAACAAGCCCCAGGATTTCGTGCGCGCCAGCCGCCAGCGCGGCCACATGCAGCACATCCTGCAGGCCCTTTACGCCCAAGGCACCGACTACAAGGAGACCGATTTCGAGGCGCTGTACATGGCGGTGCGCCGCGAATTGCACCAGCGCAGCCTGCTGCTCCTCTTCACCAACTACGAGAGCGCACAGGCCATGCACCGGCAGCTGCCCTACCTGCAACGCTTGGCGCGGCAGCATCTGGTTGTGCCCATCTTCTTCTTGAACACCGAGCTCGACGAGGACCTGCGCCAACTGCCCACCGACACCGAGCAGGTTTACGTGCTCGCCATCGCGGAGAAGATGGTGCATGAGAAGCGCCTGATCGCACGCGAGCTGGAACGCCATGGGCTGCCGGCCATCCTCTGCCGCCCGCAGGACCTCACGGTGAATGTGATCAACCGGTACTTGGAGATCAAGGCGAGGGGACTGTTGTGAGCAACAACCGTCATGCGCGGCTCCCCCACCGCCAATACATTTGGCCGCCGAATCCCCCACCCCATGACCGTAGCCACCAAGAAGAAAGTCCACAACTACAGCGCCGGCCCCTGCATCCTGCCGCAAGAGGTATTCGAGCAAGCCGCGCAAGCCGTGCTCGACTTCGAGGGCAGCGGGCTCAGCATCCTGGAGATCAGCCACCGCAGCAAACCCTTCGAGGCGGTAATGGCCAAAGCGCAATCGCTGGTGAAGGAGCTGCTGGGCGCCCCCGACCACTATCAGGTGGTGTTCCTGGGCGGCGGTGCCAGCATGGGCTTCCACATGGTGCCGCTCAACTACATGAAGGTGGGCGGAAAGAGCGCCTATGCCAACACCGGCGAATGGGCCACCCGCGCGATCAAGGAGAGCAAGCTCGCGGGCGATACCCTCGTGGTGGCCAGCAGCGAGGACAAGAACTTCAACTACATCCCCAAGGGCTTCGAGATTCCCGCGGATGCCGACTACTTCCACCTCACCAGCAACAACACCATCTTCGGTACGCAGTGGAAGCAATTCCCCAAGAGCCCGGTGCCGGTGGTGTGCGATATGAGCAGCGACATCTTCAGCCGACCGGTGAACGTGGCCGACTTCGCGCTGATCTACGGCGGCGCGCAGAAGAACATGGGACCCGCCGGTGCAACGGTCTATCTCTTCGACCCGGAGAAGCTGGGCCACACGGGCCGCAAGCTCAGCCCCATGCTCGACCTGAAGAACCACGGCGCCAAGGAGAGCATGTACAACACGCCTCCAGTCTTCGCCGTGTATGTGAGCATGCTCACCCTGGAATGGATGAAGAAGGTGGGTGGCGTGGCCGCGATCGAGCAGCGCAATGCCGCCAAGGCGAAGCTGCTGTACGACACCATCGACCGCTTGCCGCTCTTCACAGGAACCACGGCCGTTGAGGACCGCAGCCCGATGAACGCCACCTTCGTGATGAAGGATGCGGCCCTTGAACCTGCCTTCGATGCCCTGTGGAAGGAAGCGGGCATCAGCGGCATCCGTGGCCACCGCAGCGTAGGCGGCTACCGCGCCAGCATGTACAACGCCCTGCCCATCGAGAGCGTGCAAGCGCTGGTTGATGTGATGGAGCATTTCGCACAGAAGAACGGATGAGGAGGAAAGAGGAAAGCTGTTCCTTCGCTTCGCTCGGAATGACAAGATGAAAGTGGAGTGGTTTCAAGAACGCACACAGCTGAATAACGAAACATTGTAGCACGCAACCGCACCATGCGCATACACGCCAACGACGGCATATCGGCACAAGCCAAGGCCCGCCTTCAGGAAGAAGGCTTCACCGTGACCACCGACCATGTTCCGCAGGAGCAACTCGCGGCATACCTGAACAAGGAGCGCGTTGACGTGCTGCTCGTGCGCAGCGCCACCAAGGCACGCCGCGAGCTCATCGACGCCTGCCCTACGGTGAAGCTGATCGGACGCGGCGGCGTGGGCCTCGACAACATCGATGTGGCGCACGCGCGCAGCAAGAACATCCCGGTGGTGAACACGCCGGCCTCATCGAGCATCAGCGTGGCCGAACTGGTGATCGCGCACCTCTTCAGCCTGATGCGCTCGCTGCACAAGAGCAATCGCCGCATGCCTGCCGAGGGCCGCTCGAAGTTCAAAGAGCTGAAGAAGGAATACGAGAAGGGCTTCGAGATGCGGGGCAAGACGCTCGGCATCATCGGTTTCGGCCGCATTGGTCAATGGACCGCGCGTTATGCGCTGGGCTGCGGCATGAAGGTGATCTACGCCGACAACCACGCCACGGCCGACGTGCTGGAACTGGAGGTGGGCGGCATGAACGTGCGCGTCCCGGTGAAGATGGTGCAGCTCGATGAGCTCCTGAAGCAGAGCGATGCCGTGAGCCTCCATGTGCCCGCGCAGAAAGATGGCCGTCCGGTGCTGGGCAAGCGCGAGCTGGGCCTGATGAAGCCGGGCGCCGTGCTGGTGAACACCGCACGCGGCGGCAGCGTGGACGAAGACGAATTGCTCGCCGCCATCAAGGAGGGCAAGCTCCGCGGGGCAGCACTCGATGTTTTCGTGAACGAGCCCGAGCCGCGCGCCGACATCTTGGCAGAGCCGGGACTGAGCCTGAGCCCGCACATCGGAGCGGCGACCGCGGAGGCCCAGGGCCGCGTGGGCGATGAACTCGTGGAGCGGATCCTCAGTTGGCGATCGGCCGCCACGGTGGCCTAATACCGTTTCTCATGATCGAGCTGCGCCCCTTCCGCGCTTGGCGCCCAGTACCTGCGCGCGCGCATTTGGTGGGATCGCGCAGCTACGTGACCTATTCCGAAGAAGAGCTTGCGCAGCGGCTCACTTCCAATCCGCACAGCTTCCTGCATGTGCTGCGCCCCGATGATGCCAGCACCGCGCAACTCTCGCGCACAGAGCGCTTCCACCGCGTGCGCATGGCCTTCAAGGGCTTCTGCGACGAAGGCACCATGCTGCGCGAAGAGCAGCCCGCCATGTACCTGTATGAACAGGAAGCACGCGGCAAGAGCACGCGAGGAATCATCTGCGGCGTGAGCACGCGGGCCTACCGCGACGGCCGGATCAAGGTACATGAGCAGACGCTCACCGCGCGCGAGCAGCTCTTCGCCGAGTACTTGGGCAGCACCGGCATGAACGCCGAACCGGTTCTCCTGGCCACCCCCGATGGCAACACCTGGGAGGCTTCTTTGGATCCGCTGCTGAACACACGACCGGCATACGCCTTCCGCACCAACGACATGGTGAGCCATCGCCTGTGGCCCATCACCGATCGCCTCCTGCACGAACGCTTGCAGCGCGCCTTCGAGCACGTGCCGGCCTTGTACATCGCCGATGGGCACCACCGCTTGGCGAGCAGCGCGCGCCTCGCGGAATCACGCGGGCTCAGCGAAGTGGACCCGGACTTCTGGTGCTTGGCGTACATCGTGCCGCGCAAGCAGCTCTACGTGTACAACTTCGATCGCGTGGTGAATGAGCTGAACGGACTCGATGAGCAAGGCGTGCTGGAAGCGTTGGCCCGCGTGGGCGACCTCTCCAAGACGAGCGGCGCTGTCGCTGCGCCGGGCATCATCGGTGTGCGCACCGCGAGCGGTTGGCATGCCCTCACGCTTCCACCTGCAGCCGCAGGATCAACAGCCGCCGACAGCCTCGATGCCGCGCGCCTCAGTGCGCTCGTGCTGGCGCCTGTGCTCGGGATCTCTGACCTGCGCACCGATCGCCGCGTGGGCTTCGTGCCCGGCACGCTCGGCACCACGGAACTGGACCGCCGCGTCGATTCCGGCGAGGCCGCCATCGCCTTCCACCTGCACCCGGTGAGCTTCGAGCAACTGAAGGCCGTTTCCGACGAAGGCGGCAGCATGCCCCCGAAGAGCACCTACATCGAACCGAAGCTGCGCAGCGGCATGGTGGTGTATTCGCTGGAAGAGGTGTAGGAGGGCGTAGTGTTCGATGCGCTGTACCGAGGGAAGCATGATGCGGTGTTGGTGAACCGCACACACCCAACTTCCCTCCGCTCCTACCTTCGCCGCCGCGCACGGGCCATTCAGGCTACCGCAATACCAGACATGAAGTTCTTCATCGACACGGCCAGCCTGGCCCAGATCAAGGAAGCGCAGGACCTCGGGGTCCTCGACGGCGTCACCACCAATCCATCGCTGATGGCCAAAGAAGGCATCAGCGGCGAGGAGCGCGTGCGCCAGCATTACATCGACATCTGCAGCATCGTTGATGGCCCCGTGAGCGCCGAGGTGATCAGCACCGACTACGAGAACATCATCCGCGAGGGCGAAGTGCTGGCTGCGCTGCACCCGAACATCGTGGTGAAAGTGCCCATGATCCGCGACGGCGTGAAGGCGCTGAAGTACTTCAGCAACAAGGGCATCAAGACCAATTGCACATTGGTGTTCAGCGCAGGGCAGGCCTTGCTGGCCGCCAAGGCCGGCGCCACCTTCGTATCGCCCTTCATCGGCCGCTTGGATGATGTGAGCACCGACGGCGTGCAGCTCATCGAGCAGATCCGCTTGATCTACGACAACTACGGCTACCACACCGAGGTGCTGGCGGCGAGCATCCGCCACCCCATGCACATCATCCAATGCGCGGAGGTGGGCGCCGATGTGGCCACTTGCCCGCTGAGCGCGATCACCGCCCTGTTCGACCACCCGCTCACCACCATCGGCCTGGAGAAGTTCCTCGCCGACCACCGCAAGGCCGCAGCGGTGAAGGCCTGAGCAACGCCGTGCTGATCGACATCCACCCCACGCATCCCGAGCCGCGCAAGATCAAAGCGGCGGTTGATGCACTTCGCTCCGGCGAAGTCATCGTCTGCCCCACCGACACAGTGCATGCCTTCGTGTGCAGCGCCGAGAGCGCCCGCGCCGTGGAAGAACTCGCGCGATTGAAGGGCGGCAAGCGCGGCAAGGCGGAACTCTCGTTGATCTGTGAGAGCCTCAGCCACCTGAGCGACTACGCGCGCGTGACCGACACCGCTGCCTACCGCATCGTGAAGCGCGCGCTGCCCGGCCCCTTCACCTTCATCCTCGATGCCAGCACGGCCATCCCCAAGCTGTTCAAGAACAACCGCAAGACGGTGGGCATACGTGTGCCGGACCACGCTGTGCCACAAGCCCTGGTGAAGGAATTGGGGCACGCGCTCGCAGCTACCAGCGTGCATGATCCGGACACCGTGCTCGACCACACCTCCGAGGCGTGGCGCATCGAAGAGCGCTTCGGCCACCAATTGGCCATGGTGCTCGATGCGGGTCCGTGCGGCTTGGAGCCGAGCACGGTGATCGACCTCAGCCAAGGCGAACCTGTGGTGTTGCGCGAAGGCAAGGGCGATTCGAGCGCAGTGCTCTGATCCGATTATTCCGCCAGTCCGAATTCCCGCGCGATCGCCCGCGTGCTGTTGAACCCAACGTCCTTGCCGGACCAGCCGCCACGGCCTGCTTTGTCCTGCGCCAAGCGATGGCCCAATTGCGCGATCCGGTAGAGCACCACCGGCTCTGCCCCTGTTGAATCGCGGTGGCTCATGCGCACCACATCGGCACGCGCGTCGATCCGTTCCACCGCATCGGGAAT
Organism: Flavobacteriales bacterium; assembly: GCA_049290175.1. Lineage (GTDB taxonomy): Bacteria > Bacteroidota > Bacteroidia > Flavobacteriales_F > PHOS-HE28 > PHOS-HE28. The sequence continues at coordinate 1,877 of JBATND010000077.1, read as the reverse complement.
GCTGTCCGTGCCTGCAACGGCCGTCCATTGCGCCACGAGGGCAAGCGCCAGATCGTAGCCGGCCACTGGATCGCGCATGCCATGCACCACCAGCATACGCGGGTAGCGCTCCACCGGATCGCGTGAGACGGTGCGCACGCGCTCGGCCCATTGTTGCGGCGTGATCGCTTCGGGATGCGCTACCGGACGGCGCGTTGCATCGCCCTTCACCACACCGCCGAATGGAGCACCGGCGACCACTGCGGCTTGCGCGATCAGCTTCGGTTGACAGGCTGCGAGTGCCACCGCCATGGCCGCACCAGCCGACACGCCATAGACGCCGATGCGCGCGCGATCGATCGGGTACCAGGCCACGGCATGCTCCACCATCTGCGCGATGGAGAACACCTCGCCACGGCCGGGCAGCGCATCGGCCTGCCTGTACCAATTGAAGCAGCGCATCGGATTGTTGCTGCGCTTCTGCTGCGCGAATACGAGGAAGGCGCCCGCGCTATCGGCTATCGCGCCCCAGCCGCTGAGCTTTAGTATCGACTTGGCATCCTGCCCGCAGCCGTGAAGCACCAGCACCATGGGCCGCTTGCCCTCGAAACGCGCGAGCTTGGCCGGCTCGCGCACGAACATGCGCAGGTTACCGGGGTTGTTGCCGAATGTGCGGACCTCACGGAGGATGGGGGCATGCACTCGACCGGCTTGCGCTAAACCGGCCAGCTGAACCACGGCCAGAAGCGTCAAAAGAGAACGTCTTACCCAATGAATCGCTTTCATCGAATAGGAAGGGGTCGAATTCGGGCTCGCTCCTCGGTCAAGGAAATCAAGCATCCTGCACTGAGTTGCGACTCGAATCGACGCAGCGCATCCACCAGCAAGGGAAGAACGTGCTTCGGACCATGATGCGACGTGCGAAGGATGATCGTGCTCGGGCCATCCAAGCGCCGCAGGACAAGCAGATGACTGAAGTCCGTATCGGCAGTGATGATCACATGGCCATTGGCCCCTGCCCATTCCAATATCGTGGTGTCCTTGGCCTTCGAATCGCCGATCTCCGACCAATGCCTCGCCGAGAACCCAGCTGCCACTAATTCCTTCGTGATCACATCCGAAAGGCAGACATCTACCAAGAGCCTCATGCGCGCCTGATCGGGACCTCGTGCTCACTGGCGCTCCACGCTGCGTATTGCAGGGCTTGCGTGATGTCCTCATCCTCCAGGAAAGGGTACATCGCCAGCACCTCTTCGCGCGTGTGCTTTGCGGCGATGAGGCCCACGATGATGCCAACGGTCAGGCGATGACCGCGCACGCAAGGCCTTCCGCCCATGACTTCTGGATCGATGGTGATTCGTTCGAGCTGTTGCATGATGATTCAAAGATAGGTTCACCCCTCGCCCCCTCACTTCAGCAAGTGCTCGCGGATGAATGCGACCGTTGCGTAGAACTGGAAGTCGGCGTTGCCCTTCTTGCGGAAGCCGTGCCCCTCATCGTTCGCCATGAGGAACCAGACCGTGCCATCTTTCGCTTTGATCTTCTCCTTCATCTGCACCGCTTCGCTCGCGGGCACGCGCGGATCGTTGCCTCCTTGCACGATGAAGAGCGGCTTGGTGATGCGATCGACGTGATTGAGCGGTGAGATGCTCTCGAGGAAGGCAGCCATCTTGGGATCGCGCTCATCGCCGTACTCCACGCGGCGCAGGTCGCGGCGGTAGTCCTCGGTGTTCTTGAGGAAGGTGTTGAAGTTGCTTATGCCCACCACATCGAGCGCGCAGCGGATGCGATCGGCGTAGTGGACGCTCACCGCCAAGGTCATGTAGCCGCCGTAGCTGCCGCCGGTCACCATCACGCGGTCGGCGTCGAGGTCGGGTTGCGCGGCGATCCAATCGAGC
>JBATND010000076.1:0-4075 GCA_049290175.1 Flavobacteriales bacterium | reverse complement strand
CAGCAAACGGTTTCGCTGTCCAGGGCCGCACCACCAAGAGTGCGCACGCCGAAAGCGCCCTCGTAGAGCATGCCATTGCGATCAGCGGCCATGGCCACCACGCCTGGCACATCGCTATCGGCTACCGATTTGCTCAAGAGCCCATCGGCTATGCTCTCGATGTCGTTCATGGCGATTTCGTCTGGATCAGTGCTTGTCAAGGCTGCTCCGGCCATTCGAAGCTCGGGCCGAGCATCATCCCGGCGATGCCGCTGGGCACGTTCATCAGGCCATGCGCTTGGCGCTTCAGCATCATCATCCAGGGAATCGCTCGCTTTATCCCCTGCTTGTCGCCTCGGAAGCCGGCCTGCAGTTCGGTGAGGAGCATCACCCAGCTATGGTTGCATTCGTCCATGAGGATGCCGCGCGGGTCGTCCTTCGTGAACCAGGCGCGCTTGGGGTTGCTTATCATGTTCTTCACGCTGCTCCAATCCACCGGAAGTATGGCGCCAGTAGGCCCGGTCTGAGGCGTATCGCCTTCGCGGAACCGGCGGCCGAGGCTGATCTCCATGAAACGGTAGTAGTGCGCGAGTTCGTAACCCACGCCGTCCACCTCATGTCCGCTCTCGTAGATCGTATCGTTGTTGCCTTCGCCTTGATGCACGATTTCTTGCAGCGCGGCAATCGCCGAGTACGAGTCATGCACCCGTATCACGTTGCCATGGCCATTGTAATAGTCGGCCGGATCGATCTGCCGCTGCGGGTTGTGGTCGAAGCGGACCTCTCCCTTCTTCGACAGGCGCACGATGGCCTCCATGATCGCCGCATAGAACTGGCCGATGGTATCGTAGCCATCGGCTTTGGCCGGCGTGCCTGTCGGCGTGGGCTGCTCAATGCGCATGAAGGTCCCGATGGCCCCAAGGCTCAACGGCTCAACGCTCACCATGAAAGCGCCATCGCTATCCGGCAGAATGGTCGGGTATTCGGGTGCTACGCCCTTCTTGGCCAGCACGGGGTCGCCGCCTATGGCATTGAGAACGTTCGCGGCTAGGATCATGTGCAGCATCTCCTCCATCATCACGCTGCGTATCAAGCCTGCTGCTTCCAGGTTGGTCTCATCAACGATTGAGGCCTGCGCCGTGAGGTAAGGCGGCAAGGTGGAGAGCTCCAGTTCCAGTGCTATCTGTAGGTGGGCTTTCAGCGATGCCGCATCGGGGATCGCCCGCGCGCGTTTGGGTGCAGCGCCAGGTGCCGCTCCATCGAGCGGTTCCATCTCGCTGATCAGCCGCTCGAATTTGTGTGTGAGGTTCATCGCGGCTTGGGTGTGAGTTTCGCCAGGTCCTTGTTGATCGCTTCTGCTGCGCGGAAGGCCAGCGCGCTCATGGTGAGTGTTGGGTTGCTCGTGCCCCAAGTGGGCAAGGCACCGCAGCCCACAAGGAAGAGGTTCTGGTGGTCCCAGGAGCGCAGCCAACTATCGGTCACCGAATCCACACGGCTCTTGCCCAAGCGATGGGTGCCCACGATATGCCCGCATCCACGGTATGTATAGCCCTTACCGTTGAAATCGGTGTACACCACGTCGCCGGGGCAGTATTTCGTCCTGTCCTTGATTCCCGCTTTCTTGAAGATGCCCTCGCTCAGCCGCATCGCCTGTTCCATGGAGCGCATGGTGTAATCCTGCATCCGGTAATGGATCTGCGGGCGTGGCAGGCCGAGCGGGTCAAGGAACTTCTTATCGATGGTGATGCGGTTTCCGGGATCAGGGAGCTGTTCGAACTCCCATTGGAAAGCGATCTGCCTCGACACGTCGTGCGCGACGGTCTGCTTGAGTTGACGACCGAACATGGGAGGGGCTTTATCAGACCCAGCCACCAAGCCGCCCACCGTGGCCTCAGGTGCGAAGGCGCTCCAGATCCATCCCCAGTTGTCCACGGGGAGAACGAATGCGCTCATGTCCTTGCGGAAGGCCCCATCGCGGAAGGCCGTGATCGCACTGGTCTGTGCAGGTCCGCGGAATGGATACACAGGCTCGGGCATGAGGCCCCAAGTGAGCATGGTGGGGTGGTCCATGAGATTGCGTCCCACCTGATCGCTGCTGTTGGCAATGCCGCTCATGAGCAACAACTTGGCGGTCTCGATGCTGTGTGCGGAGATCACGAACACGCTCGCCTTCACGCTGAACACCGTTGGGCCGGGGAAGACTCCTTGCTCATAGGCGATGAACTCCAATTCGGTCGCACGGCCCGTAGAAGGATCAACCACCACTTTGCTGGCCACGCTCTGGCAGCGCACGGTAACAGGCTTTCCGTTGCGCTCCCCTGCGGCAATGGCGCGGTTGAGCGATCGAAGCGCACTGTACTTGGCCTGCGATGGACAGATGGAGGGGCAAGAGCTGTTGCCCTGGCAACGCTGGCCCTGTAAAGGATCGCCTTGCGTGCCGATGGGCATGAATCCCTTCTTGCCGGTAAGCGGGTCGATGTAGTCCGGATTGGGATCACTGTTGCGGGCCTGGGGCGTGGGCACCACTTTCACTTCGTAATCGTCGCCGCCCAGTTCCAGTTTCAAGCCCTTGACGCGCTTTTGCAGCACCAGGTCAACATAGCTCTGCGGCATCTTTTTCATCGGGTACTGGTAATTGCCCCAGTACCTCTTCTTGTCCTTCACCGGGATCTCGTACTCCGCCACGCTGCCTGAAACGCCGAGTTCATTCTCTGCCATTTCGTAGTACGGCCTCATGTCTTCGTAGCTGATCGGCCAATCCACGCCCACACCGTACTCTGTCTGCATCCGGAAATCGTTGGGCAGCATGCGGAGCGCGATGCCGGTCCAGTGCAGGGTGGTGCCGCCCTTGCTCCGGATGTTATCGCTCGCAAATGGGAGCGGCCCATGCTGCACGGCATAGCCTGCGCTGTCGGGCACGCCGGGTGTGATGTTGTGGTACTGGAGCACATCGAGCTGCGGTGCCATCTGCGTGGCAGGGAAAGCTGCGTTGGGCACCTTCGCTACCGCACGGTGGAAGGTTTCCACGTTGCTCTTCCAGCCTTCCTCATCGTTGCGCGTGCTTCTGCCGGCTTCGAGAACCAGCACTTTGCGGCCGGCTTTCGCCAGCTGGTGAGCCACAATGGAGCCTGACGCTCCCGCGCCCACGATCACCACATCGTACTGCTCCGGTAAAGGAATGGGCGCACCTTGCGGAGGCGGGCATTTGTTGATATCGCTCATGGCTTGGGGGCATTGGTGTCGATGGGCGTGAGCGGGGGCCTGTTCCAGGCACCGTGGCCCGAGGGCACTCCCGCTCGTGGTGTACCACCGAAGGCCTTCCACTGCAGGCCTGCTTTGTAGAGGCTTGGCGATATCACGAAGGTGCCATCGCTGCCACTGGAACCGTATGCATCGCACCAAGCACTGGGCAAGGGGTACCAGATGCCGGTGTACCATGCACCGATCACGTTCTTCGCGACAGGACCGAAGCACGGGTCGGCGATCACGCCTTTGGCGAAGGCCTTCTCCAGCTTGTCCAAGTCATCGTTCGCAGCGAAGAGCGCCCCGCATGCGGTAAGCAAATCGCCGAGAATCGGTGCGCCTACGATTGCGACGCAGGTGCTCCAGATCGGGTCTGCGCTCCCGGTGGCCTGGAGTTCGGTTGCACCGAAGCCCGTGAGCACGGACGAGATCGCGAGGAATTGGCCGTTGGTGGTTTCGGGGTAGTCCATTCAGATGCTATTTGCCGATTGCTGATTCCAGATTGGCCGAACACGAACGTGCCTGCCAATCTGGAATCAGCGAATCGGAAATTCAGAACTCACTTCTTCTTCGTGCCCAGGTCCACATAGAATGCGCGATTCTCTGCGGCGGCGGGTGGCGATACGAACACGCGCACAGCGCATACCGTAGGCTTCTTCCCGAGGACGTTGCGCATGTCGATGGCCATCGGATGCTGCGTGGGGCCGATCTTCAGTGAGAACAACTTCTGCTGCGCAGCACTGAGGCCGACATACATGTCGTAAATGCCGAACCTGTTCCAGCGCGAGGCGATCAGGTCCATGTCCTTGCCGCCGGGCGGACGGTCCGGGCCGCCGGGCAACATGCTGTATAG
>JBATND010000075.1:0-12011 GCA_049290175.1 Flavobacteriales bacterium | reverse complement strand
GAGCATCACGGTCGAGGCAGTGCCTCGACGTTACGGAGCTGCTGCTGTCACGGTCGAGGCAGTGCCTCGGCGTTACACTTTCGCATTGCTTGCGCTGCATCATCGTGGTGCTTGTCCATTGATCGGCCCCAGGAAGTTCGTCTTCACCTTCTCCAAGAGCTTGTCGCCGCTGAAGACGCCGACGACCACTCTGTTCTTCGTGGTGGTTACGGCTTCGCGGGGCAGTATGAGGAAGGCTTCGGAGCTGGCGAGTTCACCGGGTTGCAGCACGATCGGCTTGCCCACCACCATCACTTCGCCGCCCTCCACGTCGAGCAGCTCGAAGCGCAAGGGCAGTTCGCGCGGCGTCTTATTGGCCACCTTCAGCGCATACAGGTTGCTGATGCGTCCATCGGGGCGCTCTTGGAAGAGCATGCCCGGCGTGCGCAGGAAGGTGGTGCGCGTCTCACTGCGCGTGGCGATGAGCGTCGTTAGCGCGCCCACAAGCACGAGCAGCACAGCGGTGTATGCCTTCATCCGCAGGTTGAAGGTGAAGGGCTTCTTCGCGCTGATCTCATCCTCGCTGGCGTAGCGCACCAGGCCCTTCGGCAGGCCCACGCTGTCCATGATGTGGTCGCACGCATCGATGCAGGCGGTGCAGTTCACGCATTCGAGCTGCGTGCCGTTGCGGATGTCGATACCTGTGGGGCACACATGCACGCAGGCCTTGCAATCGATGCAATCGCCCTTGCCTACGGCTGCGCGATCCTCGGCTTTGCGCCACGTTGCTCGCTTCTCGCCGCGCGCATGGTCGTAGGCGATCACCACGCTCTTGCGATCCATGAGCACGCCTTGCAAACGGCCGTAGGGGCACACGGTGGTGCAGGCTTGCTCGCGGAAGAAGGCGAAGTTTCCGTAGAAAGCTCCGCTGAATGCGAACATGGCCACGAGCCCGCCGAAGTGCTCTGCTGGTGGTTCCGTAATGATGCGGATCAACTCATCGCTGCCGATGAGATAGGCCAGGAAGGTGTTGCCGATGATGAAGCTGATGGCGAAGAAGACGGCGTGCTTCAGCGTCTTCTTGCCGAGCTTCTTGGCGCTCATGGGTTCTTTGTTCAGCAGTTGCTGATGCTTCCAATCGCCCTCGATCAGGTATTCGATGCGGCGGAACACATGCTCCATGAATACGGTCTGCGGACAGGCCCATCCGCAGAAGAGGCGACCGAAGGCCACGGTGAAGAGCGCGACGAAAACAATGAATGCGAGCAGGCCGATCACGAAGATCAAGAAGTCCTGCGGCCAGAACGTTTGCCCGAAGAACACGAAGCGCCGCTCCAGCACATTGATCATGAGCAGCGGCTCGCCGCCGATGCGCAGGAAGGGCCCGGTTAGCAGCAAGGCCAGCAGCGCATAGGCGAGCCACTGGCGGCGCGTAGTCCACTTGCCGCTGGGTTTCTTCGGATAAATCCAGATGCGCTTGCCTTGCCTGTCAACCGTGCTGATGGAATCGCGGAAGCTCTCATCGCGCTCGGCTTCGGCGCGTGCATCGCGGGCAAGGTGCGCCGGTTGCTGGGACATACTCGTTGCGTTGGATGCTGCGGGTGGTGATGGATGTCAGCCTGCAGCGGCTTTTCGCCAGCAAAGCTCCGGGACTCTCTCCGGCATCAGCTGACATTGGTCAGTTCCGTGCCGTGACATGAATCACAAAGCGCGGGCTTGCTTCGGATAGGACTGAGGGCAGAATGCACAACGGGCGCTCGTGATGAACGCCCGTTGCGCGAATAGGAATCTCCTTCTCAAGGATTCATCGCCACACGCACGGTATCGGTCATTGTCGCGGTCGAGTCGACAGGTGCAGCATCGCCCTTCCACAATTCGCCCTGTGGCGCTTTCTGAGTGGGGCCGCCTGTTCCTTGCAGGCCGAGGATGTAGCTGGCAATGGCCTGGATCTCGTTCGGCTTCAATTGACTCTTCCAGCTGATCATGCCCTTCTCCGGCACGCCGTACTTGATGGTCTTGAAGACATCCTTGATGCCACCGCCGTGCAACCAGTAGGCATCGGTGAGGTTCGGTCCCACGCTGGTCTCAGCGCCTGCGCCATCCGCTCCGTGGCAAGCAGCGCAATAGGTGACGAAGGTCTCCTTCGCGCCAGCAAGCGCGCCGGCATCAGTTGTTATTGTCACCGTGTTCTCATCAACAGCGGCTCCTGCACGCGCCACGAAAGCGGCGACATCGGCTTTGGCCTGCTCCATCTCGGCGACATATTCCTCGTGCGAGTCGTTCCAAGACTGCGTCACATGCATGTTCACGAGGTAAAGAACGCCCCATGCAATGGTGCCATAGAACAACCACACCCACCAGGGCGGCAACACGTTGTCCAACTCGCGGATGCCGTCGTACTCATGGTGCATGAGCAGGTCGCGCTCCTCTTCTTCCTTGCTCGGTCGGCGGGTTAGCACATCCATGAGCTTGGCGATGGGGGAAGGGCGCTTGGCCACGGCGGCACCTGCGGCGCGCTGCTCCTCGAACACGCCCGTTATGGCGCGCATGGTGCTACGCAGCAGATTGATCTGCACCATGAGCACAATGAAGAGGAAGATGTTGATCACCAGGAGCAGGTAGAAGAGCTCTTGATGGTTCATAGTGGAGCGGGGCTCCACATAGGCTTGTGCATGCGCTGAACCTGCCAGCATGAGCAAAGGCAACAGCACTGCGGACTTCGTTGCGCGCTCTGAGAGCTTTCGCATCCAGCCGGTGCTGCCCATCATGGTGCGCAGAATGGAGCTCATGGCCAGGATCAGCACCACTTGCACCACGGCGAGGCCCATCATCACGTAGTTCACGGTGCCGCTCACAGGAATGATCGGCTCAGCAGCAGGGGCAGTGGGAGCATCTTGCGCTGCGGCACCCAAGGTGAGCGTGACCAGGGCAGCGACAGTGAGCGCCCGTTGGAGGTTGGTTCGTTCAGTGCGCATGGTTGGTGGTGGCATTGTTGCAATCGTCGGCGAGGGGGAGCGCGCTCATGTGGTCCACTTGGTCGCGTCGCATCACGCGCACCCAGAGCAGCACGCCAATGAAGAGGGTGAAGAAGATGAGGAAGGCCATCACGGGGAAGAGGTCCACGTGATCGATGGAGGTGAGGTGACCTTTGATGAACTTGAGCATGGCCGTGGCGATTAGCGTTCGGTGATCTCCTTGGCCTGGATGTCGGTGCCCAAGCGCTGCAGGTAGGCGATCAGGGCAATGATCTCCTTGTTGCCGTCCGCGTCGATGTTGTCCTTCTTCAGTCCGGCTACGATCGCATCGCTTTGCTGCCTGAGGTGCGCGTTGGCGCGATCAGAGAAGCCGGGGCTGTATGGCTCTTTGTCGTAGGGCACGCCCATGGTGAGCATGGCCTCGATCTTTTTCTTCGTGGTGGTGGTGTCGAGGTCGTGCTCGTAGAGGTGCGTGTACGGCGGCATCAGCGAGCCGGGGCTCATGCTGGTGGGGTCGTACATGTGGTAGTAGTGCCAGCTATGGCCGTACTTGCCGCCTTGGCGCAGCAGATCCGGACCGGTGCGTCGGCTGCCCCATTGGAAGGGGTGGTCGTACACGAACTCACCGGCTTTGGCATACTCGCCGTAGCGCTCGGTCTCGCTGCGGAAGGGCCGGATCATCTGGCTGTGGCAGGTATAGCAGCCCTCACGCACATAGATATCGCGCCCTTGCAGCTCAAGTGGGGTGTAGGGCTTCACGCTGCTGATCGTGGGGATGTTGCTCTTCACCAGGAAGGTGGGCACCATCTCGAACAACCCGCCGATCGCCACGAGCACCAGGCTGATCACCAGCATCTGGATGGGGCGGCGCTCAATCCAACGGTGCCAGTGGCCACCACCTTCTTCAGCAGCGACCTTCTCCAATGCAGGAGCTTCGGCATCCTCATTCGCGATGAGCTTGCCGGCCTTCACGGTCTTCACCACGTTGTACACCATGATGAAGGCGCCGCTGAGGTAGAGCAGGCCGCCGAGCGCGCGCAGCCAGTACGCAGGCTTGATCTCCATCACCGTATCGAGGAAGTTCTTGTACACCAGATAACCATCGGGCGTGAACTGCTTCCACATGCCGCTCTGCCAGAAGCCAGCCAGGTAAAGTGGGATGGCATAGAACACGATGCCCAGCGTGCCCAGCCAGAAGTGGGCATTGGCGAGCTTCGTGCTGTAGAGCTTGGTGCCATAGAGGCGTGGCACCATCCAGTACACCACACCGAAGGTGAGCATGCCGTTCCAGCCGATGCCTCCGATGTGAACGTGCGCGATGATCCAATCGGTGAAGTGCGCCATGGCGTTCCAGCTCTTCAGGCTCAGCAGCGGCCCTTCGAGCGTGGCCATGCCGTAGCATGTAACAGCCACCACCATGAACTTGAGCACAGGATCCTCCCGAACGCGGTCCCACGCGCCACGCAAGGTGAGCAGGCCATTGAGCATGCCGCCCCAACTGGGTGCGATGAGCATGATGCTGAACACCGTGCCTAGGCTCTGCGCCCAATCGGGCAGCGCGCTGTAGAGCAAGTGGTGCGGCCCCGCCCAGATGTAGAGGAAGATGAGCGCCCAGAAGTGGATGATCGAGAGCTTGTAGCTGTACACCGGGCGATTGGCCGCCTTCGGCATGAAGTAGTACATGAGGCCGAGGAAGGGCGTGGTGAGGAAGAAGGCCACCGCGTTGTGTCCGTACCACCACTGCACCAGCGCGTCCTGCACGCCTGCGTACCAGCTGTAGCTCTTGGTGAGCGAGATGGGCAGCTCGATGCTGTTGGTGATGTGCAGCATGGCCACCGTGACCCACGTGGCGATGTAGAACCAGATGGCTACGTACAGATGGCGCTCGCGACGCTTCAGGATGGTGCCGAACATGTTGATGCCGAACACCACCCACACCAAGGTGATCAGGATATCGATGGGCCACTCGAGCTCCGCGTATTCCTTGCCGGTGGTCATGCCCAAGGGCAGCGTTACCGCAGCGAGCACGATGATGAGCTGCCAGCCCCAGAAGTGGATCCTGCCCAGCGCATCGCTGAACATGCGCGCTTTGAGCAGGCGCTGCAGGCTGTAGTAAACGCCAGCGAAAATGGCATTACCAACGAAGGCGAAGATCACCGCGTTGGTATGCAGCGGGCGAAGGCGGCCGAACTTGGTCCACTCCAATTCGCCCAGCCAGGTGAATGGACGGACGATCCAGAAGTACCAAGCATCGGGTGGCGTGTTCTGGGCCACCATCTGCACGGCGATGATGAGGCCCACGAGCATGCCCACGATGCCCCACAGGATGGTGACGAACAGGAAGTTCTTGACGATTCGGTTGTCGTACTGGAAGCGCTCGGTCATGGGTTGTTGTTTTGGCGCGGAGAATCCTCGTTGAGCATGCGGACGGCAGGTGAGCGATCATCGTCGAATTGGCCGCTCTTCACCGCGCGCACGAATGCCGCGAGGAAGAAGAGCGCCACCACGGTGCTCACTGCTATCAGAAGGAAGATGACGCTCATCAGATTCCGGCTTTGGCGCAGCGAAAGTGCCCGTCACCGGAATGTCAGGTCGTGAGCTTGGTCAGTGCAGGGATTGACTTTGGTCAGGTGGCGCGGAATGGCCTTGGGCCGCGCATGCCATCAATCACGAATCGTCGCGTCCGTAGGCGCTTCAGCTCGCTGCCATCATCTCTGCCTCGATGCCTTCGGGGTAAAGGCCGGGCAGGATCCAGGGGGAGATCATGATGGGGTACGCTGCTATGAATCTGAGAGGCAATCCCTCTTTTTCCTTATGCGGAACTAGCAGCCCCTTGCTAACAAGTTCATCGGTGACCTTTTTGCCGGTCTTGTCGGTCACACCCATTATTTCATCGGCTTCCGCCCGGTTAACGCTGCCGCGTAGGAAGATCTGCTGTAACAGCGGACGGGCCTCCGCTCTTAAACGCTTCTTGTTATGCATCCTGTCCGCGAAGGAGCCGATGCGTTCGAGCATGGTGTCGATCTGCAGCGAGGCATGCGTGAACTCAACCTGATCAATGCAGGTGCGGAGGAAATAGCCGCAGAAGGCCTCCAATTCCTCATTGCTCAGGTTGCCACGGCCATCAAGGCTGTTGCGCCTAGGCATGTCGGCATTGGCGAGCATGCTCGTGTACATCTTACGGCTGCGCGCCAAGCCTCTGGATATGGACCATAACCCCGCGCCATCCAGTCCTTCAGCACGCAGCCAAGCATCAGAGAAAAGGCGCACCACCCTTCCATTGCCATCCAGGAACGGGTGTATCCATACGAGTCGGTGATGTGCTGCTGCCATAGCGATGATGCGACGAATAGGGGATCGGTTCCCAGATGCGCTGCGGTCGTAGAACGACGAGAACCGATTCATGAACGAAGGCAAGCCGCTGTGGGTTGGTGCGATGTGCCTGCCCACCTTCACCTCTACGGTTCTCCATTCGCCCGGAACCACATAGCGGACTTCGCCTTCTTCGCTAATCACTTCCTTGAAGCTGTCGGGCAGGTGGTCGTAGAATGCCTTGTGGATGCCTTTCAGGAATTCGGTGCTGCTTGGGTCCAGTCCGTTCACTGTAGCTATGCCACCCATGGTCAGTTCTTTGGAGACATTGATGTGCGCGAGCGCCTCCAACTGCAGGTCTGTCTTCTTCTTCTCTGATGAATAGTCTTTCTGAAGTGCTTTATCGATGTCGATCGGATGCGTGTTATGCCCTTCTATGAGGTTGCTGTAGTAGCTGTTCATGGGCCTCATCAAATCGGACAACGCGGAGCGTGTTGTTGGATGCATTGCACCGGATAGCCGTGATGCTTTCGCAAGCAGTTCAACCGCTAACGCTTCCAGGTCTCCTTTGACGTCATCGGGAAACAGCGGCTCCATAGCGAATGGAGAGTCGAAGAGGCCATGAGCATTCATGCGGCAAAAGTACGGCAATCAGAAGTTATTCTCCGATGGTTATTCCGATGGGTGAATGAAGTGGGTGCGTATTCATATTACATTGATAGTCAAATAATTATATTGTCATTTCGAGAAGGGTTATTTTTCCGGAACACGTATTCCTCCGATGGTTATTCCGAAGCCTTGGACATAGCTGTTCGCTACAGGTGCAAGTGACCATTAATCGCTGCGACCCGTTAGCTCACCACCCCCCATCCGGCCTCCGCTTCGGCCCATGCACCACCACGCGTTTGCTCCGGCTCGTATGTCCACTCACCAATTCAACCTGCCGTTTGGGCACGCCGAATTGATCAGCCAAGTAGGAGAGGAGCGCCTCGTTCGCCTGCCCATCCACCGGCGGAGCGGCTAAGCGGATCTTCAGCGCATCGCCGTGCGTGCCTGCCACCTCGGTGCGCTTGGCGCCGGGTTGCACATGCACACGCAGCGTGATGCACTCCGGTGTTTCGCTGAGCCAAGCGGGCATGGGCGCAAGGTGCGTGATCGGCTTGTCCCGGACGCGTTTGGGCGAAGCATCCGCAGGGAGCGACGGTCCAATGGTAAAGGTGATGAGTTTGGCCGCAACAGGTTGTTCCTGCTTGATCGCACACCATTCCATACGGGCGCCACTCCCAAAGCGGCCTCGGGAAGCATTGTTCCAATGCCCTACGCAGGCCTTCAGCCACTGTTGAAAACCGCGAGTGATCGTGGATAACGGGAGTTTTCCACATCGGCGGGCCGCTGGGGGCGCGGGATACCTTCGGCCCATCGCCGCGAACCCGCGCCAATGCTGGGTAGCGGGAAGTGTGCATGAGCAACGCGAGTTATGGTGAGGAGCACATCCGCTCCCTGGATTGGAAAGAGCACATCCGACTGAGGCCGGGCATGTACATCGGCAAGCTGGGCGATGGCAGCAGCTACGACGATGGCATCTACATCTTGGTGAAGGAGGTGCTGGACAACTGCATCGACGAATTCGTCATGGGCCACGGCAAGAAGGTGGACATCATGATCGAAGGACCGCGAGTGACCATACGCGACTACGGCCGGGGCGTGCCGCTGGGCAAGGTGATTGATGTGGTGAGCAAGATCAACACCGGCGCCAAGTACGACAGCAAGGCCTTCAAGAAAAGCGTGGGCCTCAACGGAGTGGGCACCAAGGCCGTGAATGCGCTGAGCACCTATTTCAGGATCGAGAGCGTGCGCGACGGCGAACTGATGCGCGCCGAATTCGACCGCGGCGTGCTGCGCAAGAACAACAAGCCGGTGAAGACCGACGAGCCCAACGGCACGCGCGTGGTCTTCGAACCCGATGAGCAGATGTTCCGGCAGTACCAGTTCCGTGATCAGCACATCGAACGGCTCATCCGCAATTACTGCTACCTCAACACCGGCCTCACCATTTTCTGGAACGGCAACAAGTTCCAGAGCAAGGATGGCCTGAAGGACCTTCTCCAGGAACGCATGGATGGTGAGCCGCTGTACCCCATTATCCACCTGCGCGGCGACGATATCGAAGTGGCGATCACCCACGCCAACCACTACGGCGAGGATTATTACAGCTTCGTGAACGGCCAGCACACCACGCAGGGCGGCACCCACCAGGGCGCCTTCCGCGAAGCGGTGGCCAAAACGGTGAAGGACTTCTTCAAGAAGGATTGGGAGGCCGGCGATGTGCGCACGGGCATCGTGGCGGCCGTGGCCGTGAAGGTGATCGAGCCGGTGTTCGAGAGCCAGACCAAGACCAAGCTCGGCAGCCTCGAGATCGAGCCCGGAGGCCAGAGCATGCGCTCCTTCGTGGGCGACTTCATCGGCAAGGAGCTCGACAACTACCTGCACAAGCATCCCGAGGTGGCGCAGGTGCTGCTCGACCGCATCCAGCAGAACGAGCGCGAGCGCAAAGAGCTCACCGGCATCCGTAAGCTGGCCCGCGAGCGCGCCAAGAAGGCCAGCCTCCACAACCGCAAATTGCGCGACTGCCGCGCCCACCTCACCGACAATAAGAAGGACGAGGCCATCAAGCTGGCCACCACGCTCTTCATCACCGAGGGCGATAGCGCCAGCGGCAGCATCACCAAGAGCCGCAACGTGGAGACCCAGGCCGTCTTCAGCCTGAAGGGCAAGCCGCTCAACTGCTACGGCCTCACCAAGAAGGTGGTGTACGAGAACGAGGAGTTCAACCTGATCCAGGCCGCGCTCGACATCGAGGACGGCATGGACGGCCTGCGCTACAACCGCATCGTGATCGCCACCGATGCCGATGTGGACGGCATGCACATCCGCTTGCTGCTCATGACCTTCTTCCTGCAGTTCTTCCCCGAAGTGGTGAAGAACGACCACCTCTACATCCTGCAGACGCCGCTCTTCCGCGTGCGCAACAAGAAGGAGACGATCTATTGCTACAGCGACGAGGAGCGCCAGCGCGCCATCCTCAAGCTCGGCAAGGGCCACGAGATCACGCGCTTCAAGGGCCTCGGCGAGATCAGCCCCGATGAGTTCAAGCACTTCATCGGCGAGGACATCCGCTTGGAGCCGGTGATGATCACCAAGGACGCCAGCGTGCATCAGCTGCTCGAGTTCTACATGGGCAAGAACACGCCCGCGCGCCAGGAATTCATCATCGAGAACCTGAAGGTGGAGAAGGACCTGGTCGAGGAGAAGGCCATCGACCCGGTGAAGGTGATCGCCAAGAAACTGGAGGAAGTGGAGGAGGAGGCATGAGGAAGCGCGCGCACATCGGCCTTGCTGCGGTTGTATTGATCGGGTTGAATCCACTTGTTGCGCACGCCCAGAGCACAGGCACTCTGCGCGTGTTCTGCGAGCCGCACGCCACCTGCAACTACGTGCTCGACGGCAAGCACCGCATGAACGACCGCGAGCTCACCCTGCTCGAAGGGCAGCACCGCTTGGTGCTCTTCGCGCCGGAGCGCCGCATGCTCGATACCACGATCACGATCCTGCCCAACGCCATGCAGGAGTTGCGCATCCAATTGCGCTATTCGGAAGAGTTCATCGCGTACAACCGCAAGGCCCAGCGCTTCAATCGCGACGACCGCTGGCTGCGCTACGGGACGCCTGTGCTTGCTGTAGGAGCCGCTGCATGGTTCGGCGTGAGCACCTGGAAGGCGGTGGATGCGCTGCGCGACATCGATGCGCTGGAACAGTCGTATGGAGAGAGCACAAGTCCTGCGGGCATTGCGGAGCTGAAGGGCGATCGGATCCCCGATGCCAACAAGAAGCTCCGCCAAGCGCGCACCATGACCTATGTGAGCGGCGGTGCCTTGGTGGCGGCCGGCGCGGCATGGTGGTACGTGGCCAAGGTGCGCTCCAAGCGCCAAGCGCCCGTGTTCGAGGACAAAGAGAAAGCGCGCTTCGATGGGCTGGTGTGGATGCCCGATGCCAACGGCCACGGCATGTGGATGGCCGGATTGACCATTCCGCTGCGATGAACAGGATGCTCACGATCGTTTCGCTAGCACTGCTGGTCAGCGCCTGCGGCAAGGGCGAGCTCGATCCCGCATCGCTCACCAGCAATCCCTTCGATCCCGATTACAATGGACCGGAGGTCTTCGTGTACGACACCACCTTCACGCGCAACGTTTCGATACCCGGCGGCGTGGTGCAGTACCAGATCATCGGCTTCCATGTGAAGAGCGAATTGCTGCCTTCCGGCGCCAGCTATTCCGTGGCGGTGGAGGAAACGGCGACCGGCATCACCGACGTGATCAATCCGCAGCCGCCCAACAGCAACCTATTCGAGTACCCCAAGATCAATCCCGTGGTGGGCGCGCCGGTGTGCTTGCGCTTGCGCTTGCGCAACAACCAGAGCAACGCGCGCCCCGAGGAGATCTGCGCAATCCTGTGAGAACGACATGAGCAACGACAACGAGCAAACCAACGGCCCCGAGGACAGCAGCGGCCACATCCCCGCAGGCGGTCATGTCGGCGGCTTCAGCGTAAGTGGCATGTACAAGGATTGGTTCCTTGATTATGCCAGCTACGTGATCCTGGAGCGTGCCGTGCCCGCGCTGTACGACGGCCTCAAGCCCGTGCAGCGCCGCATCCTGCACGCCATGGACGATCTGGACGATGGCCGTTACAACAAGGTGGCCAACATCATCGGCCACGCCATGCAGTACCACCCGCACGGCGATGCCAGCATCGGCGACGCGCTGGTGCAACTGGGCCAGAAGGACCTGCTGATCGATTGCCAAGGAAACTGGGGCAACACGCTCACCGGCGACAGCGCAGCCGCGCCGCGATACATCGAGGCGCGCCTCAGCAAGTTCGCGCGCGATGTGGTCTTCAATCCGAAGACCACCGAATGGCAGCTGAGCTACGATGGCCGCAACAAAGAGCCTGTATTCCTGCCGGTGAAATTCCCGCTGCTGCTCGCGCAGGGCGCTGAGGGCATCGCCGTGGGCCTGAGCTGCAAATTGCTCCCGCACAACTTCAACGAGCTCATCGACGCCAGCATCGCCGTGCTGCGCAAGCGCTCCTTCGAGCTGCTCCCCGATTTCCCCACCGGCGGACTCGCCGATGTGAGCAACTACAACGAAGGCGAGCGTGGCGGTCGCGTCCGTTGCCGCGCACGCATCCAGAAGCTCGACAGCAAGACCCTCGAGATCACCGAGATCCCCTTCGGCACCACCACCACCTCGCTCATGGAGAGCATCGTGAAGGCCAACGAGAAGGGCAAGATCAAGGTGCGCCACATCGACGACAACACGGCGGAATTCGCTTCCATCGTCATCCATCTCGCAACTGGCGTTAGCCCCGATACCACCATCGACGCGCTCTTCGCCTTCACCGATTGCGAGGTGAGCCTGGCGCCCAATGCCGTGGTGATCGAGAACGATAAACCGCGCTTCGTCAGCGTGAAGGAGCTGCTGCGCATCAGCACCGAGAACACCTTGCGGCTGCTGGAGCTGGAGCTGAAGATCAAGAAGAGCGAGTTGGAGGAGCAATGGCACTTCGCCTCGCTCGAGCGCATCTTCATCGAGAAGAAGGTCTATCGCAAGATCGAAGAGGCCGAGACCTGGGAAGAGGTGATCAGCTTCATAGAGAAAGGCCTGAAGCCGCACATCCAGGACC
>JBATND010000074.1:0-1634 GCA_049290175.1 Flavobacteriales bacterium | reverse complement strand
TAGGCTCGGTGCGCGGGTGATCCAATTGCCTTCGGGCAGCATGCCCACCACTTCGCTGTGCGCGTGCTGGCTAATCTGGCGGACCAGGTTCTTGCGATAGGCATCGGGCATCCAGTCCTTCGGCTCGATCTTCTGCTCAGCGTCGATCTTGGATTGGAAGATCTCCTCCAGGTTCTTCACGTCGGTCATTGCGCGCGCTTGTTTTTCGGTTGGCTAAAGTAGGGGCGGGGCCTTCAACGGCCCTGATCGGCATCAGGCGGCGAACGATCGGCACAGTTCGCTGGTTCGTTCCCGCGCGACCAAATTGGCCGCGTCTATTTTTGCCCGCCTTCAGATGACCAACAACCGCATGGCCCATTTCCACACGCTGAAAGTCTCAGAGATCCACCAGGAAACGCCCGAGTGCATTGTGGTGGGCTTTGAGGTGCCCTCGGCTTTGCAGCCTGAGTTCGCCTTCCAGCATGGCCAATACGTTACCCTCAAGCTCACGGTGAACGGCGAGGAATTGCGCCGGTCGTACAGCATCTGCAGCAGCCCGCTCGATAAGGGGTATTTCCGCATCGCCGTGAAGAAGGTGCCGCAGGGCCGCGCGAGTACCCAACTGGTTGATAAGCTGAAGGCTGGCATGAGCATCGAGGTGATGTCGCCCATGGGCAACTTCACCACCGCGCTCGATCCGACGAAGAGCCGCCATTTCGTGGCCTTCGCTGCGGGCAGTGGCATCACGCCCATCCTAAGCATCCTCAAGACCGTTCTCCGCACCGAGCCGCAGAGCCGTTTCACGCTCTTCTACGGCAATAGCGATGTGGACCGCATCATCTTCCGCCAGCGGCTGGAGGAACTGAAGCTACAGCATGAAGGCCGTCTGGAGGTGCTGCACATCCTGAGCAAGGGCCTCGACGAGGATAAACTCTTCAACGGGCGCATCACCACGGAGAAAGCCGTGGAACTCGTGAAGCGTTTCGTGACCGACAGCAACACCAACGAGTACTTCATCTGCGGACCGGAACAGATGATGGTGAACGTGAGCGAGGCCCTGGAGAAGCTCGGCGCGGAGAAGAAGCGCATCCACATCGAGCTCTTCGGCACGCCGGTGAGCACCGATGCGAAGAAGGAGACCACGCATGCCACGTCAACGGCATTCACCGGTGTGGCCGATGTGAAGGTGATCATGGACGGTCGTGAGCATGAGCTGAAGGTGAAGGCCAACGGCGACGCGGTGCTCGATGTGGCCTTGGATAGCGGCCTCGATGTGCCTTATGCCTGCAAGGGCGCGGTGTGCTGCACCTGCAAGGCGCGTGTGATCGAAGGGCAGGTGGAGATGGAGATGAACTACGCGCTCACCGACGAAGAGGTGGCCGACGGCTATGTGCTCACCTGCCAGACGCACCCGCGGTCGCAGCGCGTGGTGATCGACTACGATCAGCACTGAGTTCCAACGACTAGAAAAGATCAAGGCGGGCTTACGGGCCCGCCTTGCTGTTCCTCGACCTTGGTTGTGTGTTTTTGTAAGGCCGGAGGGAAGCTGATGTCGGTCAGAACGTCGCGCTGGCAATGCCTGCAAGGCGTGTCTGGATGTGGCTGAGGTAGTGCTCGCTGTGGTAGAAGCCGCCTTGGTTCTCATCCCACTTCAC
>JBATND010000073.1:0-6423 GCA_049290175.1 Flavobacteriales bacterium | reverse complement strand
GACTGCCATCGCCCCAATTGATCGTGCGCGTGGTGCCGCCCGCAGTCTGATCGGTGAAACTGAAGGGGAAGCTACCGCTCGGATCGCAGATGCTGAAGGTGGTGAGCCCGTTGAAGGTGGTGACCTGCTCCGGCCCTGTGCTGGTGAGCGCGGCTGGCGGCGCGGCATTCACATTCACGGTCACTTGATCGGTATCCGTGCAGCCGTCATCGTCCGTGACGGTCAAGGTGTAAACGGTCGAGGTCGTTGGGCTGGCAATCGGGTTGGCGATATTCGGATTGCTCAAGCCAGTTGTAGGATTCCAGCTATAGGTATACGGCGGATCGCCATTGTTCACGCTAGAATTCAGCTGCTGCGAAGCCCCTTCACAGATCGTTACCGGATTGTTCGGCGTGGCATTCACGCTCATGTTGCATGGCTGTGCCCACACCTCGCCGCAAGCGAAACCCAAGACCGCAAGGGCCAAGGCTTTGAAAGTGAATGTCATGTAGGGGCGCAATTCAACGGCTGCGAAACTACCCGGGTGCCTAGAGCGGCCTTGTCCTGTTCCGCACGGGTTATCAACCGCTCCACTGTACATGGACGAAGCTGCACCCGGGTGCGTTGCCTTCGATCACATCGACGAAAGCTCGGTTCGTATCGCCGAACCAACTTCAGCAGCGCGGTTGAAGACCATGAAATGGCCGCCACCCTTGATCACGATGGCATCCTCAATCGGCGCGATCGGCATGAGTCGATCGTGGTCACCATGTATATGAACGAGGCGCGGCACCGGTGAAGTCGGCCCCTCCCACCCTAGCAATGCCGCAATCTGCACGCGCACCTGATCCAAGGGCGTTGCCGCGATGAAAGCGTCGAAGAGCGCGGTGTCCTCTGCGGTCTCCAATCCCATCTGCCAGCGCATGATCGGCAGCCCGTGCTTGATGAAGGCCGGCGTGAGCAGCTTCTCGGCGCGCGTGCCTCGAAGCAGCTTGATTGGCATGGGCATCTCGTGCGGCCCCTTCCAACTGCTGATGATGATCGTCCGCGCGGGCTTCGTGATCAGAGCCATCTCCTGCGCCACCATGCCGCCCATGCTCACGCCGATGAGCGCATGGGGCTGGCCGGCATCCACCCTTCGCGCGAGCACCTCGGCAAAATCGCGCAGGCTGCTGCCCTCGGGCATGGCGGGCCAATCGATGCGGTGCGTGGTGTGCGCTCCGAAATCGATGCGGTCATAGAGGCGGCCATCGGCGCCGAGGCCGGGGAGCAGGTAGAGGTGCATGGCGCCGCGAAGTTCGCGGAACAGTTAAACAGTTGTTCAGTGAAACAGTGGACCAGAGGTGCTACCAAGCAGTTCAGTGCCAACACATCTACGTAGTGCCTCTGGTCCTCTGGTCCACTGCTTCACTGGTTCATTGGCCCACTGCTCCATTGGCGCATTGCCCCATTGGTGCTATGCCCTACTCGCCAACAGCTCAGCTGTTTCATTCTCGCATGAGCGCATCAGGCAGCGGCACGCCTCCTTCAAGCGTCAACGCACAAATCACCGAAGCCATGAGAGCAGCACTACTCCTCGCATTGTCGGCGCTCACTATTCAAGCGCAGGCGCAACTCACCAACGGCAGTTTCGAGCAGGGCCTTGCTGCATGGGAATGGACCTGCGACGATCCCGAGCTTCTGATGACCGATGGTGCGCCCGGTGCCGGCAGCCAGCACGCCAGCAAGGAGATGGGCCAGACCCAGGGCTGTTTCCCAAGCTACCTCTTCCAACGCCTCAGTGGCGTACAGAATGGCGACATGCTCACCATCGGCGGCTGGGTGCGCACGCCGGGCGACTTCGTGCCGGTGTACCCGCAGTTCGGTTTGGGCACCATCAACAACGGCGTCATCCATGCGGAGGAAAGCGTGGGCACCTCGTGGTACGAATGGACTTACCTCGAGATCACCGACACCGTGGAACTGCAAACCGGCGATACGGCCATCATCGCTCTGAGCAGCGGATTGGTCGGCGGACCGGCCACGCAGAACCCCGGCTATTTCGATGGCTTCACCGTCTCCATCGTGCTGAATGTGCATGAAGGCAACAACGAGCGACCCACGATCCTAATGGACCGCGCGAGCAATAGCCTCTTTGCGACCATGGGATCGGCCATGCTCCTCGAAGCGCGCCTCTTCGATCTCACGGGAAGGCACTTGCCCGCTCGCGGAAACGTGCGGAGCACAGCCGCGCGCATCGACCTGAACGGCTTGCCGAATGGCGTTTACCTCGTGGCCTTGCGCACGGCGAACGGAGATCGCGTGGTGCGCTTCGCGGTGGAGTGATCCAAACAGGCATCGGCCCAAGACTGCTGCATATCATGAGAAGGCCCAATTGTCTTCGATTGAACGGGGCGAAGAAGAAGCAATAGCGACCTACATTCGTCGTTCACCACGCGATCTACAACACCATGCGTTACCAATTCCACCTTGCTTTCGTGGCTCTGCATCTAGTGTCTTCAGCCCCCGCCTCAGCGCAGATCGTGAACGGCAGTTTCGAGGATGCGAGTGGTTTCACTATTTATGGATGGTCCGGCGAGATCTCTACCACGCTTCCAACAGTAGGGGGCACTGTCCCCATCAATGAAGGCGCACCCGGCTGGGGTTCCTGGAGCGCCGCTCCGAGTGCATCGCAGTCCTACAATTACTGGATGGACCAACAAGTTCCGCAGTTGACTCCAGGAGACATCTACACGCTCTCCTTCTGGGCGAAGTGTCCGCACCAGTACTTCATGTGTGCTTGCGTGTACATCAACGGCTCAAATAATCCGGCAGTGTGCACCAATGAACCGGTCTGGACCGAAGTCACGATCACGGACACCGTTCCGAACACAGGAATCCTTGGCATCAGATTGAAGACAAGGTCAACCGGATCTACGGGACACCAAAACCCGATTCCTGCATACATCGACGGGGTAAGCCTGCAATTGGTTGGTCATGTTGATGTACAAGAGCATGAGTTCGCGCTACCTACGATCATTTTCGATGCGGATAGCCGATTGCTTCGGGTACAATCACCGCAAGAGATTCAGGGCATGCGTATTTCCGATGCGTCTGGACGCACCGTTCAACAATTCGGACGCGTGCTAGGCGGTCAAGTCACAATACTTCAGGTAAACCCGCTGCCCGCTGGCGTCTACATAGCGATTGCGGAAGGACGTTCTGAGCACCAAGCGTTGCGCATCATCATGCCCTGACCCACTCGCTCACGCCAACTCTCTCACCACCGCCAGCGCCGCCTCCATCGGGCCGTGCATCACCACATCGTCCTTGATGAAGGGCACACGCTTGCGCAGCGCCGTTACAAGGCCTTCAACCACTGGTGAACTGCGCAACGGCCTGCGGAACTCGAGCGCCTGTGCAGCGGTGAGCAATTCGATGGCGAGCACGCGCTCCACATCGTGCACCACCTGCCAAGTCTTGATCGCTGCGGCGGCGCCCATGCTCACGTGATCCTCTTGCCCGTTGCTGCTGTCGATGGTGTCCACGCTGTTGGGCATGCAGCGCTGCTTGTTGGCGCTCACCAATGAGGCCGCCGTGTACTGCGGAATCATGAAGCCGCTATTCAGTCCGCTCTTCGCGACGAGGAAGGGCGGCAACCCGCGCTGCCCGCTGATGAGCTTGTAGATCCGCCGTTCGCTGATGCTGCCCAATTCGGCCATGGCGATCGCGAGGAAATCGAGCGAGAGCGCCAAAGGCTGTCCGTGGAAATTGCCCGCGCTGATTATCGAATCTTCATCGTCGAAGACAGTTGGGTTGTCGGTTACCGCTTCCAATTCTCGCCCGACAACGTTGGCCACGTGCGCGATGGCATCACGGCTTGCGCCATGCACCTGCGGGATGCAACGGAACGAGTAAGGATCCTGCACATGCTTCTTCTCCTCGGCGCCGATCGCGCTGCCCTGCAACAGCTCGCGCATGTGCCCCGCCACCTGCGCCTGTCCGGGATGCGGACGCACAGCGTGAACGCTCGGATGGAAAGGCTCCATGCGTCCATCATAGGCATCGAGCGAAACAGCAGCGATGGCATCAGCGATGTGCGCGAGCCTGATGCTCTTCAGCGTGAGCAGCGACGCATACGCATTCATGAACTGAGTGCCGTTGAGCAGCGCGAGTCCTTCCTTCGGACCAAGCTCCAGCGGCGCCCAGCCGAGTTTCTTCAGCGCTTGCGCGGATGGCATGCGCTTGCCCTGCATCACCACTTCGCCGAGACCGAGCAAGGGAAGCGCGAGGTGCGCGAGCGGAGCGAGATCACCGCTGGCGCCAAGCGATCCGCGCTCGTACACCACGGGCAGCACGTCCGCATTGTGCATGTCGATCAAGCGCTGCACAGTGCTCAGCGCCACCGCGCTGTGACCGAAGGCCATGTTCTGCACCTTCAGCACGAGCATGGCGCGCACGATATCGGCAGGCACGGGCTCGCCACTGCCGCAAGCGTGGCTCATCACCAGGTTCTTCTGCAATTGTGCCAGGTCGCGCTTCGCGATGCTGCGATCATGCAACGCGCCGAAGCCGGTGTTCACGCCGTAGATGGGCGTGTCGCTGTCCTTCAGTTTCTGCAAGAGCCAAGCGTGGCTGCGCTTCACGGCGGCTTGCGCATCCTTGGCGAGGGCGATGGGCTTGCGCTCACGAAGAATGGAATCGAGATCGGCGAGTGTGAGGCCGAGGGTAGTGATGGGGTGCGGTTTCGTGGGCATCAGATTTCGAAAGGTCAACCCAGTGGGTTGACGGTACGGTTGCTTCGATCAGGATTGATCCTTGAGGAGTGCGATTATCTCCGCGATGGGCATCATCGTTCCCTTTTCATTCGCGCCCATCTTCTTCAGCGTCACCACGCCTTCGTTCATCTCCGTCTCGCCGACGATGGCCACGTACGGTATGCTCTTCTTCTCGGCGTAGGTGAATTGTTTGGGCAGCTTCACCTGATCGGGATACAGCTCCGCCGCGATGCCCGCCTCGCGCACCTCGCGCAGCAGCTTCAGGCAATGCAGGGCTTCCTTCTCCCCGAAATTGGCGAAGAGCAATTTGGTGCTGCTGCCGAGTTCCGCCGGGAACTTGTTCGTCTCCAGCAGCACGTCGTAGATGCGGTCGGCGCCGAAGCTGATGCCCACGCCGCTCATGCCCTTGAGGCCGAACACGCCGGTGAGATCGTCGTAGCGGCCACCGCCGCAGATGCTACTCTGCAGTGTGCCTTCGGCGGCTTTCACCTCGAAGATGGCGCCGGTGTAGTAGTCGAGGCCGCGGGCGAGGGTGGGGTCGAATTCAAGCACCGCACTCTTCATTGAACCCACTGCATCGAAGGTGAAAGACAAATCCTTCAAGCCTTGCTGCGCGACACTCGATGAGGCGAGCCATGTCTCCAGCATTGGGCGTTGCTCGCTCCACGTTCCTTTCAAGTCGAAAAGCGGTGCGATGCCTTTGATCGCTTCATCGCTCACACCTTTCGAGCGCATCTCCTCCTCCACTTTCTCGCGGCCGATCTTATCGAGCTTATCGATCGCAGTCACGATGTCCACCACTTTCTCCGGTTGGCCGCTCACCTCGGCGATGCCGCTGAGCACTTTGCGGTCGTTGATCTTCACGACCACTTTCAATCCGAGCTGCGTGAACACATCATCGAAAAGCTGGACGAGCTCCACTTCGCTGAGCAAGCTCGTGCTCCCGATCACATCCGCATCGCACTGGTAGAACTCGCGGTATCTGCCCTTCTGCGGCCGATCAGCGCGCCACACGGGTTGGATCTGGTAGCGCTTGAAAGGGAAAGCGAGCTCGTTCTGGTACTGCACGACGTAGCGCGCGAAGGGAACGGTGAGGTCGTAGCGTAGGGCTCTCTCTGAGAATCTCTTCGTTCGGATGTACTCCTTGATCTTGAGATCCAAGTCAAGCTGTACCTCATGTTCAAAAGTCACCTCATCCCCTTTCACCTTTCCTCCGAAATAATCAATGATTTCGTCTCGCAGTTCAGCCAAGTCGAGGTACTCATATGGATTGCCGCTATTCAGCACCTTGAAGATCAACCGATCCCCCTCTTCGCCGTACTTGCCGGTGAGGGTCTCGAGGTTCTCCATGGCAGGCGTTTCCAGCGGCAGGTAGCCGTACTTCTGGAAGACCTTCTCGATGGTGCTGAAGATGTACTTGCGGCGGAGCATCTCCACCGGACCGAAATCGCGGGTGCCCTTGGGGATGGAAGGCTTGGTGGCCATGATCAAGATTCAAGTCTCAAGACACAAGGGAACAAGGAAGGAAGGTTACGTGCGCAACCGTGGGCGGCGAAAGTAGCCGTCGGCTACCGACTAGGCTGCCAGCCATACGAACTAGCACACAACGCGCGCCCTACTCGAACGTGAAGAAGAAGTAGAACACGGCGGCCCATTCGCGCGGGATGCCCGCCGCGTAACCGATGGT
>JBATND010000072.1:0-13374 GCA_049290175.1 Flavobacteriales bacterium | reverse complement strand
AGGCCAAAGCCTTCGCCGAAGCCAACAACATCAGCCTGTCGCGGCTCATCGAGTTCATGCTGAGCAAGGTGGTGAGCAAGAAGTACCGCAGCCTTGATGAGCTCCCCGTTTCCGATTGGGTGAGCATGGTGAGCGAAGGGCAGGCACAGTACGTGCGCAAGAATGCCGCGAAGTCCGTGAAGAAGGACTACCTCGAAAGCCGGCGCTCCAGCAAAGGCCGCAAGTGATGCGCGTTTTTTTGGACGCCAATGTGCTCGTGACGGTGCTCTGCAACGAGTATCCGAATTTTCCGGCATGCGCCCGTGTGCTCAGCCTTGCTGATGACCCGCGCTTCGAGGTGTACACTTCGCCTTTGTGCCTTGCCATCGGTGCGTACTATGCCGAGAAGAAGAGCGGTAGGCGCGTGGCGAAGAAGAAGGCCGCGCTGCTAGCGGACAAGCTCAAGATCACCAGCTTGGATCATTCCACAGCGAAACGCGCGCTGGCCGACAAGCGCGTGGAAGATCTGGAGGACGGCATGGAGTACTACTCGGCCGTGGATGCGAAGTGCAAGGTGATCGTCACCTACGATCGCGACGACTTCCACTTCAGCGCGCTGGAGGTGCTGGACGGTGAGGAGTTCTTGCTGAAGTACGCGGTGAAGGGGAAGTGATCCCGCTAACGAAAGCCGCCACTTTTCCGCACGGGCAAAGCACTCGGCCACTGGGCCGGGTTCGATTTACCTTGTTCGCTATAGCGCTTCATTGGCCGAAGCACCTTTGCTGGATCGGCTCAGTTGCCTTCAACACCAGCCCGTCTCGCACGGTCGGCTCGTTTGGCCTGAACGAAATCGGGCCAAGTGCTCGCATCCTCAGCGTCGTGGATGCGCAAGCGTTGCGAGGGATCAGGCTTCAGGAGTTCATCCTTCGTGCACCCCAGCACCTGCGCGGCGGTGATGACACCGGAAATAGAA
The DNA here is from genome assembly GCA_049290175.1 of Flavobacteriales bacterium. Taxonomy (GTDB): domain Bacteria; phylum Bacteroidota; class Bacteroidia; order Flavobacteriales_F; family PHOS-HE28; genus PHOS-HE28. The sequence continues at coordinate 12,422 of JBATND010000072.1, read as the reverse complement.
GCACCAGCAACACCATGCGTGAGCGTGCTGGCGCCAGTGAGATACAGGCCAGGAAAGGGCGACTTCGATTTGAAGGCAAATGGGCCTACGTGCTTCAGCGTCTTCTCCGTCCCATACACAGAGCCTCGCGTGCTCTGTATGTAGTGTTCGTTGGTGATGGGCGTGCCGATGTCGGCATGCACTACATGTTTCCGCACGTCGGGCAGCACGCGTTGCAAGCCGTTCAGCATCTTCTCCTTGATGCGTTCCTTCCATTGGAGGTACTCCGCCGTTCGTTCGCCCATTCCCTCGAAACGCTCGAAGGCCTTGTAGTCGAGATAGGTCACCATTTCGATCGTGTGGTGGCGACCGTTGAAGCTGCTTGGGTCTTTCAGTGTTGGGCAGCTGATGAAGGCGGCAGGGAACTCATTATCGGTGAGGATATCGGTGCGCGACATGTCGCGGAAGAGCGCTTCCATGTCCTCATTGTCGCGGAGCATCCAAATGTTGCCGGAGTCGAGGCCCGCAGCACGCACATCCATGTCAACGGTAACGAACAGCATGATGCTCGTGACAGAGTACCGCGCACGGTCCAATTGCTTGAGAAGGCTCGTTGGCAATAGCTCGCGTCCCACCATTCCGACGTAGGTCTTGTGCGGGTCTGCATTGCTGATCACCACCGGTGCATGTATGCGCTCACCATCGGCGAGTTCAACACCAGCAACATGTTGCTGCTTGCCACTGCCTTCCAGTAAGATCTGCTTCACGCGTGCGCGTGTTCGCACAATGCCGTCGTGCCGCTTCAAGGCATTCGTCATCGCTTTCACGATGCCAGCACCACCGCCCATGGGGTAGAAGCCGCCATCGAAGTAGTGCTGCATCACGGCCGCATGCACTGGGAAGGGCGCTTGGCTCGGCGGAAGGCCATGGTCGCCGCATTGCACGTTGAGCACGCTCTTCAGCAGCGGGTCCTTGATATGCCAGTCGATGACGCGCTTCAGACTGAACAGCCCGTACTTGCCCAGGTGCCTGGTGCGGAAGGGGATGGTGAGGTGGTCGAGAAAACCGCTCATGCGGTGGATGAGCTGCAACTGGTCGCTGACATTGCGCACCGTGGTGAGGTAGCGCTTCAGTCCTTTGCGCTCGTGCGGGAAGCGATCGGAAAGATGCGCGATGAGGTTGTCGAGGCCAGCAGGCATATCGATGCGGTGCTGGCCGATCCAGCAGTGCTCGTACGCCTTGGGGTTCATGCGGAAGAACACCATGTCATTGGCCACGCCCAGGCCCTCGTACAGTTCGCGGGTGCTCTCTCCTTCGCCCATCATGCCGATGTAATGCACCCCAGGACTGAAGCGGTGCCCGTGCAGTTGGAAGCTGTGGCACCAGCCGCCGGGGACATCGTGCTGTTCAAGCACCACAACTCTCTTGCCTGCGCGAGCCAAGCAGATGGCGGCCGACAAGCCTCCAGCGCCGGAGCCAATGATGATGATATCCGCGTTCATCGATGTGCCACCGGGCAGCGCAACAATGGTGTTGTGCGGATCGGAAGGGAATGCAAGCCTACGGAAAGTCGCGATACGCGAGTGTGGAACTCCCGGATGGCGCTCACTTGCGCGACGCCGGCTTCCCGCCGATCCATGCCATGGGCATATGAGCAACGATTGGGTCCGATCCTGTGAACCATGCTGGTGCGGGGATCATGAACGCAGAACTGTTGCTAACGATCAAATGCAGGTAGCCAACTGAAGTGCTCGATTCGGAGGTCTTCCTGATGAAGTACGTAGTGAAGAGGACGTAGCTCCGTTGTCCGCATTGGAGGCTGTTTCGTGTGATCTCGAACCCTTGCCAAGGGCATCCGCTACTCTAGGTCCAGTTTGCACGTTGCTCTGCTCCGGAGGGTGATGAGTCCAGCACGCCAGAGAATTGGTCGGGTGAATGCGCTATGACCACAGCGAGCCCATGAGCTTGTTCACCTTCATTGCCTCCTTCACCGTAGAATTGACCGTTTGATTCGTGCGGATTGAGTTGCGGCGAACAATCATGGTCCGCATGCGTTCCCGATCGTGCATGAGATTGTTCGCAACGCATTGACGTTTGTTTGCTTCCCACTCAGCGCTTAGGCATCATCTTCGCTCCGCACCGCGTCAAGCAAGTAGGATCCCATGAGCACTACCGCGCCTTCCCCCATCCGCAGCATCGCTGAGATGCCCGCCCATGCCCGTGTCTGGGTGTACAAGACCGCACGCGACCTGAGCGCCGCCGAGCAACGGCTCATCCGCGACCGTGGTGCCGCATTCACCGATTCGTGGGCCGCGCATGGCGCACCGCTCGATGCCTGCGTTGATGTGCTGCACGCCCGATTCGTGGTGGTGGCCGTTGACGAGCAGCAAGCCGAAGCAAGCGGTTGCAGCATCGATAAGAGCGTGGGCTTCATCAAGCAATTGGAGCACGACCTCAACCTCATGCTCACCGACCGCATGGTTGTGGTCTATGAGCGAGAGGGTGGCGTTGCCGGCTGCCGTCTGCAAGAATTGCCGGAACTGATCAAGGAGGGCATCATCACCGCCGATACTGTCGTGTTCGACGATCTCGTGAGCACGGCTGGCGAATTGCGCGAGCGCTTCCGCGTGCCCCTGCGCTCCAGCTGGATGGAGCGCTTTCTCTGAGATGCTTACGCCGCACCGTTGGTAAGTCGGGTGCGCCACGACTGTTAGGACGCTGATTCGGCCGCCATCTTCGTCGGGTCCGCATGCGCACCGAGTCCGATCGCTGGTTGGGAGCACTCTTCCATGGGTGGGTGGAGATCCTCACGCTCTTCGCGTTGCTGCTCGTTGCAGTAGCGCTCTTCTCGTGGGCTTGGAATCGCGGCTTCCGTCCGGCTGATCGCGGCCCCTTGGTGAGCGCGCCACTGCTGCTTGCGGGCACGGCCATGATCCTGTTGCTGCGCGCGTTCCGCGATGACCTGCTGCCGGCGATCATCATCGCGCTCGGGTTGGTACTGGCTGGCCTGCTGGGCCGCAGCGTGCAGCCGCGCGGCCTCTGGCTACCGGTCATTGCCTTCGCCGCACTGCTCGGCCTGGAGCGCAACCTCAGCGCACTGGCCTTCGGCATGGTGGCCCTGCTCGCGCTCCTCTTCAGCGCGCGCCAGCAGCGATGAAGGGGCCGACATCACCCGTTGCCGTCCTGCGCATCGCCTTCGTCGCGCTCATCGTGCTCTCGCTCTTGGGCTTCGCCATCGCCCTTGGTCCTTCGCGCGCGGCACGCATCGCCGGAGCTGCCGCCACCAACGTGCTCGTCGATGGCTTCGCCGAAGGGCGCGCCGACCACCGCATCCCGGTCATCGATCTGCGCATCGCACCGGAAGCGCTCGACAGCCTGAACGCCGATCTCCCGTGGAGCGGCGGAGCGAACAAGAAGGCCAAGCTCATCGAGCAGGATGTGGAGCACAAGGTGCGATTCCGCTATCGCGGCTTGTACACGCCCTCGCACTTCCTGGGTGGCAAGAAGTCGTTCCGCTTGTCGATGAAGCGCAGCAACCCTTGGGCGCCCTACCGCAAGGTGAACGTGATCAATCCGAAGGCGCACAACCTCGTGAACAACCACATGGCGGCGTGGGTGGCGGGCAGCATGGGCGTTCCGGTGCCGATGGATGAGCTCGTCTTCACCCGGATCAATGGGCGCGATATCGGTGTGATGGAGCTCTTCGAACAGGTTGACGGCGACTTCGAGCGCAACCGGCACTTGTGGGCGAAGGCAGTGCCCGTGTACAAGGGTGACTTCCCCGCAGTAGAAGGACGAGCATTGCCCAAAGGCCGCACGCTCTGGGCCGATGCCGCGCATTGGGAGTACAGCAGCAATGCCGATAGCGCATTGGCGCACGACAAGCTCGTGCGGCTCGTGGCGGCCTTGCGCATGGATACGATGCCCATCGCCGCGCACCGCGACAGCATCGCTGCCCTCATCGATGTTGATGCATGGTTGCGCTACGAGGCCGCGCTGCTGGTGATCAACACCACGCACATCGATCAGTACCACAATCAATGGCTGGTGCTCAACCCGCGCACGGGCCGTTTCTATCCCGTGCTGTGGGATGCGCTCATGCTCTTCGCGCCGCCCGGCGAGCCGCTCTACTACGTGAACGATGCCATGACCTGGTGGACGATGCGCATACCGGAGTGGCGCCTGCAGCGCGATCGCTACGTGCATGCCGCCATGCATCGCTTGCATCGCGAAGGGGAATTCGCGCAGCAGCTTGATGATGTGATCGAGCGCATCCGTCCATCCGTGCTTGCCGATCGCAACAAGTTCGGTAATGTCACCTTGGAGCCAGCGGATGTGCATCGCGTTTCGTTGCTGCATGTGATCGGTTCCATCGCGGGCCTGCGCAGCGGGACAGCCGCGCATTGGGAGCGCACCTTGCATCGCATGGAGCGCGCGGAGGTGGAAGTTGCCCGTGGCGCGGCTCTGCGTATCCGCACCGCCTCAGAAGCGCCGATCCGATTGCAATGGAGCGATGGGCCGCAGCAAGTGCTAGTGAATGGCGTGCCTGAGCAAGCAGTGCCCGCTGCGAATGGCTGGAGCATCGTGCTGCATCGCACCTTGAAGGTGAAGGAAGGAGGCAAGGATCACCCCTTGGCCGACAAACAGGTCCTTGTTGTTGCGCCGCTCGACGCCACCATCGATTTCGGCGGTGCCGTTCCCGCTACGCTCGTGATCACCAATGCCATCACCGATGAGCCGATCGAATAGCCGCAAGGTCGGTGCGCTCGCGTGGCTGATGGCTGCGGTGCTCGTTGTTGCCGTGCTCTTCGCGGTCTTCCGCTTCGCTGATCCGGCAAGGCTCACCGGTGAATGGCCATTGGGCATCAAGGCGAATGAGGTTGACGTGTATGCCTCGCTCTTCGAGGTGAGCAGCGACACCGCCTTGGGCAAGCCAGAGCGATACCTGATCAGCAGTGATCAAGAAGAGTGCTTGATGGATGATCACGGAGCCGGCTGGAGCACGCATTGGTTCGAGGCTGATGGTTACGGCGACTCAGTGAAGGTGCGCCGATTGCGCACGGAGCGCGGCGGTTTCGTCTTGAAGTTCAAACGCGATGAGCCTTTCCGCGCGCAGCGCCACATCGTGCTCACGCCTGCATCGGTGAATAGCCTGCGCGCCAAGTACCTCGAGATCCTCGCTGATGAGTTGGGCCTGATCACGCCGGAAGTGAGTTTCGTGCGGCTGATCGCCTGCGGCTTGGACCAGGGCCTTTACCTGAAGGAAGAGCGCATCGACGATGACTTCCTCGAGAAGCGTGGACTCGCCGGAGCGGCTCTCGCGGAACAAGGGCACGCGGCCGGGCGACCGGATCACTTGTTCCCATCCTTCGAGGAGGATTCGCTCGGGCTCTTTGCCGTTACGCCGTTGCTGGCGCGCGCATACACCGAGGCGGCTGCCGGCCGTGCGGATGTGATGCCCTTCCTGATCGACGCACGCCCTGCCGCATCGCTCATCGTGCTCGCTTGGGTGGAGCATGGTGCGGCCGCCTTCAACCATGAGCATATCATGGCCCACGATTGGTCGCGCGGACGCCTGGTGCCGTTGTACCGCCGGAGCAGGGCAGGGGAGAAGGAGTTGCCACCAGCAGCGTTCCGCATGCGCGATGCGCTCTCTTCGGCACTCGCCGATGAACGGATCCGCCAATTGGTGCGCGACCGTTGGCAGAAGCTCGGAGAAGACGCATGGCGCGTTCGCGAGCGCTTCGCTGCCATGGACCGCGCGTGGCTTCCCATCCTTTGCGAAGGGCAGTCGCTCAAGATGGTGCAGGCACGCATGCTGCGCGTGCAAGAGGAGCTGATCGGCCGTGCTGCGCTGGCAGCCGACCCGGTCGCCGGATTGAATGCCGCACTCACGCGTTATGCCGGGGCCGCATCGCACAGCGCAGGCATGCAGGCTGCTGGCTATTGGCCGGGAGCCGACGATGCGAGCATCCTGGAGGGCATCGCCAAACGCACCAAGGCCTTCGTCCGCAGTGATACGCTCGTGTTCCCAAGAGGCCGTTACACCATCGCCAGCGACCTCACCATCCCATACGGCCACGTTGTGGTGATGGAGCAAGGCGCCCGCATCGAGATCGCCGCAGGTGCCAGCGTGATGGTGCAAGGGCCGCTGCACGTTCGGGGCACCAAGCGCAACCCGGTCTTCATCCGCGCGGCCGATGAGCGTGCGCCGTTCGGCAGCTTCGCCGTTGTGGGCGACGGCACGATTGAAGTGCGCATCGAGGGATTGCAGATGAGCGGTGGCAGCGAGGGTTGGATCAACGCGGTGCGCGCCAGTGGCATGCTCGCGATCCATGGTGCAGCGCGCACCTTCCTGAGCGATTGCATCATCAGCGGCTCGCACGGCGAGGACCTGCTCAACATCAAGGGCGGCGAGGTCCTGCTGCGCGATTGCGTCTTCGAGGATGGCCATGCCGATCTGGTTGACCTCGATCGATGCACGGGCCGCATTGAGAAGTGCCTTTTCCGGAATGCGCGCGGCGATGCCAACGGCGACGGCCTCGATGTGAGCGCATCGCGCATCCTCGTCACTTCATGCGCATTCTCCAGGTTGAACGATAAGGGCATCAGCGTTGGCGAGGCCAGCCAATTGCTGGTGATGGACTCGCGATTCGAGGGCAACGCATCGGGCCTGGTGGCGAAGGACCTGAGCATCGCCTACGCTTCGGGCAATCGGTTCACAGGTAACAAGATCGCCTTCGCGGCTTACCGCAAGAAGCCCATCTACGGCGGCGCTCGGCTGGTGCGCTATGCCAACGAGCTCGATGCCAACGCACGCGATGAGCATGCCGATGAGCACAGCGCCATCGTTAGTGAGCGCATGCTCGAGGAGAAGGTGCGCAGCATGTTCGGGCTTTAGGGCGTTCGCACAGCCAGACCTGTAAGATGCATGATATGCGTCATGCTCACTCGCATGGCTGCATCGGTTTCCGCCTTGGCTTGAGAAGTCTCATTTCTTGGTCTGCCGCGAGTCATTGAATAGGTGGTGGGTAGAGGGCAGCTTCGTTTCGCTGAAGGCGGATGTTCGATCAGGCCATTCGCGATTGAGGCAATAACAACCCAAACCCCAAGACCATGAAGAAGTACGACAGGCTCTCCACCGTTGGACTGCGGAAGTATGCTCTGCCGCTTGCGCGAACAGGCGCAAGGGCGGCATTCTTCGCACTATTGTTCCTTGGTTCGGCCCTGCGGCCAGCACTCGCGCAGACCACGTTGACCTTGGAGATCAATCCGGATCTCGATGGCGACCAGACCACATGGGCCATTTTGCCGCAAGGCGGCGGCGCACCGTTGTGCAGCGGCGGGCCCTATTCACCAGGCAGCACGGCTGCCATAGTTGAGACCTGCTTGCTCGCCGATGGCTGCTACGAGTTGGAGGTGTACGATAGCGCGGGCGACGGCATGATGAACATGACTTGCGAGCCCGGTGGCTATCGACTGCACATCGCAGGGAATCCGATGAATGGCCGCATCATCGACGACCGTTTGAACTACGATGATTTCGCAACGGGTTCCACATTCCTGAGCCGGATCAGTGGCGGGCAGGGCGGACCGAATTTCTTCTGTTTGCCACTTGGGGGACTTTCCCCCATCGCCTCAAGCCGTGACCGGGAAACGTGGCAGTCGAACCAGTTCCTCGTTTCGCAGGTCTCAGCAGCGGTCAGCGCGCAGTGGGGCGTTGGTGACCAGACGGATGATGGATACGATTTCTGGTTCTTCAACCCCAACGGAGGGTATTCCTTCATCCGGAGCAGAAGGCACAGTACGAGCGATGGATTCGGACCGGCAAGCGCCACGCGGGCCTGCCACATGCAGATCAACAATTGGGCGACTGCGAATCATCTTCAAATCGGGGTGCTCTACAATGTCCGCATCCGTCCGGTGGTGAATGGCTCAGTTGGTTCTTGGGGACCTGCCTACCGTTTCCGATTGGATGGCTCCACGGCCGGTTGCCTGCGCACCTCGTTGAAGAAGTTCAATACGAATACAGGGGGCACCCCTGGCCTGAATCAGCTGAGTTGCGGCGTGAGCAAGGTGAACAACACCAGCAATTACATCTATGCGGAACCGGTGTCCGGCGCCACGCAGTACCAATGGCGATTCAGGGCCTGCAACGACTTGGGCTTCGTGCAGACCTACACCACCTCCACCTACTTCCTCAAGTTGGGCAAGCCCGTGCTGAACACCTACAGCCAATACGTGGTCGATGTGCGCGCATTCCGCAATGGCAACTGGTGCGTGGATGCTGCGGAGGCGCATTGGGGGCCGAATTGCCCAACAGGGCCCAGCTGCGCAACGCTCTGCGGCTTCGCCATGGAGGACCTCTGTGCCTGCACGCTGACGATCACACCGGCGTTCGCGCAAGCGAGCTTCAAGGTGGCCGATGTCGATGAGCAGGCTGCACCGATGGTGTACCCCAATCCGAGCAACGATGGACAGCTTTGGATCATGCCGGGCGATCTCGGCAACGGAACGAACGGTGTTGCTGCACGAATTGAGCTGCGCGACATGTTCGGCAAGCTGGTGTTCACGACCACCATGCCGGTCGGCGATGAAGGCGCACCCCTGCAGTTGATCCTGCCCGCAGACATGGGCGTTGGCATGTACCTGGTGACCTTGACGGTTCAAGGAGCCAGCCGCACGGAGCGAATCGTGCTCATGCGTTAGTGGGATTCGATTCGAGTGCCGAGGCCCGGTCAGCAATGGCCGGGCCTCGGCCTTCATAGGTCGCTCGCAGTGAGGCGCTCAGCGCTCGAAGATCCCGCCGCGATCCACTGGTCGCTCGGCGCTGCGGTCCTCTGCGCCTTTCAGCAGGAGCTCCTCCGGTGGTGCCTTCTCAATAGGGTAGAGCACGGCATCGGGCTGGTCGAGGAAGATCACGGCGCTGATGGCCCCCTCACGCATGCGCACGCGGATGCGGCTGCAATCGGCACGATTCACGCCGAAGACCTCTTCGCCATCATCCTTCTTCTCCCGGGTGAAATAGACGGTGCGCGCATTGCCCTCCACATCGAGACGGTCGAGCGCATCATCCACGAAGAAGCCGGTCATCACCGTTCCGGTCACTTGGTCGTAGCGGTTGGTGTCGGCGCGCGAGAGCAGGAAGCCGTTCCCGCGCACATGCAGCCGGTGCGCCTTTCCGTCCTTCAGCGCAATACGGATGGTGTCGCCGGTGATCTGGTCGGCACCGTTCCAGAGCACGGGTTGGTGGTGCATGCGGATGAGGCTGTCGGCATCGCTGAAGAGGAGCGTATCGCACGCGCCTTGGAGGTCGCGCTTGAAGAAGCGCACGTGCCTGCGCGCGGTGATGCGACGGCCAGCGCCATCGGGCACGGTGAAGAGCGTATCACCGTGCAGGAAGAGCGTATCGGAACCCATGCGAAGCTGCAGTTCAGCACGTCCGGTCACCATGCTGCTTTCCGTGCGCTCGTTGTATCGCCCTTCGCCGCCAAGGGCGCGCATATCGCCGCTGCTGTCGCTTATGGCCACTTGGCCCCAGGCCAGGCCGATGCCGCTCATGCGGTCGTAATGGAGGCTGTCGCCTTCGAGCAAACGGCCTTTGCTCCGCACGTTGGTTCGCCGTGTGAAGCGTGCCCGCTCGGTGCGCGTATCGTAGGTGCCGCCCAGGGTGGTTATCACGGTCTCGCCCTGCGTGATGGTGGTGGGGCCGAAGAAAGCCGCGATGCCGCTGCCGGTGCCGTAATGCATGGTGTCGGTGCTGATGCGGCGCTCCGGATGCTCCAGCAGCACGTTCTTGCCGAAGATGAAGCGGCGCTGGTCGGCCAGATAGGTGCCGGTGCCGCTAGAGAGCACATTGCCATCGGTGGTGCTCACGATGCGCCCGCCTTGCAGGTAGGTGGCCCGTTTGCCGCGCAGGTCGTAATCGAGCGATGTGGTCGTGAGTTCCATGCTGCCATCGCGCAGGCGTACTTGCCCTTCGAGGCGCGCGGTGCGCTGCTGACCATTGTAGCGCAGCAGGTCGGCATCGGCGCGTAGGCTGTCACCTTGCTCAATGCTCACCTTGCTGAAGGCATCCACGCGCTGGTCGGCGAAGAGGTGGGCGCTGTCGCAGCGCATCACGGCACCGGCATGGCGGAAGCGCACATGGCCGCGCAGCCGCTGGGCACCGGAACTGCCACCATAGAGCCACTCATCGGCATTCAGGATCTCCACCTGGCCGCCCGGGGTATCCACGTGCGATTGCGCCGCGAGGTTCGCTGGGGCAGATGCGATGGTGAGCAAGAGCAGCGCGCGCATGGCGCCACGCGCACTCGATGCGCATGCCGGAGCCAATGGGAGCGGGACATGCATCAATTCAGCGATACGCCGGGCAGGCGGCGCATCTGGCGGTAGTGCAGGCTGAGGCGGTCGAGCAGGTCGCGGATAGCGCGGTCGTCCTCCAAGGTCTCGGCGCTGATCGGTTTGCCCTGTGATCGGAGCATCATCACGCCATACACGGCCGTGAGCGCACTGGTCACGGGGCCTTCAGGGTCGCCGCCGGCATGCTGCTGCACCGCCGCGATGCCCGCCGCGGCTTTCTTGTTCAGCGCTTGGTAGGGCTCATCCTCGATGGCTTCGAGCAGCGCTTCGTGCAAATGCTCCAACTCGTTCAGCACTTCGTCCACTTCGCTCAGATGGCCAGTGCGCTCCAAGCCCTCGGCGCGCATGCGCTCCACGAGTTCATGGTACCAGTTGCGCAGGTTTGCCTTGGCGTGCTCATCGCCTTCGGCGGTGGCGATCAAACGCTCCTCCACCTGCTTCATGTCAAGCGACAGCGCACGCATCAGGTCCTCCACCTGCCACATGCCGATCACGTAGCCCGCGATGTTCTCCTGCTTGCGGTGTGCCAGCGGGTCCATCATGCTCACTTCTTGGCGGCTTTGCTGGCGCGATGACGCGCATTCAGGCCATTGACCAGCTGCTGCGTGATGTCGAGCCCCTCGTTGCCCACCCATACCTGCCCGCCGCCTTGCACGCTGAAGATGTAGTCGTAGCCAGCCGATGAGTTGAACTCCTTGAGGTAGTCCTCCAGTTCCGTGGCAATCTCCTTGAGCATCTCGCCCTCCATGCGCGCCAGCCGCTCTTCGCCAGCCGCTTGCATGCCCTGCAGCTTCTCCATCAAGCCGCGCAGCTCGGCCTCGTCGCGCTCCATTTCGGCCTTGGTGCTGTAGGTCTGGTCCTTCTCCATGAGCTGGCGATAGCGGTCACGGGCTTTGCCTTGCTCCTCCATTAGCCCGGCTTCCAGTCTGCGCCCTTCGGCAACGAAGCGCTGGTCCTTTTCCTTGATCAGCTCATATCCTATGCGCAGGCTGTCCATGCGGAAGAAAGCGATGCGGGCACGGTTGAGAGCGGCGCTATCCTGCGCGACCGGCGCGATCAAGGGTGTTTCTGAGGCGTCCGTCGAGCTGTCGGATGATGCTTGCGCCGGGCTCCCGCCTCGCAAGAGCAACCAAGCCACGATACCGGTGAGCAGGAGGTTCCAAGCTAGGAAGAGGGCGGTAGGAGGTTTCGTCATAATGGTTGAACGGGTGGGCGAAGGTACCTATGCACAATTGCAGAACAGGCGCAAGGAGCAGTTGCCTTCGGGAAAGGACTCAGCGTTCCCCGGCTGGCTGCAGCAGGCTCATGGCCCAGACTAGGAGCAAGGGCACGGGGTATTGCAAGGCATGTAGCATGGCGACGGATACCGGCCGTGCATGGGGCAGCCATGCTCCGAGAAGGTGGCACAACAGTGCGCATGCCCCCAGGCCAGCGAAGGCCACGATTACGGCTTTGCGATAGCGGTGGTCGCCGAATCGGACACGGCAAAGCAGGGCGGTGAGCAAGGCCATGGTTGCCACGAAGAGCAGGGCGAGCGCCCATTTCAGCGCCGAAGCCTGGTCGGCATCCAATGCCCCGGCCCATTTCCTGAAGACCGAGTGCGCGTAGTTGCGGTCTCGCTGGTTCAGCAGGTAGTCCAAGTGGAAGTTGAGATTCACGAAGATGAACTCGCGCAAGGCACCAAGTGCTGCACCGATCGCCACGATCAGGAGGCTCAGCCAAGCTCGGGCCTTCATGCCCCGTTGAGCTTGCTGCGCCCGCTGAACCGCTTCACCCAAACGTACCACAAGGCGAACACGGCCCCGTACACCACCACATAGAAGGTGTAGTCGTGATTGAACTCGAGCCAACCGTAGCCGTAGGTGACCACGATGCAGAGCGCGGCGATTCGGATGGCATTGAGCAGATGGATCAGCAATAGCCCGGCCGGGATGAACCATGCCTTGTGCCGCCATGGGCCTGGGAATGCGATGATGAACACGGTGAAGGCAGCGAACAGGGGAATGCCGTTGCACGCATCACCGATCCACAGGTGGGAGCCTCCTTGCACGCCGATGTAGCGTTCGAGGTCGATCCGGGGC
>JBATND010000071.1:0-13900 GCA_049290175.1 Flavobacteriales bacterium | reverse complement strand
CGGCTAAGGCGACCCTCCCATGGCCCACCTCAACGAGACCTTCGAAGACGGCAAGCGCATCAGCCCCAAATTGCCAGAGGGCAAGAAGAACTTCCTGATCGACATCGACGGCACCATCTGCGAGGATATCCCCAACGAGGAGCCCGAGCGCATGGTAACCGCCGCGATCTACGAAGGCGCGCTGGAGATCTGCAATGGCTGGTTCGACGAGGGCCACATCATCACCTTCTTCACCAGCCGCGTGGAAGAGCACCGCGAAGTGACCACCGAATGGCTCGACCGCCATGGCTTCAAGTACCACGCGATCCTCTTCGGCAAGCCGCGCGGCGGCAACTACCACTGGATCGACAACCACATCGTGCGCGCCACGCGCTACGATGGCAAGTTCACCAAGCTGGTGGAACGGCAGGCCACGATCGAGGCCTTCGAGGAGTGATCAACAAGGTGCACGGCGATGACAGGGAATCTAAAGCGCGGAATCGGCCTTCTGGCCAGGGCATTGGGAGTCATCGCCCTTTCTTTCTCCTTATCGGATTCCGAGGCCCAATTCCTCTACACAGGCATCGGCGCCCACCTGAGCGCAAATGATCCGTACGGGCCGCAGATGCGATCACTGAACGTTTACGCTTCTGCCGAAGCTGCACCCTTCGTTGCCTATCGCTTCGGTCGGCACTTGGGGTTGGGCATCAGCGCGCGCGTGCCGCTCTTCAGCACCATACGCGAACGCAATTCCGCATACTACACCTACGGCGACCGTATTTACGGAGAGTACGCCAACGGTCAGGAATTCTACAGCTGGAGCTCGGAGGATTACTCCTATGACCGGGTTCCGGAAACCATGACCTTGAAGCTGAAGCCTGCAGTTCAGTACGCGATGCACCTGATGCTCTTTCTCGATGCCGATAGGGGCTTCTACTTGGAGGCCCGTGCGGTCTATGGCGGATACCGGGAGGAGTTCCAGATCAGTCGCATCGGAAGCCCCAGTGCACGCCCACTCAATGAAACGGTGAAAGCGCGCAATAGCGGCATCTATCCCGGGCTGGGCCTGGGCATCTTGCGCCACATCGATGATGCGTACTTCATCCGCTTCCACACTGGTTTGGATCTCGTTCTCCCGAGCAAGGACAGCGGCTTCCGCTACACGATGGAATCACAGCCGTCCGGCGGTCAGTTGCAAACCTTGACGCTTCGCTCCACCTTGAAATGGGGCGTTGTATTCCAAGCCGGGGTCACCTTCGGGTTCCGGTTCTGAGCAGCGCAGGCATGGTACTTTGCGCCCGCATTCTCCAGCATTGATGCGCCTTCCCTGCACGCTCCGCTTTCTATTCACTGCCTTGATTCCGAGTGCAGCCATCGCCGCCTCCGCCCAGTTCACCTACATCGGTGCTGACGTCGGCTACGGCTACCTTCCATTGAAGAAGGTCAGCTACGAACGAAGCACGGCCAATCGGCTGGAGGTCATGCCGCATGTGCTCTATCGCATCGGCAAGCACATCGGCGTTGGAGCAGCAGCCATGATCCCAGCCAGCAGCAAGGTGAGTGTGACCTTGAGGCAATCACCTACCACGAATGGTTACGGCTACGATGACTTCTACGCCTACTACAGCTACGAGAACGACCATCGGTTCTCTACATTGAAATACGAAGCAACCGATGGCATCGGCGGATCGCTCTTTGCACGCCTCTTCTTCGACGACAGGGCGAATGCCTATTTCGACCTGCGACTCACCTACGCTCGGTTCACTGAGCGCTTCACCATGCGACGCACCGGACGCAACGGATACTACGACAGCAATAACCAGGTGTGGCGCGAGCCTGTCGCGAAGCTCGATATCGACGAACGCATCACGCACGCCATGCTGGTGCCCGGCGTTGCATTCGGCCTCTCGCCGCATGTGGGCAAGCACGTCTATCTCAACTTCTACTTCGGCATCGATCATTACGCCTTCAAGAAGGACGCCTTCTCCTACACGGTCTCTTACGAAGAAGACTACTACGGCCAGTTCGAATACGTCACCTTCGCCAGCCGCCTCTCCGGCGGGCGCCAAGCCTTCCGCACGGGCATGGGCCTGGGCATCCATTTCTGAACCACATGCGAAAGACCCTACTCCTCCTTCCCGTTGCCATGCTCGCTGGTGCCACGTACGGCCAATTCAGCTACATCGTGAGCGGCTCGCCCGATAGCGCGCAGGTGAGCTTCAATGGCAATCCCAAATGCAATGCCCCCTGCCGCGCGCGCTATGGCTGGGGCGAAGCGGTTGAAAAGCGCATCGCGGTGGAGATCTCCGCTCCCGGCTACGAGCCCTTCCGCGATACCATCTGGCGGAAGCCACAGAACTACGAGCAGTTCGTGAACGTGCGGCTGAAGCGCAGCCCGCTCACGCCCGCGCTCGATACGGCAACGGCCATCGTGGCCTTCGACCGCATGATCGTGAACCTCAAGGCCGGCGACCGCATCGGCACGCGCACCGATAAGCGCGGAGACAACTTCCCGATCAACTGGGACCCGAGCACGCAAGTGGGCGACCGCACCGTGGAGCGGCGCTTCTACGAATCGATGCACCAGGCCGGTGTGCGCCTTCCGGGCAAGCAGGCCGAGAAGCTCTTCGCCAAGCCAACCGAGCAGCGGCTGCTCACGCCGCGCTACCTCGTGGGCGGCAAGCTCACGGACATCAAGGTGAACATCGCCTTCCAGCGCGATAAGAACGACCCTCGGCAGGATGGCGAAGCGGGACGCTGCGACCTGAAGATCGAATGGCAGGTGCTCGACCGGAACTCGGGCCAAGTGGTGCTCACCCAGACCACCAGCGGCGTTTCGAAATCGCGCAACCGCACCATCTATGGCCCCGACAATCAGATCGATGCCTTCGAGGATGCGCTCTGGGCATTCCTGCGCGAAGGCCAGTTCACGGAACTGCTGCGCAACGCGGGCCCCGATACCGGTGGCGGTTACGCGGCGGCAGACAGCACCATCGCCCCTACCCGTGTCGCAAGCATCAAGAACCCTGCATTCAAGAGCATCAGTGAGATGATCAAGCATGCCGACAAGGCATGCGTCACCATCATCACCGACGATGGCCATGGCAGCGGCGTGATCATCGATCCCGAAGGCATCGCGCTCAGCGCATACCATGTGGTGGAGGGATCGAAGCGGATCGAAGCGCAATTCTCCGACGGCCTGCGACAAGAGGCGCGCATCCTGGTGTACGGCATGGAAAACGACCTCGTGCTGCTCGACATCACCGGCTCAGGCTTCCGCGCCCTGCCCTTGGGCAACGATGAGGACAACTCGATGGGCGATGAGGTGATCACCATCGGCACACCCGCCGATGTGCAGCTCGGCCAGAGCGTGAGCAAGGGCATCCTCAGTGGCAAGCGCAAGATCGAGGAGAAGGTTTACCTGCAGACCGATGTGGCCGTTAGCCCAGGGAACAGCGGCGGGCCATTGCTCAACACGAAAGGCGAAGTGATCGGGGTCATCCAAGGCAAGCTGGTGGGCAAGGGCCTGGAGGGCCTCGGCTTCGCTGCACCCATCGAGCGCGTCATGGAGTTGCTGCGGATCCAAGTGAGACAGTGATCACCGGGCATGCGCAGCGCGATGCTCAATCGCCCTTCTGCCCTACGAACTGGTCTTCCTTATCCGCGAAGAGGATATTGAACGAGGTGAGGCTGCCATAGCACCGCGTGATGTACTGCTGAAGCTCCACCTTGTCCTGCTCGCTGAGCTTATCGCTGGCATTGATCTTCTGCTCCAGCACCCGGAAGCGGTCGCGGATCATCACGATCTTGTGGAAGAAGTCCTCGATGGGGATCTCCTTCGGCTGCAGTGATGGGTCCTTCGGCTTCAGCACCAAGCTGCCACCCTCGAATTTCCGCGCGAGATCAACGGGGCGTTGGGGCGTTTGCATCTCCTCCAGCACTTCGCGCAGGCAATCGCGCACAGCATCGAGGTCGAGCGGCTCTTGGCCCAGTTCAATGCCCGGCGCAATGGTGACGAGCCCCTCGAAGCTGCGGCTCACGGGCTGCTCCCCATGCTCGCGGAAGAAGATGTGTACGGTGCGCGGGTCCATGTCGTACACCACGCCCACGCCCATGGTGGGGTGCTTCACGCGCGCGCCGATGGCGATATCGTAGAGTTCCATGCGGAGGTTGGCCGCGTTGGTGCGACCGCCGCCAAAGAAAAGCGGCTCAGCAGATTTCCAGCACCGTGTAGGCGATACCATTCACCAATGCGCGCTCTCCGGCCTTCCTGCCATAGAGCGCTTGCACCAACGGCGCCTTCGGCGTAACGCCCAGGTAGCGCTTGCCGTCCGCCTCGAACTCCTCCAAGCTGAAGCCGATGAGCAGATTGCGCTGGTCGGTATGCACCACGGCGCCGAACTGCACGCTTTCCATGATCGCCTCGGGGGAGACGATGCTGAGGCGGTCGAGGTCCTGCAAGACATGCTCGTATTGGGCTCCGAGCGAGTTCATCAGGTCAACGTCGCCGCCGTGCGTGCTCTCGGTCTGGCTCGCGCTATCGGCATTGTCGTCGCCGATGGTAACGGCCTTGAGTTCCTCGATGCGGGCTTTCATTTCAGCAGCTGTATTCTCAAGTCGTTGGCGCGCGGCTAACAGCACGGCGCGTTTCGTGGCAATGCGGTCCATGATGCAGATGGTGTTATGGCCGCAAATTACCCTCCCCTCTGCCCGGCCGATTGACGCTTGTCAGCGCTGAGCCGTACGAGTTCAGGCCAGCCTCCATCGGTTGCGGTACACGAATTCAAGCAGCGCAACGGCCATGGCCGCAAGAAGCACCAGCATCCACGGACCGCTCATGCCGTCGGGGCCACGGAAACCGAAAGGCGCTACGATGTTGTTGCGCCGCTCCGGAACCATGCGCCCTTTCACCTCATCGGCATAATCGCGGTGCTTCTCCACGTTCCAGCCGGTAAGCGCATTCAGCTCCTCTAGTTCGCGGTGGCGGCGGTAGTAGAGTTGCTCCAAGTAGTTCTGGCCCTCGGAGCAGGTGAGCTCGCCCTGGGCAGGATGCGTGAGCACGTAGCGCGCCTGGAAGTGCTCGGTGTTGGGCGTTACTTGGAAGACGAGGTCCTGTGGGAAACGATCGCGGGCATAGCGCACATGCAACCGCGTGTAGAAGGTTGGCGCGCCTTGCTGGCTCCAATCGGCACCGGCTTGCGCGAACTCCATCGGCATGGGCGGCGGCCCTACGCACGGATCGCACTTCATGCCGTTGAAGCTGGGCGTCACGTTCCACGCGTACTCGAGGAAGACCGTGTTGCGGCCCTCGCGACGATGCGCGCGCGCGAAGAGGTCCTTGTAGAACTGGCCGAAGCGCTGCTTCACGAAGAGCGGGATGTTGCGATCAGTGGGCACTTTCACGGTGCGGTAGTTCACGCACTCCACGCGGCCGGTGCGGGTGAAGGCATGCACGATCATGTCCTGCGAGCCGTTGCTGTTCGCCATTCCCAACCGGATGGGCAGCATGAACTTGTGGCTCTCGAAACGGATCTGGATGGGCCGCAAGGTGTTGAAGCCCGATGCGCTCAATTGCTGCAGGTTCACCTTCACCACGAAGAACTTGAGGTTGCTCTTGATGTAGGGATCGAGCACCTCATGCGCGGTCTGCGGGATGCGATATCCGTTCTCGATCAGCCAATCCTTCAGGCCCGTGCTCTCCTTGGCGCTCAGGATGAGGATGTCGTACTCCCCCACCGTGTAGCGCGCCTCGATGGTGACGCCTTTGTCCTTCGCCGCTTTCTCCTCTTGGCGCATCGCTGAGGTCGTGCGCGGCGCAGCGCTCATCTGCATGTCATCGGCCTCGGAATAGTGCCAGCGCATGCAGGGGTTCTCATCGTAGTACTCCACCAAGCGCGGCGAGCTGTAAGCATCGAGCGCATCAAAAACCCGGCGTTCCACCACCTTGATGTCGTCGCGTTGCAGCACGGTGGGCACGGGCACCACCAGCGCGAAGTCCTTCACATCGCCCTTGAAGTCGTTGCTCATGGTAAGGATGGTGCGTTGGCCATCGCGCACGAGGATGATCTCGCTGCGGTCGTTGAAGAGCGTGGCGTCGGCCTTGGCCACGTAGAAGCCGCAGAAGGCGGAGGCCTGTTGTGCCAGTAGCGCGAGGGCGAAAAGCAGAGTGGTTTTCATGGTTGGTTCTTGTGATTCGTGTGTGAAACCGGTCACCGCGAGAGCTATCGAAGCGGGCTTGGCACCTGCGGTGATGTCTTGATGCTCAAGGGTGCCTGATCAGAGGATTTGAGCCACCTGAACGCCTCCCCCTTCCAGATGCGATCGAGCAAGGGCGTGATGGCGCTGACGACGAGCAGTGCCCAGATCGGCGTGGCATTCACCCAATATTTCCAGCCGAGCACGAAGGCCAGCACGGCAATGGCGAAACTCCAGCCGATGCGCGCGCCCTGCGCTTTGGGCGTGGTCATGGGGTCGGTGATCATGAAGAAGGTGAAGAGCAACAGGGAGCCGTTGCTCATGCGATGCAGCCACACTTCAGGCTCCCAGCCCAAGTAGAGCACCTGCCGCACGAAATCGAGCGCGGCGAATGCTCCGAGGAAGGCCAAGCTGGTATCGATGCGCCCCACCCGCAGCACCACCATGCAGCCGGCAGCGCCGACCAGGAACACCAGCGTGGCACCGCTCCCCCACTGCCCTGGGCTAACCCATGCCTGTCCAGTGAGCAATATCGCCGCTGCAATGCCCAAGTTGCCGGGATTGAAGACGTGCTTGCCATCGATGCGGATGAAGAACTTGCTGGCGATGGCGACAGCAGCGCCCAGCGCGAGCACCCATGGCGCGCCTGCTTTCAGCAGCAGGCTCATGCCAAGTCCGGTCACCATGGCACTCTTGATGGAGTGCCACGGCAATCTCTTCCAACAAATGAACACGGTCTGCACCGCGAGGCAGGTGCCGAAGAGGATCAGGTAGCGCTGCCATTCAGCATCCCATTGCAGCACCATGATCCCATAGGCGAGGAAACTGGCGAGGAAGAGGATTTGGAAGTGGCGCGCGTCGCGACGGAGGAAGGCGATGATGGGTTGCATGGGCGAGCGATTCGAAGGAGCGGTACCCGCCATGCACGGCCAGGTTCAATGCGCAGAGGAACATTCAACCGCATTGCTCCGTTTGAGGCGCCTCAACAAGTGCCATTCATGACCCAAGCGACCCTGCAGCAGACGGAAGTCCGCCACATCATCGTGGTTGACGATGAGGACGATTGCAACTTCGTGACGAAGCTGATCCTGAAGAAGGCCGGGTACTCTGGCCGCGTGACCTGCTACACCAGCGCCATGGATGCACTCGGTCATTTCCGCAAGGGCGATGATCTGCCCGACCTGCTCTTCGTTGACATCAACATGCCCGCCGTGAACGGATTCGAGTTCCTGGCCACCTGCGAGTCTGAGGGCCTCTTGCCCAATGAGCTCACCAGCGTGGTGATGTTCAGCAGCAGCAACCGCCCCAGTGACCTCGAGCGAGCGCTTTCCTTCCGAAGCGTGATGGGCTATGTCGAAAAGGCCCTTTCGGTGGATAGCTTCGAGCGCGTATTGGCGGATCGGCGCGCACCGCGCAAGTGAAGTTGGAAGCCGTTAACTCTCCCACGGACCAACCATGAAGAAGATCCTGATCATCGAAGACGAGGCCATCATCTCGTTCAGCTACCGCCTCCAGATGGAGCGCATGGGCTTTGAAGTCATCGGCACGGCGAAGAGCGCTGAAGAAGCCGAGCTGATCATGCGCGATGAGCGGCCGGACCTCATCATCATGGACGTGTACCTCAAGGGGCCGAAGACCGGCCTCGAACTGGCGCAAGAGATCCATGCCAGCGACCCGCTGCCCATCCCTATCCTCTTCCTCACCGCTAGCACGAAGCCGGAGGTGGTGGAAGCGATCCGCGCGCTCAAGGGCTGCCAATACCTGCCCAAGCCCATCAACAGCGACAGCTTGGAGGACATGCTCCAGCGCTTCGCACGCGAGTGAGCCACGGCCATGAAGGCATCGCCAGAGCAAGCTGAGCGCCTGCACCGTTTCGCGCACGACATGCGCAACCGGCTCGCCGCCATGCATCAGGCCGCAGCCCAACTCACCAATGCAGAATCAGGCGATAGCGAGGAACTGCTCGCCTTCGCGGAACAGCAATTCTTCAAGGCCATGCGCGCCACGGAGGAGTTGATGGACGACCTCGGCATTGAGCGTGGCGTGGGCGAGCTCAAGCGCGAGCGAATCGACCTGAACCCTTTGGTGCAGCACGAGGTCGATCAACTGGTGCACCGCTTCGAACGGAAGCAACAGACCATCACGACCGACCTCGCCGATGGTGCGATCGTATCGGCCGATCCGCATTGGATCAAATTGCTCGTGGCTGCGCTGCTCAGCAATGCCTCG
Source organism: Flavobacteriales bacterium (assembly GCA_049290175.1). Lineage (GTDB taxonomy): Bacteria > Bacteroidota > Bacteroidia > Flavobacteriales_F > PHOS-HE28 > PHOS-HE28. Next base: position 5,497 of record JBATND010000071.1, on the reverse strand, counting down.
AAGTTCAGCCCGGCGAATGCGCCCATCAGTGTTGGTTTGCGCGCAGCCGATGGACATGCCATCATCGAAGTGCGCGATCGCGGCATTGGCATCGACACCGACGAACTGCCTCAAGTCTTCACGCGCTACGCCATGCTGCGCGGGAAACCAACAGCAGGCGAAGCGCAAGGGCGATCGACCTTGGCGCGCGCGAAACAATGGGCGCAGGCTCATGGCGGCAATCTGGAAGCGATGAGCCCCGGCACGGGCCAGGGCTCAACATTCACGCTGCGTCTTCCGCTGGCGTAGTTGCTATTCCTCCGGCGGCCAAGTGATGTTCTTCGCCACGCGCTGCCCGCGGTGGTTGATGGCCACATTGAACTCCACCTCGTCGCTCACGGAAAGCTCCTCGAAGGTGATGCCATCGAGGTCGTCGTGGCGGAAGAAGAGGTTATTGTCCGGGTACCGGATGAAACCATAGCCGTTCATCAGGCTCATGATCGTGCTGCGGTGGCGCTCCTCATCAACGAGCACAGGCGCCGGCCGTTCGCCATCTGGTTCGGGATCGCGCGCATCGCGTGTAACGAACATGTCGCGCACCACTTCATCATCCTCCTTGAGCCCCTCCTCGATCAGGTCGTGCATGGGCATGGGGTAACTCACCTCATTCCACAGGTCGGTGCTGGTCTTGGTGGTCTGCAGCTCGCCGGTCTCCTGATCGGTGAACTCGAAGTCCCAGCCAAGCAGCATGGTCTTGCAGCCCAAGGCGTGCAGCTTGCGCACCAAAGGCACATGGTCGCTGTCGCTGGCGATGATCACGGCCACATCGAAGCGCTTCAGCATGCAGAGCTCGTAGGTCTCCAGCGCCATGAGCACATCGATGCCCTTCTCGCGCTTGCGGCCCATGAGGTCCTTCACGGGCAGGTAATGCGTTTGCACGCCGTTGTACATCAGCACATCGTCGAACACGCGGTCGTAGTAAAGCTGGTTGTTCTTCTCCATGGCATCGCGCGCGCTGAAACGGCCACGGAAGAAGTGTGCATCGATGATGTGGCAGAGGCTGGGACGGGTGTCCTCCCGCTCGGCCAGGCTATGCTTGATGAACTCATGCACCCCGCCGATGTGCAGCCTGCGCCGATGCGGGTGCACATAGTTGTAGTAGTTGCTCACGTGGGTGAAATAGCTCCCGTCGTAGAACACGCCCACCTTGAGGGCGGTGCTTCCTTGTTTGCTCATGGTTGATTGGAATAAGGGCGCCAAATGTAGGTCCGCCAAGGGTTCAGGCTAACTTGCCGGCCAATGTTCGCGCGCTGCCTCTTCCTGTTCTGGATTGCACTGCCAGCCGCATCGCAAGCGCAATTGCAAGGGGTCAGCAGCCCTGCGCCAATATCCTACACCCGTGCGATATCGGTCCCGCTGAATGCGCTGCTGCTGCACGACAGGGCCGTTGACGCATGGACCTGGACCTTCGGCAAGGAGCCAGGGGCCAAGGCCTTGCGCGTATCCCGAGAGGAAGGCGTTCTGGAAGGAACGGCTCGCGTGAATTTCCGGTCGGAACGCCTTTGGCTGCGCGATGAGAGCATGGGACCGATACAGTACCGCGTGGTCCTCACGGTCAAGGCTGGCGAATGCCGCGTGATCATCAGCGAGCTCACCCACAGCGGCAATCGGACCACCGCGCGCGGTGGCCTTCACTTGGGCCTGCTCACCCAAGGCGACATGCCCCTGAAGGATAGCCCTGGCACCAGCATCACGGGTCTGAAGCGCACCTATGCCGAAGCCAAGGTCGTGGCCGATGCGCGCATCACCGCGCTGCTCACCGCATTCGAGTCGCGGCTACGCGCCAACGCTGAGCCATAGCCCTTGCAACCCATGAGCGCGCCGCCCGTTCAAAGGGCCGCCCATGACCATTCGACATCTTTTCGGTTGGCGCCGCTGGCCCATTGCCGCAGGCCTCATCGCACTGCTCTTCATCGGATACGGAATCAGCCTCGTGTCCCGCGCACGTGTCGTGCAAGGGCGCATCGCCCATGAGGTGCGGCTGCTCGATGCGCTCAGCAAGCTCAGCGATGAGCTGCATCGTTTGGCCGTGGTGCATCGGGTGGATGTGAGCAGCGGACAGCGCCAATGGCCCGCAGAGCATCAGCGCTTCTTGGCCCAAGCCAGCGCGCTCGAAAGCACGCATGCCGACCTTCCCGGAGTGGACAGGCTCAGCGCCGAATTGAAGCCTGCCATGGTTCAGGCCGACTCGCTCCACCAGCAAGCACTGCTGCGCGGCGATCACATCGCAGACCCTCGTTCCGTGGAAGCCGTTTTCCATATCATGATCGGCCGCGCCCAAAAAGCCATTGATCGCACTGCGCGCGCGGTGCATGAAGATGGCCTGAGCGCGCATTCCGCCACGCTCAGCGGTCAATGGAACGAGGCCCAAGTGTTGCTCGTCGCTGCTTGCTTGCTGGCCGTAGCCATGGCGTGGCTTGTAGGTGCACGCGGGCAGCTCTTGGCCGAGAGCCGCTTGCGCAACGAGCAGCTCAATGTGGTGCATGAGAACCTAGAGCGCGCCAACCGCGACCTGCGCGAGACCATGCTCAGCAAGGAAGAGAAAGAGGTGATGATCAAGGAGATCCACCACCGCGTGAAGAACAACCTGCAGATCGTGAAGAGCCTGATCCGTTTCCAGATGGATCAGGTGAAGGACCCGCGCACCACCGAACTCTTCAACGAATGCGTGAACCGCGTGAGCGCCATGGCCCTCGTGCATGAGCAGACCTACCTCACCAAGGACCTCGCGAACATCCCCGTAGATGGCTATTTGAACAGCCTCGTGCGCGACCTCGTGTATGCCTATTCGGTGAACATCAAGCTGAACATGGACATCGACATCAGCGTGAAGACCTTGACCGTGGACACGCTTGTTCCGCTCGGCCTGCTGGTGAATGAGGTGATCAGCAACAGCTTCAAGTATGCCTTCCCCGGACGCAGCGATGGCACCATCATCTTCCACCTGCATGGCAGCGAAACGGAGGGACTGCGCATGCGCGTGGGCGACGATGGCGTGGGCCTCAAGAGCCGCGATGGCTTCCACCGCCCCAACAGCTTGGGCATGGATCTGATCCACACCCTCGCCGGCCAACTCGATTGCGACATCCACCTGCTCGATGGGCCGGGCACGCAGTTCGAGTTGGTGAGCCAGAAGCTGGCACGCCGCAAAGTGGCTTGATTGATTTGTCCCGTAGGGACGGCATATGGGCAGTCCCGTAGGGACGACATGTGGGCAGTCCCGTAGGGACGGCATATGGGTAGTCCCGTAGGGACGGCATATGGGTAGTCCCGTAGGGACGAAATGTGGGCAGTCCCGTAGGGACGAAATGTGGGCAGTCCCGTAGGGACGACCTGTGGGCAGTCCCGCAGGGACGGCATGTGGGTAGTCCCGCAGGGACGGCATGTGGGTAGTCCCGTAGGGACGACATATCGGTGCCCCCCTCCTGTTTCGCACAACAGCCGCATTCTATCGGGCTTAAGCCAACCGCTCGTCACGCACGCCCTTCTTCGCGCATTCCGTTCTGCGGGTAGCTTCGCCGACCCCTCAACGCGAAGCAACATGCACAAGCCTCTTATCCTTGCCCTGCCCTTGGCACTTCTCTGCGCCTGCGGCACAACCGAGCAGCCCGTGGAGCGAATCACCTACCCGGAGACCCGCAAAGACTCGACAGCAGGCGATGATCTGCACGGCACCTGGGTGGCCGACCCCTACCGCTGGTTGGAGAACGACACCAGCGCCGAGACAGCCGATTGGGTGAAAGCGCAGAACGCCGTCACCAACGCTTACTTGGAGAAGATCCCCTTCCGCAGTGCGTTGGCCAAGCGATACGAGGAACTGTACAACTTCCCGAAGGTGTACGGCCCCATGCGCGTGGGCAATCGCTACTTCGTTTGGAAGAACAGCGGCTTGCAGAACCAGGCCGTGATCTATGTGCGCGAAGGGCTCGATGGCGAGGACAAGGTCTTCATCGACCCGAACCAATTGGATCCAGCAGGCACCACCACCTACAATCCCATCGGCACCAGTAAGGACGACCGCTACATGGCCGTGAGCGTGCAGAAGGCCGGCAGCGATTGGCAGGAGATCATGGTGTACGACCTCACCACGCTTCAGCCTACGCCCGACCTGATCAAGTGGAGCAAGTTCAGCGGCGCATCGTTCTACAAGGACGGCTTCTTCTACAGTCGCTACCCCACTCCCGCCAAGGGCACGGAGCTCAGCGCCGCCAGCAAATTCCAGAAGGTGTACTACCACAAGCTGGGCGATGCGCAAGAGAAGGATGTGCTCGTGTGGGAGAACAAGGTGAACGGCGACTTGTATGTGGGCGTGGGCGTTACGGAGGAAGAAGAGTTCGCGACGCTGTACATCAGCACCGGCACCAACGGCTTCGAGATGCACTTCCATGACCTGCGGAAAGGCGGCATTCCTACCCCATCAACTCAATGGGCAGCATTGCAGACCGGCTTCGACCACAAGACCAGCATCGTTGACTTCGTTCCGGCCACGGGCAAATTCCTCGTGATGACCGAAGTGGATGCACCCAACTATCGCCTGGTGGAAGTGGATCCCGCGAATCCTGCGCAAGCCAACTGGAAGGACATCATCCCCGAAGCGAAGGAACTGCTGCAGGGCGTGAGCACCGGCGGCGGCAACCTCTTCGCCGAATACCTGAAGGATGCCACCAGCCGCTTCTACCGCATGAAGCTCGATGGCAGCGGCAAGCAGGAGATCGCCTTGCCCGATATCGGCAGCGCGGGCGGTTTCGGCGGCAAGCGCAACGACACCTTCAGCTTCTACAGCTTCACCAGCTTCACCGATCCCGGCAGCATCTACAAGTACGACTACGCCACCGGCCAGAGCGAGGTGTGGTTCCGCCCCGAATTGAAGTTCGATCCCGCGCAGTTCGTCACGGAACAGGTATTCTATCCCAGCAAGGATGGCACGAAGGTCCCGATGTTCATCGTGAGCAAGAAGGGCGTGAAGCGCGATGGCAAGAACCCCACTCTGCTCTATGCCTACGGCGGATTCAACATCAGCCTCTCGCCGAGCTTCAGCACCAGCCGCATGCTGCTTTTGGAGCAAGGCGGCGTGTTCGCGCTGGCCAACCTGCGCGGCGGCGGCGAATACGGCGAGGACTGGCACAAGGCCGGCATGAAAGAGAAGAAGCAGAACGTGTTCGACGACTTCATCGCCGCGGCCGAATACCTCATCAAGGAGAAGTGGACCAGCAGCGCGCAACTCGGCATCAATGGTGGCAGCAACGGCGGCTTGCTCGTTGGCGCGGTGATGACCCAACGCCCCGACCTCTTCGGCGTGTGCTTCCCTGAAGTGGGCGTGCTCGACATGCTTCGCTACCAGAAATTCACCGCTGGCTTCGGCTGGGTGCCCGAATACGGCAACGCCGAGAACAGCAAGGAGGAGTTCGACTACCTGATCAAGTACTCGCCGCTGCACAACTGCAAGCCCGCCAAGTAC
>JBATND010000070.1:0-23535 GCA_049290175.1 Flavobacteriales bacterium | reverse complement strand
TGAGCTTGTACCACACGCTCTGGTTGTAGTAGATGCCGAGGAAGACGTTCGCGAGCATGAGGATGGGCACCACGCGCAGGCCCTCGTGGTAGGCCTCGTTCGGGATGAACCATTTGAAGAGATCGAGGAAGAGCGTCACCAACAGGAAGGCACTCATGCACACCGCCACGAACACGTTCATGATGCGCGCGAACGTCTGTTTGCTGTCTTTCTCTTTCGCATGGCTGAAGAAGAAGGGCTCGGCGCCCATGCGGAAGGCCTGGATGAAGAGCGTGATGAGGATCGAGAGTTTGTAGCACGCGCCGTAGATGCCGATCTGCTCATCGGCGATGCCTGCGGGCAGCAGGTACTTGAGCACGGCACGGTCGGCGGTCTCGTTCACCATGCCGGCGAGGCCAGCGATGGCGAGCGGCGCGGCGAAGACGAGCATCGGACGCAGCAGGGTCTTGTCGAATGCGCCAAGCCTTGGCCACTGCGGCACCAGCAAGAGGAACTTCACTGCGCTGGCGATGAGGTTGATGAGGAACACATGCTCCACGCCGATGCTCGGGTCGTGCTGTTTGGCGTAGGCGAAGTAGTACAGGCTCAGCGCGATGGTGACGCCCACGTTCGTCATGTTCACGAACACGAAGCGCCACGGACGGCCCTCGTTGCGCAGCCGCGCCATGGGCAGTGCGGTCATGGCGTCGAGGCCCAGCGCGATGGCGAGCATCAGCACCAGTTGGCCCTGCTCCGAATAACGAATGCCGCCGGCGATGGCATCGGGGAAGAGTGCGCACAACAGCGTGAAGAAGAGCGAGAGGCTCGCTACTGAGAAGAAGGCGGTCGCATAGGCGCGCTTCGGATCAAGCTCTTTCCTGTTGGCGAATCGGAAAAAGGTCGTCTCCATCCCGAAGGTGATCATCACGGTCACGAAAGCGGCCCAGGCGTAGAGCGAGGTGATGATGCCGAACTCCTCCGGCTCGAAGACGCCCTTGCTGGTGTACAGCGGCGTGAGCAGGAAGTTGAGGAAGCGCGCAACGATGCTGCTCAGCCCATAGATGGCAGTTTGGCCGGCGAGTTTGCGGAGGGCGCTCATGGATTCAACCGGTTCTCAATGTCCATCCGCTCATGCAAGATCCTGATGATCTCCACCTCGTGAGCTGCTTCATTCAATCGGTAGAAGATCAAGTGCGCACCGACGCTCAAGCACAAGTAGCCCTCTCTCACTTGGGAAAAGTCGCGGCCACGCTTGGGTTCATTGCGAATCAACTCGAAGCCATCCAACAGTAAGCCCAAGTAGCGATCTGCTTGTTCTAATGACCAGCGGTCAACGGTATAGAGCCAGATCCCTTCCAGGTCATCGGCCGCAGCACGACTTACCCTCAGCTTCATCCCTTGCGGGCGTGCTTCCGGTGAAGGTCTTTCAGGAACGCATCCCCATCGAAGTCCGCCACGAAGCCGGACCGCTCACCCTTCTTCAGTTCTCTCACAAGGCTCTCCTTCTTCGTTTCCTCCACCTCGAACAACCGCAGGGCGGCGCGGATCACCTCGCTCACCGAAGTGAATTTCCCGGATTTCACTTGCCGGGCCACGAAGGACTCAAAGTGGTCGCCCAGGAGGATCGATGTGTTCTTGGACATGGTGGTCGGAGTTCAAGGCAAAGGTACCACGGATTGGTATTCGTGTGTGAGCGGCTGTTTGGCCGGCGAGTTTGCGGAGGGCGCTCAAAGGGACACGCGTTGTAGGCGAACAGGGCCGCGGTCAGGGCCAAGCAAAACGACCTCATTCTCGTTGATCCAATTCGTGAACCACGCTGTTCGACCAGAATCGGAAACAGTTATCAATGAATCGCCCTCTATAGTGAAAGCGCCATGGTACGCCATCGCGCCGTCTTCAAGGACGTAGTATCGTGACTCCCTGAACCGAATTAACTGTGTTTCGCAGTTTTGTTTCGATACGCCCAGCCAAAGGCCATCCACCGGCTCAGTTTGATTGCTGATGCATGCGGAAAACAAAGCGACGCATGTGACCAATAGGTGGACCCGAACTCGTTTCATCCGTTCATCTGCCAGCTCATATTCCAACTACAAGCTAATTTCCTGTGAATTCCGCCTTCCTCTTCTCCATGAACGCGCTCGTCCCCTCCTTGAAATCCGCCGTGCCGAAGCACTTGCCGAACTCCTCGATCTCGCGTTGCATGCCGTTCGCGCCGGGTTCGTAGCCGGCGTTCACCGCGCGAATGGCAGCCCCTAAAGCGGTTGGGCTGTTCTTCGCGATGGCTGCGGCCAGCTCGTTGCACTTGGTCAACAGCTGGTCGGGTGCAACAACGTGGTTTACCAGTCCCCATTGCAGGGCCTCATCGGCTTTGATCATGCCTGCGCCGCCGAGGAAGATCATCTCCATCGCTTTACCCTTGCCCACAAGACGCGCCAATCGTTGCGTACCGCCGTAGCCGGGGATCACGCCCAAGCCCACTTCCGGCAGACCGAGCTTGGCGTTGTCGCTGGCCACGCGGAAGTGGCAGCTCATGGCCAGTTCCAATCCGCCACCGAGCGCGAAACCGTTCACTGCGGCGATCACGGGCTTGCTCATATTCTCGACATGGTCGAAGAGTTTCTTCTGGCCATCGGCGCTGAGCGCACGCCCTTCCTCAATGCTGAAGTGCGCGAACTCCTTGATGTCGGCGCCCGCCACGAAGGCCTTGGCGCCGCTGCCTGTAATGATGAGCACGCGCACGCTCTTGTCGGCATCGGCATCGGTGAGCGCGCGGTCCAGCTCGTCGATGGTGGCGCGGTTGAGCGCATTGAGCTGGTCGGGACGGTTGATGGTGATGGTGCGGATGCTTTCAGCATCGGACACCAGGAGGTTGGTGTAGGACATTGGGGCGAAGGTATCCGCCTCAACCGCGCATGCGAGCGGGATGCTGCTTGGTGTCGAAGAAGTCGGTGACGAAGACCGTTTCCTCCGTGATGTGGTAAAGGATCTTGTAGCGGCCCAAGAGCAGGAAGCGATGCTCCTTTCCATGATGCGCCAAGTAGGGTTCTGGTGGGCCTTTCCGTGGATGGCCCCCCAACTCCCTCGCGCGCTTCAGTAGCCGCGCCACGACCTTGTCTGCAGTGGTGCTTGATGAAGATTGCTCAATGCGCTTCCAGATATCGAAGAGACGTCGGCGCGCCTGCAGGGTGACCTCGACGGTCATGCCTTGCGCTTCTGCTCATCCAGCCAGCGCTCCACCTCGTCCACAGTGTACGTGCGGCCCGCAGCGATGTCTTCTTCACTAAGCGCGGCAGTGCGCTGCATGTCGTCGATCTGCTCTTTCGTAAGGGAGGGTGCGGAGAGCATGTTCTTGAGCCATTCCAGCATGCTAATGTCATCGGTCTTGTTCAGCAAGGCGATGATCTCCGAGCGCAGCTCCAAGGCATTCATGGCATTCAGGCTTTGGCCAAAGGTAGCTCCACGAAGAACCGCGTGCCCGTGCCCTCCTCGCTCTCGAACCACACGCGGCCGCCCGCCTGCTCCACCATGCGCTTCACCATGGCGAGGCCCAGGCCCATGCCGCTGCTCTTGGTGGTGAAGCTCGGCGTGAAGATGCGATCGCGCGCTTCCGCAGGGATGCCAGCGCCATTGTCGCGCACTTCGATCCGTGCGCGCGATCCCTCGCGGCGTGCGATCACCGCGATGTGGCCATCGTGATCCTCGGGCATGGCCTGCACGGCGTTCTTGATCAGGTTGTTCAGCACGCGCAGCATGTGTTCGCGGTCGGCCAGCACGGGCAAGGGGCCTTCCTCCTCATGCGTGATGGTGATGCCCGGCGAGGCGTGGAAGACATCGACGGCCGCGCGCACCACTTCGCAGAGGTCGAGGTCTGTCGGCGTCGCTGCGGGCATCTGCGCGAATTGCGAGAAAGCCGATGCCACGCCATTCAGCGTATCGATCTGTTCCACCATGCTCTTGGCGAAACGGTCGAGGCGCTCCTTTGCGTCGGGGGCCTTTGCATCGAAGGTGTATTGGAAGTGCTGGATGCCGAGCTTCATCGGCGTGAGCGGATTCTTCACCTCATGCGCCACCTGCCGTGCCATTTCGCGCCATGCGGTCTCGCGCTCGCTGCGCGCCAGTCGTTCCGCGCTCTCGCGCAGCTCTTCCACTTTCTGGTTGTACACGGCCACCAGTTCGCCCACTTCATCCATGCCGCGGTATTGCAGCGGCTGGTTGCTGCGATCGAGCGCCATGCCCGCGAGCGATCGTTTCAGCAGATCGAGCGGGCGCGTGGTCCAGTTGCTGATGAACACCGCGAGCAGCACGCTCAGTGCAAAGAGCAGCACGAAGAGGTTCACCACCGCCACGAGCAGTTGCGCGCGCTCCTCACTCTGCCGCGCCTGATCGGAGAAGCTGGGCAGCGCCACGTAAGCGAGCGGCGCGCCTTTGCTGTCGGGCAGCGGGACGTACGCGCTGCGGTACGCTGCGGTGCCCACGCGTTCCTCATGCACGAATGCGGTGCCTCCCTGTAGTGCGAGAGCCGCATACGCAGCGTGATCCATGCGCGGACCGAGCAATCCGGTGGAGAACATCTGCGGGCGCGATGAAGCCAGCAACCGACCGTCGGGCGCATGCAACGTGAGGTCGGTGAGGTAGTTGTTGCCCACTTGGCCGAGCACGATGTCGAGGTAGCCGGCGTAGGTGGGCTGATCGATGCGCTCATCGCCGAAGCGTCGTTGCAGCTCCTGCACCACGGCGCGCGCCTTCTCCAGGATGGCGCCTTCCTCGCGCGCCTCGAACTGCCGCGTGAGCAGCTGCTGCGACCCGATGCCGAACACCACCATGCCGATGATGGCGAAGAGCACGAGCGCCGCGCGCAATTTGGTGCCGATGCCCAATGCGGGCCATCCGCCGGTGGCGAGCGCATGCGCCGCGAGCGCCAGCAGCAGCAGGATTCCGTAGAGCGAGAAGAGGTAGCTGAAGGTAGTGGCCTTGTCGATCAATCCGCGCTGCGGAAGACCGAGCAGCATGGTGGCGGTGCCGCCCACGTTGCGCGCGATGAACTCGTAGCCGTCGCGCGTGATCCATTCCTCTTCGCCGCTGATCTGTTCCATGCGCTGGGGGTGCGCCACCTCGCCGCGTTGCTCCATCAGCAAGCCGTGTAAGTAGCGTGCTTGCGCATACCGCTCGGTGCGGCGCATCAGGTCGTTGTTGCCGGCGAGGAGCAGATCGGGGAAGCCGATGCCCTGCATCAAGGAGCGCGGTTGCAGCTCGATGATCAACTCTGCTGGCGGCGCGTTGTCGGTGGGCATGATGGCGAGCCTGCCGTGGTAGAGCAGTTCACCGCCAACGCGCTCCTCGAGGAAGAGGTCGGGCATATCGGCCACGCCGCGCGGCAAAGCGAGCGTATCGGGACTGAGGCTCGGCCCAGCGCTATTGCGTGTGGCGCAGCGCAATTCGCCCGCGGGATCGTAGCCGAAGAAGCGCAGGTCGTAGCGTTCCCAGTAGCCGCTGAAGTAGGGGATGCGCACGATGCGTTCCAATTCACTTGGATCGCAATAGCCGACGCTGGTGAGCAAGCGATAGAGGACGGCATCGCGTCTGATGCGCGGGGCCTTCTCGGCGAAGAGCTGCTCCAGCACGGGATCTTCGCGAAGCGCCAGGCGATCGGCGAGCACGGCGCGCTCCTGCCGTTCGCGCTCGCTCATCTGCGTGGTGATGCTGTGCGCGCCTGCTGCGGCCAAGCAGCCCACGAGCAAGGTGCCTTGGGCGAACCCGAAAGAGCGCTTCAGCCCCCATACCATGAAGGCGAGCACCGGCAAGGGCCACAGCCAAGCGACCGGATCGTTCAATCCGAAGAGCACATGGCATAGTGCGATGATGAGCGCGATGCCGGGGAGCATGATCAATCCCCAGTGAAGCCACGTCCCAACCTTGCGCAGATGGTTCATGGCGGCCAAGGCGGTCAAGCACCAGGCGCCGAATAGCAGTGCCGTGGCGAGCAAGGCCGCCGCCCCATTCGGCCCGACACCCTGGATGTGGTAGAGGTCGAGGTCGATGGTGCTGTTGCGCACCAAGCTGGTGATGAGTGCCGACACCCATGCAGCATAGCAGAGGACCATGGCCATCAGCAGTGCGGCGCGGGGCGTGCTGCTGGTTGGTTCGCTGGAGCGTGAAGCACGAAGGGCAAAGGCCCCGATGACGAGCAGCAGGACGGCATTGATCAAGAGGTCGCCGAGCGAAGGAAAGAGCGGCGAAGCGGCCACAGCTGGATCGAACAAGGGCCAGCGATCAAAGGGCGCGGTGTGGCCTGAAGCAAGCGTAGCCCATCGTGCGCTTAAGATGATTAGAGTGAAGAGCGCGAGGGTCGGTCCGGCGCCCAAGCGAATGGACAGACGTGTACAAAGGATCCAGAAATCCCCGAGCAGGAAGGCGGCCGCTAGGGCGATCATCGCACCGCGCCACCACAGCCAGTTGCCGAGCTCCAAGGCGCCTTCGCGCCAAGCAACGAAGAAGAGTTCGCCACCATAGATGTCCTTGATGGCCTTGCCCCCTTGGTTCTCTTCTGCCACGACCAGACCTTCGGGTGCTTCCAATGATGGATGAAAGCCCTCGCGCAGATAGCGGTTGCGTACCGGGGGCACTTGCCAGACGGGCCGGGTAGCCAATAAGCGCAGGTCTCCGATGGTTACCTCGCTGCGCAAGCGATGCTCCTTGTCCAGCCGCATTCGCGGGCCATCGCCCGACCAAGCTGTGACACTGTCGTCGATGAGCACGAGGTAAGCGGCACCGGTGCGATGCCGTTCACGTTCAAGCGCGCTGCTGTTGAGTTGCAGCCATTGGGCCGGGCCATTCTCCGCGACCAATCGCGCATGCTCCTCAGTGCTCTGGTCCAGTTCGGCTTGTGCGGCCGCCACACGGCGCTGGAGGCGATCGGCAGCCCCAGCCAACCGCGCTTCGGGGTCCGGCTCATCGATCAGCAGCGCAGCCGCCACGCACAGGGTGCCGAGCAGCAATAGGAGCAGTGGACGAGACATGCGGTGCTGGCCCCCAAGGGCTGCGCCAAAGTACGCGGCGGGTGCAAGGGGGGCCTTTTGCCACTGAGGTCATTGAGGCCCAGCAGCCTGCGACGGGCGGGCGCGGAAATCCGACGAACGAACCCGGCCGGAGGTTCTGCGTAGAACGGCCCCGGCCCACCACTCATGGGTCGAACTGAACTTACTGGAATGAAAAAGGCACTGCTCACGGTGCTTGCCGTTTTCCTTGCTGGAATACTGCACGCACAGACCGGGACCGAGTTCTGGATGGCTCCACCGGACGTCACGCTGCGGCACAATATGCCCGGCGATGAGCCCATCTTCCTCAATGTCACTACCGGCAATGCGGCCGCAACAGTCACGGTCTCGCAGCCGGCAAACCCCGCGTTCAACGGTGGTTCGCCCATCGTGCTCAACATCCCGGCGAACTCGGCCGTGCGGCACAACCTCACGGCGCTGAAGGCGCAGTTGGAGACGCGCCCTACCAATACCATCCTCAATACGGGCCTGCGAATCCAGTCAACGGCCAACATCACTTGCTACTACGAGCCGAGCAATACCAATAACCCGGACATCATGGCGCTGAAGGGTGCCAATGGCCTGGGCACCGAGTTCTACATTCCGCTGCACAAGCACGCGCCCTTTTACAACCACAGCTTCGTTCCGAATAACGCGGACCTCGCCTTCGCCTCGTTCGACATCGTGGCCACGGAGAACAACACCACGGTGCTGATTTACAGCCCGGTTGCGGTGGATGGCCATCCGGCGCTGACGCCATGGACGGTGACGCTGAACGCCGGTCAGACCTACTCCACGGCGAACACGGTTCCCGCAACGCACACCGATCCCATGACGCACCCCTCGGGTGCGGTTGTGCTTTCGGACAGGCCCATCGCGGTCTCCATCAAGGACGACTCGAACCACAACCCTTCGGGCGGCTGCTATGACCTGATGCTCGACCAGATCGTGCCGGTGAACATCCTCGGCACCGAGTACGTGGCGGTGAAGGGCGCGCTGAACAATAACGGTGACGAGTCGCTCTTCGTGATGGCCGTGCAGAACAATACGCAGGTCTTCATCGATGGCAACCCAACACCGGTGGCCACGCTCTTCGCAGGTCAGTACTACCGCCACGACATGGATTACCTGGCGGGCGCGGCGAACAACGCCACGCTGGTCACCGGCTCGAAGCCGCTGTATGCCATCCACGTCACCGGATTCGGTTGCGAGCAAGGCATGGCGATCTTGCCGCCGCTCAATTGCGCGGGCAGCACACAGCTCAGCTTCACGCGATCCACGACGGAATCCTTCTTCTTGAACCTGCTGGTTCGGAACGGATCGCAGAACAACTTCGTGGTGACTGGACCCGGTACGGCAACGATACCGGGTTCTGCGTTTCAAGCGGTGCCCGGAACGGGAGGCCAATGGATGGCCGCGCGCATCCAGTACAACACCACGCAGGTGCCGGTGAACCAAGCCTTCATCGTGACCAATACCACGGATGTGTTCTCGCTCGCGATCATCAATGGTGGCGCCTCTTCGGGTTGCCGGTATGGCTTCTTCTCGGAGTTCGCGGGTGAGATCTTGGTGAATGCGGGCGCCGATCAGACGCGATGCGCCGGCGAGAACGTCACCTTGAATGGCTCTGTTTCCGGTGGAAGCACCACCGGCATCTGGACCACCAGCGGCAGCGGCACCTTCTCGCCCAGCGCCACTTCGCTCTCCGCCACCTACGAGCCCAGCATCGGCGACCTCGCCATCGGCAACGTGACCCTGACATTGACTTCGACGGGCCCTTGCACGCCTGCCAGCGATGCCATGGTGGTGACCTTCAGCCCGCAACCGATCCCCGACGCTGGCCCCGATCAGAATGTCTGCCGCAACAACCCCGTGGTGCAGCTCGCGGGCAGCGTGCTTAATGCCGTTGGTGGCGTTTGGACAGCGAGCAGCGGCACCTTCCTGCCCAGCAACAGCAACCTGAACGCGACCTACACGCCGAGCGCCGCAGTGCTCACAGCAGGGCAAGTGTGGATCCGCTTGACCTCCACGGGCAATGGCGTTTGCCAAGCTGTTGCCGATAGCATGCTGCTCACCTTCACGCCAGCGCCCACGGTGAATGCCGGTGTGGATCAAACGCTCTGTGCGAACAATGCGGTCGCCACCTTGAATGGTGCTTTCTCCGTTGCCACTGGCGGCATCTGGAGCGGTGGTGCGGGCAGTTTCGACCCGAGCACCACGAACATGAGCGCCACCTACACGCCCACGGCGGCGGAGATCGCTTCGGGCTCCGTGACGCTCACGCTCACCACTACCGGCAACGGCAATTGCCTTGCAGTGAATGACCAGGTGCTGCTCTCGTACACGGCTGCGCCCACCGCGAACGCTGGCGCGAACAGCTCGGCCTGCGCGAACAATGCGGCGATCGCTCTGAATGGCAGCGTGACCGGCGCGGCAGGCGGAATCTGGAGCGGTGGCACCGGCGCCTTCAGCCCCAGCAACACAGCGCTCAACGCCAACTACACGCCCACGGCTGCCGAGATCGCAGCGGGCACCTTGACGCTCACGCTCACCACAACCGGCAATGGCAATTGCCTGCCCGTAACGAGCAACCGTGTGATCACCTTCACGCCAGCGCCCATCGTGAGCGCCGGCGCGAATGGCATCGTGTGCGCCAACGCTTCGACCATCAGCTTGAATGGCAGCGTGACCGGAGCCACCGGCGGCATCTGGAGCGGCGGCTCGGGAACCTTCGCGCCGAACAACAGCACGCTCAACGCGACCTATGCGCCTTCAGCAGCCGAGATCGCTGCTGGCAGCGTAACGCTCACGCTGACCTCGGTGGGCAATGGCACTTGCAACGCCGAGAGCGCGCAGGTCACCTACACCATAACGCCCGCACCAACAGCCAACGCGGGAGCCGATCAGGTACTGTGCGCCAACAATCCCGTGGCCTCGCTCGCAGGAAGCTTCACGGTTGCAACGGGCGGCGTTTGGAGCGGCGGCAATGGCTCCTTCGACCCGAGCACCACGAACATGAGCGCGACCTACACGCCGACAGCGGCGGAGATCGCATCGGGCTCGGTCACGCTCACGCTCACCACCACCGGCAATGGCAGCTGCTTGGCGGCCGCGAATCAGATGGTGATCTCCTTCACCGCTTCGCCCACGGCGAATGCAGGCGGCAACGCTACGGTGTGCGCGAACAATGCGGCACTGGCCCTGAACGGATCGGTGAGCATCGCTACGGGCGGCATCTGGATCGGCGGCAGCGGTTCCTTCAGCCCGAACAACACCACGCTCAACGCCACCTACACGCCATCGGCTGCCGAGATCGCAGCGGGCACGGTGACGCTCACGCTTACCACCACGGGCAACGGCAATTGCATTGCGGCCACGAGCAGCAAGGTGATCAGCATCACGCCAGCTCCGGTCGTATCGGCTGGAACGAATGCGACGGTGTGCGCCAACAACGCGGTCATCGCGCTGAACGGTAGCGTAACCGGTGCGACCGGTGGCATCTGGAGCGGCGGCGCTGGCAGCTACTCGCCGAACAACACCACCTTGAATGCGAGCTACACGCCCACGGCAGCGGAGATCGCGGCGGGCACGCTCACGCTCACCCTCACGAGCACCGGCAATGGCCTCTGCAACGCGGTGAGCCATCAAGTGATCTACACCTTCTCGCCTGCACCAACGGTGAATGCAGGCATGGACCGCGTGCTCTGCGGCAACAACGCAGCGGTGACCTTGAACGGCAGCTTCACGGTGGCAACGGGCGGAATCTGGAGCGGTGGCGCGGGCACCTTCGACCCGAGCACCACGAACATGAACGCCACCTACACGCCCACGGCTGCGGAGATCGCCAACGGCGCAGTGACGCTCACGCTCACCACCACGGGCAATGGCAATTGCATGGCGGTGAGCGATGCTGTGCTGCTCACCTTCACGCCTTCGCCAACCGCGAATGCAGGCGCGAACAGCACGGTATGCGCGAACAATGCGAGCATCGCCCTCAACGGCAGCGTGACGCTCGCCACCGGCGGAATCTGGAGCGGCGGCACGGGATCCTTCAGTCCCTCGAACACCGCGCTCAACGCGACCTACACGCCCACGGCTGCGGAGATCGCCAACGGATCGGTGACATTGATCCTCACTACCACGGGCAACGGCACCTGCAACCCGGCCACCAGCAGCCGCACTATCAGCTTCTCGCCCGCGCCCATCGTGAGCGCAGGAATGAACGGCAGCGTTTGCGCGAACAATGCAGCGATAGTATTGAACGGATCCATCACCGGCGCAACGGGCGGCATCTGGACCGGTGGTGCTGGCAGCTACTCGCCGAGCAACACCGCGCTTAACGCGACCTACACGCCGACGGCTGCTGAACGCGCTGCGGGCACGGTCACGCTCACATTGACATCGACGGGCAATGGCCTTTGCAATCCGGTGGCTGCCCAGGTGACCTACACCATCACGGTGGCACCCACGGCCAATGCGGGCGCTGATCAGAGCCTCTGCTCGAACAACGCCACGGCTAATCTGCTCGGCAGCTTCACCACAGCAACGGGCGGCATCTGGAGCGGCGGCGCTGGCACCTTCAGCCCGAGCGCTACGAACATGAGCGCCACCTACACGCCCACCGCAGCGGAGATTGCAACGGGCAACGTGACGCTCGTGCTCATCACCACGGGCAATGGCAATTGCGCGGCGGTGAGCGACGATGTCGTGCTCACGTTCACGGCATCGCCCACAGCGAATGCCGGTCCTGATGTGACACGCTGCGCGAACAACGCGAGCGTTGCGCTCGGCGGATCGGTCGCTATTGCAACGGGCTGCGTATGGAGCGGCGGCGCGGGTTCATTCATCCCGAACAACACCGCGCTGAACGCCACTTACACGCCTACGGCTGGCGAGATCGCAGCGGGCATCGTGACCCTCACGCTCACCACCACGGGCAATGGCAATTGCGTGGCCGTAAGCGATACCAAGGTGATCAACTACACGCCAGCACCAGTGGTGAATGCCGGAGCGAATGGAACGGTCTGCGCCAACAACGCGGCCATCGTATTGAACGGATCCGTGATCGGCGCAACGGGCGGCATCTGGAGCGGCGGCGCTGGCACCTACTCGCCCAACAATACAACGCTCAACGCCACCTACACGCCCACGGCAGCCGAACGCACCGCTGGCACGGTGACGCTCACGCTCACTTCCACGGGCAATGGCTTGTGCAACGCGGTGAGCGACCAGGTGACCTTCACCATCACGCCTGCGCCTACGGTGAACGCCGGTGCGGACCAGACGCTTTGCTCGAACAACGCTACGGTAACGCTGAACGGCGCTTTCTCAGTGGCCACTGGCGTGATCTGGAGCGGCGGTGCGGGCAGCTTCAGCCCCAGCGCGAACAACGTGAACGCGACCTACACGCCAACTGCTGCCGAAATCGCCAACGGCTCGGTGACGCTCACGCTCACCACCACGGGCAACGGCCTGTGCAATGCGGTGAGCGATGCGATGGTGATCACGTTCACGCCTTCGCCCACGGCCAATGCGGGCAGCGCCATCTCGGTTTGCTCCAACAATCCCACGGTAGCGCTCAATGGAAGCGTCACCATCGCGACGGGCGGCATCTGGAGCGGCGGCGCGGGATCCTTCACGCCGAACAACACCGCACTGAATGCGAGCTACGCTCCCACGGCGGCCGAGATCGCTGCGGGCATCCTCAACCTTACGCTCACCACCACGGGCAACGGCAATTGCGTGGCCGCGATCAGCAACGTCGCCATCACCTTCACGCCTTCGCCCATCGTGAATGCGGGCACCAACGGCACCGTGTGCGCCAACGCGCCGCTGATCAACCTGAACGGCAGTGTGAGCGGAGCAACCGGAGCGATCTGGAGCGGCGGCTCTGGAACCTTCACGCCGAACAACACCACCTTGAATGCGACCTACATGCCCACGGCGGCGCAGATCGCAGCAGGCACGGTAACGCTCACGTTGACATCCGCAGGCAACGGCAATTGCAACGCGGTGAGCAGCAACGTCACCTTCACCATTACGCCAGCGCCCACAGCGAATGCAGGTAGCAACCTCACGCTGTGCGCCAACAACCCGGCAGCGGCCCTGAACGGCAGCATCACGGTGGCGACGGGCGGCATCTGGAGCGGCGGCAATGGCAGCTTCAACCCGAGCAATACCAACCTCGGCGCGGTGTACACGCCGAGCGCTGCGGAGATCGCGAACGGCAATGTGACGCTCACGCTCACCACCACGGGCAACGGCCTCTGCAACGCGGTGAGCAGCAACGTCACCTTGAACTTCACGCCTGCGCCCACGGTGAGCGCGGGAGCCGATGCGACGATCTGCGCGAACAATTCGATCGTTGCGCTGAACGGAACGGTTGGCGGTGCCACGGGCGGCGTGTGGAGCGGCGGCGCCGGTTCATTCACGCCGAACAACACGGCGCTGAACGCGACCTACACACCGACGCCGGCTGAGATCGCGAACGGCATCGTGACGCTCACGCTCACCACTACCGGCAACGGCAATTGCAATGCGGTCTCGGCGAACAAGGTGATCACCTTCACGCCTGCGCCCATCGTGAATGCAGGCGCCAATGGCACTGTGTGCGCGAATGCGCCGTTGATCAGTTTGAATGGAAGCGTTACCGGTGCGACCGGCGGCGCTTGGAGCGCGGGCGGTGGAAGCTTCAGCCCCAGCAACACGGCACTGAACGCGACCTACATGCCAACGGCGGCGCAGATCGCCGCAGGCACCGTGACGCTCACCTTGACGAGCACGGGCAACGGCAATTGCAATGCGGTGAGCAGCAATGTCACCTTCACCATCACGCCTGCGCCCACGGCGAATGCCGGTGCTGCGCAGACGCTCTGCACGAACAATCCGGTCGCTACGCTGAACGGCACATACACCGTGGCCACCGGCGCGACCTGGAGCGGTGGCGCGGGCACCTTCAGCCCCAGCCCCAACAACGTGAACGCGACCTACACGCCCACTGCGGCGGAGATCGCCAGCGGCAGCGTGACGCTCACGCTCACCACCACGGGCAATGGCCTGTGCAATGCCGTGAGCAGCAACATCACCTTGACCTTCACGCCATCGCCCACGGTGAATGCGGGCCCTCCGGCCTCGTTCTGCGCGAACAACGCAGTGATACCGCTGAATGGCAGCGTGACGGTGGCTACCGGCGGAATCTGGAGCGGTGGCCTGGGCAGCTTCACGCCGAACAACACCACGCTGAACGCTACCTACACCCCAACACCTGCGGAGATCGCTGCGGGCA
This sequence comes from Flavobacteriales bacterium, assembly GCA_049290175.1. GTDB lineage: Bacteria > Bacteroidota > Bacteroidia > Flavobacteriales_F > PHOS-HE28 > PHOS-HE28. The sequence goes on along the minus strand of JBATND010000070.1, from coordinate 9,237 downwards.
CGCTGACCTTGACGCTCACCAGCACGGGCAACGGCAATTGCAATGCGGTCTCGAGTAGCCGTGTGATCACGTTCACGCCTGCGCCCACGGTGAGTGCGGGTGCCAACCAAACGGTCTGCGCCAACAACGCTTCGATCAACCTGAATGGCAGCATCACGGTTGCCACGGGCGCGATCTGGAGCGGCGGCACGGGCACCTTCAGCCCGAACAACAGCACACTGAACGCGGTGTACACGCCGAGCGCGGCCGAACGCGCCGCTGGCACAGTGACCTTGACGCTCACCACGGTGGGCAACGGCAACTGCAGCGCCGTGAGCAGCAACGTCACCTTCACGATTACGCCAGCGCCCACGGCCAACGCCGGTGCCGACCGCACGCAATGCGCCAACAATCCGGTTACCGCGCTCGCCGGTGCATTCACCGTGGCTACGGGCGCCGTGTGGAGCGGCGGCAACGGAACCTTCGATCCGAGCGCCACGAACATGAGCGCGTTGTACACGCCCACCGCTGCGGAGATCGCCAGCGGCAGTGTGACGCTCACGCTCACCACCACCGGTAACGGCCTGTGCAATGCCGCCACCGATCAGATGGTGATCCTCTTCACCGATTCGCCCACGGCGAACGCAGGCCCCAATGTGACCGTGTGCGCGAACAACGCGGCGGTTGCGCTGAATGGCAGCGTGCAAGTGGCCACGGGCGGCATCTGGAGCGGCGGCACCGGCACCTTCTCGCCGAATGCGAGCACATTGAATGCGACCTACACGCCCGGCGCTGCGGATATCGCGGCAGGGCAAGTGACTTTGACCTTGACGACCACGGGCAACGGCACTTGTATGCCCGCCACCAGCACGCGCATCATCACCTACACGCCCGCGCCGATCGTGAGCGCCGGAGCCAACGGAACGGTTTGCGCCAACGCGAGCAGCATCGCCCTCAATGGCTCGGTGACGGGCGCAGCAGGCGGCGTGTGGAGCGGCGGCAGCGGAACCTTCACGCCCAACAACATCACGCTGAACGCGAGCTATGCGCCCACTGCTGCGGAGATCGCCGCAGGAACGGTGACGCTCACGCTCACCTCCGCTGGCAACGGGCTCTGCAACCCGGTGACTTCGCAGGTCACCTACACCATCACACCAGCGCCCACGGTGAATGCGGGCGCGGATCAATCGCTCTGCGGCAACAACGCCACGGCCACCTTGAACGCGGCGATCACCGGCGCAACGGGCGTGCAATGGTCGGGTGGCACGGGCCTTTACTCGCCGGGCAGCACCGCGCAGAACATCACCTACACGCCTTCGCCGATCGAGGTCGCCAATGGTTTCGTGATCCTCACGGCCACCACCACCGGCAACGGCTTGTGCAATGCGGTGAGCGATCAGGTGCAGTTGAACTACACCGCAGCTCCTGTTGCGAATGCGGGACCTGATCAAACGGTGAGCTCGAACAATGCCAACACCACATTGGCGGGCAGCTTCTCCGTGGCAACGGGCGGTAGCTGGAGCGGCGGTGCTGGCTCATATAGTCCGAATAACACCACGATGAACGCGGTGTACACGCCAACCGCTGCGGAGATCGCCGCTGGTAGCGTGACGCTGACCTTGACCACCACCGGCAATGGCAGCTGCGCGCCTGCTGCCGATGCGATGACCATCTTCTTCTCGGCCGCACCCACAGCGAATGCGGGCCCCGATCAGACCGTATGCGCCAACAACCCGGCTGTTGTGCTGAATGGCAGCGTGACCATCGCAACCGGCGGCATCTGGAGCGGCGGCACGGGCACTTACAATCCGAACAGCAGCGCGCTGAATGCCACATACACGCCATCGGCTGCGGAGATCGCCGCTGGCAGCGTGACGCTCACGCTCACCACGGTGGGCAACGGCAACAGCAATCCGGTGAGCGATCAAGTGGTGATCACGATCACGCCCGCACCGGTAGTGAATGCAGGTGCAAACCTTAGCGTATGCGCCAACCAGCCAACGGCCCAGCTCGCTGGCGTAGTGAACAATGCCACCGGCGGCGTATGGAGCGGCGGTTCGGGCACCTTCAATCCGAGCAACACGAACCTGAACGCGACCTACACGCCCACGCTTGGCGAAGTGGCCGCTGGCACAGTGACTCTCACGCTCACCAGCACTGGCAATGGTCTGTGCAATGCGGTCATCGACCAGATGGTGATCAGCATCGCTCCTGCGCCCGTGGTGAATGCAGGCATTGATCAGACCGTGTGCTCCAACAACGCCAACGTGCAGCTCGCCGGATCGGTGAGCAATGCTGGAGGCGGCATCTGGAGTGGCGGAACCGGCGTGTTCTCGCCCAGCATCAACGCGCTGAACGCGGTGTACACGCCTAGCACTTCCGAACTGAACAATGGCTCGGTGACGCTGACCCTCAGCAGCACCGGCAATGGAACCTGCGCGCCGGTGAGCGACCAGGTGCAGATCTTCTTCTCGCAGAGCCCGGTGGTGAACGCCGGTCTCGATCGCACGGTGTGCGCGAACGATCCCACAGTAGTACTGAACGGCTCCGTGACGATCGCTGGCGGCGGCGTGTGGACAGGAGGTGGCGGCAGCTTCATGCCGAACAACACCGCGCTGAACGCGACCTACGTGCCCAGCCCCGCTGAAGTGGCGCTCGGTACCGCAACACTCACGCTCACCAGCACGCAGAACGGCTTGTGCAACGCCGTGAGCGATCAGATGGTGATCACCATCATCGCCTCGCCGAGCGCGAATGCAGGCAACGACCTCTTCGTATGCAGCAACAACGCCAATGTGCAGCTCGGCGGATCGGTGAGCGGCGCAGGCGGCGGACAATGGAGCGGTGGCGCGGGCAGCTTCACGCCTTCCATCGCCTCGTTGAATGCGGTGTACACGCCCACACCAGCCGAGATCGCCGCAGGCAGCCTCACGCTGACCTTGACCACCATCGGCAATGGCAATTGCACGGCAGTGTCGGATCAGGTGCTGATCACCTTCACGCCTTCGCCCACCGCCAATGCGGGCCTCGATGGCGTGCGCTGCGCGAACAACGCGAGCATCCAGCTGGCGGGCAGCGTCACCGTGGCAAGCGGTGGTGCATGGTCTGGCGCGCAAGGCAGCTTCAGCCCGAATGCCAACACACTGAACGCGGTGTACACGCCTAGTGCAGGCGAACTCGCCGCAGGCCAGGTGACGCTTACGCTCACCACCACGCAGAACAACGGTTGCTCAGCTGTGACCGATGAAGTGAGCTTCCAATTCACGCCAGCGCCTACAGTTGATGCTGGGGCGGATGTCATCACCTGCGCGAACAACGCCTCGGTGAGCCTGAATGGCAGCGTGACCATCGCGACCGGCGGGCTTTGGAGTGGTGGTGCGGGCAGCTTCACGCCGAACAACAGCACCTTGAATGCGACCTACGTGCCCAGCGCGGCCGAGATCGCTGCAGGAACCGTGACGCTCACGCTCACGTCGGTGGGCAATGGCATCTGCAATGCGGTGAGCGATCAGATGGTGATCACCATCAATCCGTCGCCGATCGTGAGTGCTGGCAGCGCGCTGCAATCCTGCGCGAACAACCCCAGCGCGCAGTTGTCTGGCTCCGTGCAGAACGCAGCGGGCGGCATCTGGTCCGGTGCGGGCACCTTCGAGCCGAGCGCGAGCAACCTGAACGCGACCTACACGCCGACTGCGGCTGAAGTCGCGGCGGGAACAGCCACCATCACGCTCACGAGCACGGGCAATGGCTTCTGCAATGCCGTGAGCAGCCAGGTGGTGCTGACCATCACGTCGGCGCCCATCGTGGAGGCGGGGGCATCTCAAGTGCTCTGCGCGAACAATGCGGCTGTGAGCCTTAGCGGCCAAGTGCTCAATGCCACGGGCGGCGCTTGGAGCGGCGGTAGCGGTGCTTACGAGCCGAATGCCGCAACGCTGAATGCGGTTTACACACCCACCGCTGCGGAGATCACGGCGGGTAGCTTATGGCTCTACCTCACCTCTACCGGCAACGGCGGCTGCCTCTCCTCGCGCGACTCATTGCAGGTGCAGTTCACTCCTGCGCCTACAGCGAATGCGGGTGCCGATGTCTTCCTGTGCGCGAACACGCCGAACGTGAGCCTGAATGGCGCGGTGACCGTTGCCACGGGCGGTGCCTGGAGCGGCGTTAACGGTACGTTCACGCCGAACGCGAACAGCTTGAATGCCACGTATGCCCCAACGCTGAGCGAGATTGCTTCGGGCCAGATCACCATCGTGCTGAGCACCACCGGCATGGGCAATTGCAATGTGGTGCGCGACAGCCTCGTGGTGCATTTCGATCCGGCGCCTGTCGTGAATGCGGGACCCGATCAGCAGATCTGCGCGAACAATCCGGTTGTATCGCTTAACGGCTTCGTGGGCAACGCGCCTGCTGGCCAATGGAGCGGCGGCGCGGGCACCTACTTCCCCAGCAGCACCGCGTTGGTGATGCAATACACGCCCACTGCAGCCGAGATCGCCGCAGGCAGTTTGACGCTGACGCTCACCTCGACCGGTACGGTGAATTGCGCGCCGGTCTCGGATCAGATGGTCATCGTGTTTACCGGTGCGCCCATCGTGAGCGCTGGCAGCGACATCCAGATTTGCACGAACAATCCTGCTGTGCAGTTGACAGGTGATGTTGCCAATGCGAGCGGCGGCACCTGGAGCGGCGGCAATGGAAGCTTCGCGCCCTCGGCCAACGTGCTGAGTCCTGTTTACACGCCAACGGCCGGTGAACTGGCCAGCGGCTCGCTGTCGCTCTACCTCACGAGCACGGGCAACGGCAATTGCCTCTCCGTGCGCGACACGGTCGTGGTAACGTTCACGCCAGCACCTACGGCGAATGCCGGTGCCGACCTGAACGTGTGCATGAATAATCCGGTGGTGAGCCTGAACGGTGCCATCACGGTGGCCAGCGGAGGCCAGTGGAGCGGTGGGCTCGGTGCCTTCGCGCCCGATGCGCAGGCGCTGGACGCTCAATACACGCTCACACCCTTCGAGTTGCAGAGCGGCAGCGTGCTGCTCACGCTCACAAGCACGGGCAACGGCAATTGCCTCGCCGTATCGGATCAGGTGCTGATCACCGTGACGCCCTCGCCGATGGTGGATGCTGGCGCGGACCTCATCACTTGCTCCAACCAATTGCAAGTGCCGCTGAATGGCCTTGTGCAAGGCGGCGCGAGCAGCGGACAATGGAGCACGAGCGGCACGGGCAGCTTCAGCCCGAGCGCCAATGCGCTGAACGCGACCTACATCGCCAGCACCCTCGATTCGCTGAATGGCAATGTGACCCTCACGCTCACATCTGCCAACAACGGCAACTGCACAGCGGTATCGGATCAGCTGGTGATCACCATCCTTCCGAACGCAGTGGCGAACGCCGGTGCCGATCAAACGGTATGCGTCACTACCGGCACGGTGCAACTGAACGGCACCATCACCGGCAATGCAACGCAAGGAACCTGGACCAGCACTGGTGCTGGCAGCTTCAGCCCGAGCGCCGACGCAGCAGATGCGGTGTACCAAATGGCGCCCAGCGATGAAGCACTCGGCACGCTCACCTTCATCTGGAGCGTGAACAGTTGTGATAATGCGATGGATCAGATGAACGTGACCATCGTGCCGGCATCTGTTGTGAATGCGGGCGCTGACCAAGTGACCTGCTTCGGCAACCTGAGCGTGGTGGTGAACGGCTCGGTGAGCGGTGCTTCGACAACCGGCGTATGGAGCACCTTGGGAACAGGAGTCTTCACCAACCCGGCGAATGCGCTCTCGAACGTGTATCAAGCGAGCGCGCAGGATTCCTTGGCGCTTGGCGTCGATCTGGTGCTGACCGCAACCGGTACCGGCGTTTGCCAAGCCGCTTCGAGCACCATGCACATCTCCATCCTGCCCGCAGGCACAGTGAACGCAGGTTTGGATGTAACGGCTTGCGCCAACAATGCGGTCACCGCGCTGAACGGCATGCTCAGCGGCGATGCCACCCAAGTGCAATGGAGCAGCTCAGGCACCGGTTCCTTCTTCCCGAACAGCACCGTACTGACGCCCACCTATGTGCCCAGCGCGTTGGATACCACGATTGGCAGCGTCACGCTCACGCTGAGCGCGCCCAACACCTGCAACAATGCAGTGGATGCGATGGTGCTCACGCTCTCCCCGGCGCCGTACGTGAATGCCGGTCCGGACCAGACCTATTGCAACCAGGTGAGCCAGTTCAACCTGAACGGCGTGATCTCGGGCATCACCAACGTGGGCCAGTGGACCACGACGGGCACCGGTGTGGTCGCCAATCCTGGCGCGCTGAACACCACGTACACGGCCAGCGCGGCTGATATCGCTGCGGGCCAGATCACCTTCACCCTCACATCGCAGAACAACGCGAACTGCAATCCGGTGTCGGATGCGATGACCATCTGGTTGACCGATGGCCTCATCGTGAGCGCGGGTCCCAACCAGAGCGTGTGCGTGGCTTCCGATTACGCCAACCTGCAAGGCAGCATCCAGAACGGCTCGCCATCCGGAACGTGGTCCAGCACCGGCTCGGGCACATTCAGCCCGAACGCCGATGTGCTGAACGCCGCCTATTACTTCTCGGCCAACGATGTGGCCAACGGGTCGGTGGTGCTCACGTTCACCGCCACCAACACGGGCACCTGCCCGAGCGGATCCGATCAGATGGTGCTCACCTTCGGCAACTCGAGCTACGCTTTCGCGGGCGAGGATCAGACCCTCTGCGCCAATGCGCCCATCGCGCAGCTGGCGGGCAACTTCAGCGGTGGAGCGAGCGGCGGCGTATGGAGCACCAGCGGCTCCGGCAGCTTCAGCAACACCACGAACCCGAACGCGACTTACACCTTGAGTGCTGCGGACATCGCTTCGGGCGCTGTGCAGCTCACCTTCACCACGATCACCAACGGCACCTGCCTGCCTGCTTCGGATGTGATCGTGATCAACGTGAATGCACTGCCGAATATCAACGCGGGCAACGATGTGATCGCTTGCACGGCTGCTCCGATCCAGCTCGTCGCCAACGCGGTGAACGCGCCAGGCGGCACATGGGCCACATCGGGCTCGGGCACCTTCTTCAATGCCAACAGCCTGTCAACGCTCTATTACCCGAGTGCGGCGGACAGCATCGCGGGCGCAGTGACCTTGACGGTGACCACTACCGGTGTCGCGCCCTGCAGCGCGGTATCGGATGCAATGGTGATCAGCTTCGGCGGTGGCCTTGCCGCGCAAGCCGGAGCAGACGTGACGGCCTGCAGCACCGATCCGAACATCCTGCTCAACGGAGCCGTGGCGGGAACGACCACCGGCATCTGGAGCACGAACGGCACCGGCAGCTTCATGCCGAACAACACCTCGCTGAGCGCCACCTACGTGCCGGGTCCTGCTGATTTCGTGATCGGTAACATCTCCCTGATCCTCGCGACCACTGACAATCAAGGTTGTCCTGCGGGACGCGATACGCTCGTGGTGACCTACAACGTGCCGCCCGTGGTGAATGCAGGCGCCGATGTGCTCCTCTGCAATGGCTTGGAGGCCGTGCAACTGAACGCCAACGTGCAGCACGCTGAATCGATGCAGTGGTTCACCATGGGTACGGGTTCGTTCTCGCCGAGCAACAGCATCGCCAATGCGAGCTACATGCCCACTGCGGCCGATAGCATCGCGGGTGGTGTCTATCTCGTGCTCACCGGCTTCGGTCAAGGGATGTGCGGCAATCGCTCCGACTCGGTCTTCGTGGGCATCGGGCCAACGCGCATCGCGAATGCCGGAGCAGACCTCACGGTGTGCGGCAATGGTGTCTTCTGGCAACTAGCTGGTGCAGTGAGCGGCGTGAGCGGCAGCCTGTGGACGACCAACGGAACGGGCACCTTCCTGCCCGCATCGAGCGCGCCCACGGCCACCTACGTTCCTAGCCCAACCGACCTGGCCTTCAACCAGCTGCAATTCGTGCTGAGCACCACCGGCAACGGCGGCTGTCCTGCTGCCACCGACACCATGGTGGTTACGCTGCAAGCACCTCCCACCGCGAATGCCGGCAACGACCTGAATGTCTGTGACGCTTCGGCCATCGTGCAACTAGGCGGCAACTATGCCAACGCGGGCGGTGTGCAATGGACCACCAACGGTTCAGGCGCCTTCGTCCCGAACAGCACCACCACCAACGCGAGCTACCAACCAGGCGCTAGCGATGAGCAGATGGGCAGCGTGCTCTTCATCCTCACCACCACCGGCAATGGCACTTGTCCGGCCGCTGTGGATACCATGAGCCTCTCCTTCGTGAACCCGCTGCAAGCGAGCTTCACGCTGAGCAATGCGTGCGCAGGATCGCAGACGCAATTCTCCAGCACGAGCACCACCACCGGCGCGGCGATCATCGGATGGAACTGGAGCTTCAGCAATGGCGCAACGGGCGTGGGACCGCAGACGAGCACGTCGTTCGCTACGCCTGGCCAGTACAGCGCCACGCTCACCGTATTCGCGCAGAACGGCTGCAGCAGCACGGTGACGGAGACCTTCGATGTGCTTGGCGCACCGGTGGCCGGCTTCAGCATCGCCGGCGACCTCTTCACGGATTCGCCGATCGCCTTCGCCGATAGCTCTGTGGGCGCCACCAACTGGCACTACAGCTTCGGTGACGGCCAAGGATCGTTGAGCGCTTCGCCCACCCATGAGTACGACGCGCCCGGCCAGTACATCATCGTGCAAACGGTGACGAATGCCAACGGCTGCAGCGATCAGGATTCACTGTTGATCGTGATCGAGACGAAGGACATCCTTCCGCCGAAACTACCGAACGCATTCAGCCCGAATGGCGATGGCGTGAACGACATCTTCTATGTCCGTGGCGGTCCCTTCCTAACCATGAACCTGAGGATCTTCAATGGCTGGGGCGAGATGATTTTCGAGACGAGCGACCCCACGTTTGGTTGGGACGGCACGTACGAAGGCAAGCCAGAGATCAACGGTGTGTACGTGTACACCGTGGTAGCCACCTCGGTCGATGGCACGGAGCACGACCGTTCCGGAAAAGTCACGTTGATCCGCTAAGCATAATCCTGAGCAACCATGAAAACGAGCAACCTCTTCCTGCTGGCCCTTTCGCTTGGCGCTGCCAGCACGCTTCGCGCCCAGGATGGCCATCTGTCGCAGTACGATGCCGCGCCCGTGATGCTGAATCCTGCACTGACCGGCATGTACGAGAATGCGGAGTTCCGCATGGCTTGCAACG
>JBATND010000069.1:0-4162 GCA_049290175.1 Flavobacteriales bacterium | reverse complement strand
AGAAACTCAAGGAGGGTAGACCGATAGTAGGCTGGCATGACTGATCACTTGCCACTCAGCAACCACTCCGCGGCAACGCCAAGGGCTTTGGCTAGAGCCTTGACTTCAAAATCGAGCACACTTCGCTGTCCGATCTCGATCTTGGATATACCGGCTCGATCAATGCTCACGCCAAGAAGTGCCAGCTTTCCGGACAGCTGGTCTTGTGTCATTGAAGGCTTGCGTTTGAGACGCGCTTCCTTCACCCGACCACCGACGATGTTCACTCGCTTCTCCGCTGCCATTCTGCATGGCAAGCTACCGGGACGCATTCTGCAGAATGTTCCCGATTGGAACACTCGAAAATTGTTTGCGGACGGATGTTGTGCGTTTTCGCGTGACGGATTGAAGCGGAAAGCCCGCAAGCGAGGAGCCCAGGCGCAAGGCTGGTGTGATCGAGTGCGGACTTGTAGCGGAAAGCCGAACCCCGAGGCTTTGCGAGGGGGCACGCCCACACCTCGACTACGCTCGGTGTGACACGTGCCTACATGTTCCTTCTATACTGCCCCCCACCTCAAACATGGCAGCAGTGAGTTGCCCCAGGCTGCAATACTTCGTAGCCTCCATGAGGACCTCAAACATATTCTCATTGCGAATGGCGGCCTGTTGAAGATCCTTGATCGCCTTCGCCCCTTCCGCGCTGTAGGCCGCGCGCAGTGCCTGTCCCGCACTCGATGCGGGATTCTCCACCGTGGCGATCTGCGCCTCCTTCTCCTCTTCCGTAGCGCGGATCACTTCCTTCGGCAGGATGGTGGGTGAGCCCTTGTCGCCTACGCGCCAAAGCCGCTTCGGCGACGGCGCGCTGCTGAGGAAGGTGTTCACCCCGATGGTTGTCCGTCGCATCACGCCTTCGATGCTGTTGCTCGAGTTTGGCTCCTGCGCCTTACAGTCCGGGCAAGGGGTTTGGGCATCTTGGGGAGCTTCCCCGTGTAGAGCGTCTCGAAGCGGAAGCACATCTCCCAGTCGTCCCAGTGCACATCCACGTTGCGGTGCAGCTTGAACTGCCGGAAGCGCAGCACATCCAGGTACTGGCTGTTCATGGGATTCTGGCCTGCTGCGCTCAGGAAGGGATGGAAGTCGATCTCGCTCACGCGCCCATCGGTGAAGGTGAAGCGGATGGTGTAGTCACCCACGTAGGTGGCTTTCTTGATGCGGATGTCCTCGGGGATGGTCATTTGATGAACTCATTGGTGAACGCACGCGGGGAAAGGATGCGCGCCTTCCCGAAGCGCTCCAGCTTGAGCAGGTCATCATCGCCGGTGATGAGCACATCGGCCTTGCCCTTCCGCGCCATCAGCAGGAGGTAGTCGTCCTTGGGGTCGCGGGATATGGCTTGGGGCGATCCTGGCTCCACGTCCACGCGTTCGCCCAGGCCGGTGAGGATCAGCTCCAATTCATGGGCGAGCGCCACAGGGAAGTACTTCCTGAGCTTCGGCCGGCTGGCCACGTCCATGAACTCCGCCAGCAAGGGCCCGCTCACCAGCAGGACGACATCCCGTTCGCTCAGCGCATGCAGAAAGCCCCGTAGACGTTTGCCGATCAGCAGGCTGATCAGCACGTTGACGTCAACGACGGCTCTTGGCGGCTTTCTTTTTCCACGCCGCATAGCGCTTGGCCCTTACGATCTCCACCTCCTTGCGGATGGTCTCCTCGTCGATATCGACATCCTTCAGCGCCTCCATGATCTGTTCCAGCCGCGTAAGGAGCCCTTCACGCTCCAGCGCCTTGGCCAGCTCCAGCTTCTGCTTGCCGGGCAATTGCTTGGCCAGCTCCACCACCTGGTCGGGGGTGAGGTCGATCCGGAAGCCGCTGCGGTCGAATGCCATGCGTTGTGCGCCGTAGCTGATGCGGAGGCGTGACCCAAAGATAAGGGAGCTTGAGGGCTACATGTTGCGGCGGTACTGACCGCCCACCTCGAACATGGCTTGCGTCAGTTGACCGAGTGAGCAGTACTTGGTCGCCTCCATAAGAAAGGCGAAGTCTTCACCGCTCACTTTTTCCCCTTTCCACCCTTCTGTTTCACGATACCCAACTCCACCAACTCCTTGAGGAACTGCTCGTAGGTGATGCCCAGGGTCATCAGGTTGGTCTGGATGTGCAAGCTGGGCACCTCGCTGTAATGGTGGTCAACTGTGACGGGCCTCAGCAGCTTACGCTCGGGCTCTGGGTAGTCGAAGCGCTCATGGCTGCCCGACTTGCGGCCATAGCCGACGAGCCCCCTCTTGTGCAGGTACTTGAGAAAGTCCCGGAGCGGTATCGGCTTCGGGCGCATGGATCAAGCTGGTATGGCCACCTTTCGGGTGAAGAAGGTGGGCTTGCCGGCCTGTGCGTGCAGCAGGTTCACCACGCTGGCCTGGTCCACGCCGGTGGGCGGCTGGAAGTTGTCCTTGCTCAGCACCCAACCATACTCGATCAGCAGCTTCTCCAAAGTGCCGCGCTTGGCCGTTTCCTCGAAGAAGATGTCGGCCTCCACCGCGAAGGACTTCTTGGCCTCGGCCGGGGTCTTGCCATAACCGGTGACACGCAGCGCAGGCGCCAGGGCCACCCAGAAGTCGCCTTCTTTCACCAACATCACATCGAGCTCCACCTCGATGCCGCGTTTGCCTTTGTTGATGCGGTTGGTCATACAGCAAAGATAGGGCGGTGTGAGGGCTTACATGTTCCTTCTGTACTGTCCCCCCACCTCGAACATCGCCGCCGTCAACTGCCCCAAGCTGCAATACTTCGTCGCTTCCATCAGCACCGCGAACATGTTCTCGTTCTTGATCGCCGCCTGCTGCAGATCCTTGATCGCCTTCGCCGCTTCCTCGCTGTAGGCCGCGCGCAGGTTCTCCACCGTGGCGATCTGGGCCTCCTTCTCCTCCTCGGTGGCGCGGATCACCTCCTTGGGCAGGATGGTGGGTGAGCCCTTGCTGCTGAGGAAGGTGTTCACCCCGATGATCGGGTATTCGCCGGTGTGCTTCAGCGTCTCGTAGTAGAGGCTTTCCTCCTGGATGCGGCTGCGCTGGTACATGGTCTCCATGGCGCCCAGCACGCCGCCGCGTTCGGTGATGCGGTCGAACTCGCTGAGCACGGCCTCTTCCACCAGGTCGGTGAGCTCCTCGATGATGAAGCTGCCCTGCAGCGGGTTCTCGTTCTTGGCCAGGCCGAGCTCGCGGTTGATGATGAGCTGGATGGCCATGGCGCGGCGCACGCTCTCCTCCGTGGGCGTGGTGATGGCCTCGTCGTAGGCGTTGGTGTGCAGGCTGTTGCAGTTGTCGTAGATGGCGTAGAGCGCCTGCAACGTGGTGCGGATGTCGTTGAAGTCGATCTCCTGCGCGTGGAGGCTGCGGCCGCTGGTCTGGATGTGGTACTTGAGCATCTGGCTGCGCTCGTCGGCGCCGTAGCGGTGCTTGAGCACCTTGGCCCAGAGGCGGCGCGCCACGCGGCCCATCACGGCGTACTCGGGGTCCATGCCGTTGCTGAAGAAGAAGCTCAGGTTGGGCGCAAAGGCGTTGATGTCCATGCCCCGGCTGAGGTAGTACTCCACGTAGGTGAAGCCGTTGCTGAGCGTGAAGGCGAGCTGGGAGATGGGGTTGGCGCCGGCCTCCGCGATGTGGTAGCCGCTGATGCTGACGCTGTAGAAGTTGCGGACCTTCTTGTCTATGAAGTATTGCTGCACATCGCCCATCAAGCGCAGCGCGAACTCGGTGCTGAAGATGCAGGTGTTCTGCGCCTGGTCTTCCTTGAGGATGTCGGCCTGCACGGTGCCGCGGACCTGCGCAAGGGTATCGGCCTTGATCTTGGCGTAGACGTCGGCGGGGAGCACTTGGTCACCGGTGATGCCCAACAGCAACAACCCAAGTCCGTCATTTCCCTCCGGGATGGTACCGTGATATTTCGGGCGGATTGCTGATTGCTGATTGCTGATCGCGGCATTCGCGCCAGTCCCACGCGCGGCCGAATCAGCAATTAGCGAATCAGCAATGGAACCCCATCTCTCCTGGATCTTGCGTTCAACTTCATCAACGAGTCCGTTTGCACGAATGAATTTTTCGCAATTCTGATCGATCGCGGCGTTCATGAAGAAGCCGAGCAGCATGGGCGCGGGACCGTTGATGGTCATGCTCACGCTGGTGTTGGG
>JBATND010000068.1:0-43682 GCA_049290175.1 Flavobacteriales bacterium | reverse complement strand
GGTCGTAGTTGCCACCGACCACCGTGCTCGGCCCGCTCCATGCTCCGCCTGCATCCGGCGCTCCACCAAGCTGCGCGAAGAGGCTCACAGCAGCACCGGCATCACAGACGGTCACGCTGCCATCGGTGCCTGCGTTGGTCGCGGCGTTCTCGGTGACGGTGATCGTCGCGCTCGCGTTGGTGCATGGCGCCGCGCCTGTAACCGTGTAGGTGTAAACGCCCGGCGTCATCGTGGCGGAATCGTAGTTGCCACCAACTACCGTTGAAGGGCCGCTCCATGTTCCACCCGCATCGGGCGATCCACCAAGCTGCGCGAAGAGGCTCACAGCAGCGCCATCGCTGCAAACGGTAAGCGTGCCGTTGGTGCCTGCGTTCGTCGCGGCGTTCTCGGTGACGGTGATCGTTGCGCTCGCGTTGGTGCAAGGCGCCACACCGGTCACGGTGTAGGTGTACACGCCGGGATCCATCGTCGCGGGATCGTAGTTGCCGCCGACAACCGCGCTAGGTCCACTCCACGCGCCGCCAGCCTGTGGAGTTCCACCGAGTTGCGCGAAGAAGCTCGCAGCAGCGCCATCGCTGCAAACGGTAAGCGTGCCGTTGGTGCCTGCGTTCGTTGCGGCGTTCTCTGTTACTGTCACCGTCGCGCTGGCGTTGGTGCAAGGCGCCACACCTGTAACAGTGTAGGTGTACACGCCGGGGTCCATCGTCACCGGGTTGTAGTTGCCGCCGACAACCGCGCTTGGGCCGCTCCACGCGCCGCCTGCTTGCGGTGTTCCGCCTAATGCAGTGAAGAGTGATTGCGCAGCGCCATCACTGCAAACCATGAGCGTGCCGTTGATGCCTGCGTTCGTCGCGGCGTTCTCCGTTACTGTCACCGTCGCGCTGGCGTTCGTGCAGGGCGCAACACCTGTAACAGTGTAGGTGTACACACCCGGATCCATGGTCACCGGATCGTAGTTGCCGCCGATAACAGCGCTAGGGCCAGACCATGCGCCGCCTGCCTGCGGTGTTCCGCCCAGCGCAGCGAAGAGTGATTGTGCGGCGCCATCGCTGCACACGGTGAGCGTTCCGTTTGTTCCGGCGTTCGTTGCGGCGTTCTCTGTTACTGTCACTGTCGCGCTCGCGTTGGTGCAAGGCGCCACACCGGTCACGGTGTAGGTGTACACGCCGGGATCCATCGTCGCGGGATCGTAGTTGCCGCCGATAACAGCGCTAGGGCCAGACCATGCGCCGCCAGCCTGCGGTGTTCCGCCCAATGCAGCGAAGAGCGATTGCGCAGCGCCATCACTGCAAACGGTAAGCGTGCCGTTGGTGCCTGCGTTGGTCGCGGCGTTCTCGGTGACGGTGATCGTTGCGCTCGCGTTGGTGCAAGGCGCCACACCGGTCACGGTGTAGGTGTACACGCCGGGATCCATCGTCGCGGGATCGTAGTTGCCGCCGATAACAGCGTTAGGGCCAGACCATGCGCCGCCAGCCTGCGGTGTTCCGCCCAATGCAGCGAAGAGCGATTGCGCAGCGCCATCGCTGCACACGGTGAGCGTTCCGTTTGTTCCCGCGTTGGTCGCGGCGTTCTCTGTTACTGTCACCGTCGCACTCGCGTTGGTGCAAGGCGCCACACCTGTAACAGTGTAGGTGTACACGCCGGGATCCATCGTGGCAGGATCATAGTTCCCGCCGACAACTGCTGAAGGACCGCTCCATACGCCGCCTGCCTGCGGTGTTCCACCCAATGCAGCGAAGAGTGACTGCGCAGCACCATCGCTGCACGCGGTGAGCGTTCCGTTTGTTCCGGCGTTCGTTGCAGCGTTCTCGGTGACTGTCACCGTCGCGCTTGCGTTCGCGCATGGCGCAACGCCGGTCACTGTGTAGGTGTACACACCGGGATCCATCGTCACCGGGTTGTAGTTGCCGCCGACAACTGCTGAAGGACCGCTCCACGCGCCGCCTGCTTGCGGTGTTCCGCCGAGCTGCGCGAAGAGGCTCGCAGCGGCGCTATTGCTGCACAGCGCGAGCGTGCCATTGGTTCCCGCGTTCGCGGCAGCGTTCACCGTAACAGTGACCGTGGCCGAGGCGCTTGCACATGGCGCCACGCCATTTACCGTATAGGTGTAAACGCCAGCCAGCATTGTGGCAGGATTGAAGTTGCCGCCGACTATAGCGCTGGGACCGCTCCACGCGCCGCCGGCTTGCGGCCCTCCGCCGAGCTGTGCGAACATGCTGGTGGCCGCATTGGTGCTGCACAAGGTCAACGTGCCATTGGTGCCGGCATTTGGAGGATTATTCTCCGCGACTGTCACGGTCGCCGTTGAGTTAGCGCATGGTGGCGGATTGGTGACCGTGTAGGTATAAACGCCCGGGTTCATGGTGGGCGGGTTGTAATTGCCACCGACCACCGGTGAAGGACCGCTCCAAGCCCCCCCTACTGAAGGGCTGCCGCCGAGCTGGGCGAAGAGTGAGAAGGCCGCGCCGTTTCCGCATACGGTGATGTTCCCGTTGGTGCCCGCGCTCCCTGCCGCAGCTTGGTTCACCGTAACAGTGGCCGATGCGTTCTGGCATCCGTTGCCCACCGTGTAGGTGTAAACGCCGTAAGGATTCGAGGCGGGATTGAAGGTGCCATTATTCGCGCCATTCGGTCCAACCCAAACGCCGCCAGCCTGAGGTGTGCCACCCAACTGTGCGAAGAGATTCACGGGTGGCGTGCCCGCGCAAACGGAAATCGTCGCTGAGGTTCCCGCATTCGGTGGGACTGGTGGGGCGGCCACCACGTTTATAGTGAGCGCGTAGTTCGAGAGGTTCTGCAGTGGGCACGCGTTGTCGTTCACATCAACGATCGCAGTGACCGGCGATAGGGCGAGCACCGGGGTCCAGCAGAGCGTGGCCACGGCTGGGTTGGTGCCATTCACGATGAATGTGGAGCCCGGCAGCTGCGCGGTGATCTGCGAGGAAAGCGTGATCACCGCAAGCGGATCAACATCGGTGAAGGTCAGGTTGACGCAAGAAGGGACACCATCGCACATCTCCACAGAAGTTGCGCTCGTGATGAAACCCGATGTGATTGAAGTAGGGCCTATGTTGTTGGCTGGCGGATCGATGCAGGGGATAACGATGAAGAGGAAGTCGCGCATCACCGTGCCGATGAGCTGGCCCATGGCATTGTAAGAGGCGATCTGGAGCGCGATAACGTATTGGCCGGTTACCGCCGGAGTGAAGTTGATCTGGCCAGTATTCGGGTTGAGCGTGATGCCTGGGATGGGCGTGCCAGCCGTGAATCCCGCTTGGTAGGTGACGTTGGTGGGTGCCGGAGCTCCGAAGCGCGCGCTGATGAAGGAGTACACCAGCGTATTGCCATCGGGGTCGGTCACTTGCGGGTTGTAGGAGACCGGCGTTCCCACGCACACGTAGGGGATGGTCATGTCGCCGAATTGCGGCGACTGATCGCAGAGCCCGCCCAGGTTATTGAGCGTGGCGTTCACGTACATGCCCGGCGCGGCTTGCACGTTCTGCGTGAAGGACCGGCAACAGATCGCCCAACTGATGTTCCAGCTATTGCACGGAGAAAGGTTCAGCGTGACCTGGAACTGGTAGTGCATGACGCCCGGCAGGGTGCCGCCATTGCACGTGCTATTGAGCAGCTGAGAACCGCAGAGTTGCGAGACCTCGTTGGTCTGCACCAGCGGTATGTTGTTCAAGGTGAAGTTGACCCCGCAGTTGTTCGAGAAGTTGAGTGCGTGCGGTGTGATCGGTGCACCTGCGCAATCGAGGAAAAGGTCGAGCGTGATGGTGTATGAGTTCCCGCCGTTGCACACATAGGTGATGTTCGCACCGGAGAAGTGATCGGCACGAACAGGTGCCAGAACCAGGCCCACGAAGGCTAGCGCTAAGAGGAAGCGTAAAGGGCCTGAGGGGTGCATGGTTCAGAAGCGTCGGGCCCCGAAAGCACGGGACCCTTCTGGGCAAGGGAGGGCGAATCTACTCAAACCCATTACTGTTCAGGCGCTTATGTGCGGTGAAAACAGGACGTTGGTACGGTAAAGCAAGCCCGTCGGTTCGTGCCATAGAATTAACCCACTCGATACATATCAACCTACTGATGCTCGGCTACTTTTGGCGCCCCGCGAAAAGGCCCTGCCCTTGGTCTGACGCAGATTCACCCCTCTACGGCGCCCCCTACGCCCACATGAACCGGAACCTTTACTCGCTTTGCTTCAAGCGTTTGCCGCTGATTCTGCTGGCCATCCTGCCGGCCCTTGGCGCTCAAGCGCAGATTGACACGCTCTTGAACCCGGCTGCTCCGGACACCTCAGCGGCTAACCGCCCGCAGCTGCCTGTGTTCACCCTCACCACCGACGACCTCGACGGCGAATTGGGTAATCAGGACATCAGCGGCATCCTGCAATCTTCCCGCGACCCCTTCACGGCTGTGGCGGGCTTCAATTTCGGCCAGGCTCGCTTCCGCATTCGCGGCTACGACGGGGAGAACACCATCGTGACCATCAATGGCGTGCGCGTGAACGACCTTGAGACGGGCTGGGCCGTATGGAGCAACTGGGCCGGTCTCAACGATGTGACCCGCTGGATGCAGGTGCGCACGGGTATCGGTCCTAGCCGCTTGGTGTTTGGGGGGCTGGGCGGAACCACGGATATGGACATACGGCCAAGCGCTTTGCGCAAGGGCGTGCGCGCTTCGTATGCCAGCGCGAACCGGGCCTATCGCAACCGCGCCATGTTCACTTATGCAACCGGTGTGAACCCCAAGGGCTGGTCGTTCGCGGTGAGCGGTTCGCGACGCTGGGCGGAAGAGGGCTATGTCGAAGGCACTCCTTTCGATGCCTACTCCTATTACCTCGGCGCAGAGAAGATCATCAATGCAAAGCACTCCATCAGCCTGAGCGCTTTCGGTGCGGCTATCTCACAAGGAAGGCAAGCATTGGCGGTGCAAGAGGCCTACGACCTGACCGATAATCCTTGGTACAATCCGAATTGGGGCTATCAGGACGGCCAGAAGCGCAACGCTAAGATGAGCCGCGACCATAAGCCGATGATCCTGCTCACCCATCGCATGCAGGTGAGTGCGGCCACGAGGCTCACCACTTCGGCCTACTACACCTTCGGCCGCGATGGCCTCACTGGCCTGAACTGGTTCGATGCGAAGGATCCGCGTCCGGACTACTACCGCTACTTGCCCAGCTATTTCCGGTTCCAGGACAGCGAGCAGTTCGCCCCGCAGACCCGTGCTTGGCAGAACGATGTGAACACGCGCCAGCTCAACTGGGACCAGTTCTGGTTCGCCAATCGCAAGAACATCTATCAGGTGGAGAATGCGAACGGCATCGCAGGCAATACGGTCACTGGCAACCGCAGCAAGTACGTGGTCGAAGAAGTGCGTCAGGACCCGACGCGATTCGGACTGAACAGCGTGTGGGACAAGGCTTTGAACGACCGCACGCATGTGACGATCGGCGCCAGCTTCCATCAGCAGAAGACGCACTATTTCCGCGTGATGAACGACCTGCTGGGCGGCGATTTCTGGCTCGACATCGATCAGTTCGCCGACCGCGATTTCAACGACACGCTCATCTCGCAGAACGACCTGAGCACGACCAATAAGCTCATCCGTGAGGGCGATGTGTTCGGCCACGACTACAACATCCATACGCGCTTCGCGAACCTCTTCGGCCAATGGGAGCGCAAGTGGACGCGGCTGGAGGCTTACATCGGCGTGGACCTATCGAGCACCAGCTTCTGGCGCGAAGGCAACATGCGCAACGGCCGCTTCCCCGATAACTCGTTCGGAACATCAGCGAAGCAGTCCTTCATAGGCTACGGGCTCAAGGCTGGCGCGATCTACAAGCTCACAGGGCGCCACTTCATCACGGCGAACCTCGCCCAGATCGTGCGTCCACCTGCAAGCAATGTGGCTTATTTGGCGCCGCGTGTGCGCGACGCCGTGGTGAGCGGACTCACACAAGAAAGAGCCAGCGGCGTGGATGTGAGCTACGTGCTGAAGGCGCCGAAGATCAAGGGCAGGGCCACGCTCTACTATTCGCGTATCGCCAATCAGGTGTGGAACCGCAGCTATTACCACGATGAGTTCCTCACCATCGTGAACTACAGCATGACCGGTGTTGATCAGGTGCATCAAGGCATCGAGCTTGGCTTGGAGGCCAACCTCACCAGCACTTGGCAGCTCACTGCAGTGCATGCAGGCGGCGATTACCGCTATGATTCGCGGCCCACGGCAACCGTTACGCGCAACAACAGCGAAGAAGTGTTCGCGAAGGACCGCACCGTGTATTGGAAGGGCTACCGCGTAGGAGGCATGCCGCAGAGCGCATCGTCGCTCGGGCTGCGCTACAACTCGCCCAAATTCTGGTTCGCCGGCGCCAGCGCCAACCACTTCCGCCACATCTACCTGGACCCCAACCCAGATCGCCGCACGCAAGAAGCATTGGAGAACCTGGTTGACAGCGACCCGCAATGGAGCGGCCTGCTGGAGCAGACGCGCCTCGACGACAACCTCACGGTGGATCTCTTCGCCGGCAAGAGCTGGATGTTCAAGCGCAAGTACCGCTTGGCGGTGAACTTCTCCGTGAGCAACGTGCTCAACAATCGTGATTTCCGCGTGGGCGGCTTCGAGCAGCTGCGCTACGACCGCATGGATCCCGATCGCTTCCCGCCGAAGTACAGCTACCTCTTTGGCCGGAACTACTTCGGCATGCTCACCTTCAGCTTCTGACCACAACGCACACTTCCTCTTTCCGATGATCCGCAACCTCGCCATCGCCCTTTCTTCCGCTGCACTCCTCATCCTCGTTGGCTGCGAGAAGGAGCTTGATTCGCCGCCGGTGCGCACCTTGCCCACAGGGCAGGTGATGACCGTGGCCGAGCTGCGCGCGCTCTACACAGGCGTCAGCCACACCTTCACAGGCGACAGCAGCGTGTATGCCGTGGTGACCGCCGATGAAGAGAGCGGCAACCTGTACAAGAACGTTTACGTGCAGGACCATACCGGTGCGATCGTGCTGCGCTTGATCAACAGTGGCGGCCTCTACCAAGGCGATAGCATCCGGATCTACCTGCCCGGCACCATACTCGGCGCATACAATGGCCTGCTCCAGCTCGACAACGTGGACGTGGACAACAACGTGGTGAAGCAGGCAGCGGGCGTGCAGAAGCAGCCGCAAGTGGTCACCATCGCCGAGATCAACACCACCTACAGCCCGGCATGGAGCCATCCGCTGCAGGCCAAGCTGGTGCGGCTCGAAGGCGTTGAGTTCGCGGTGAGCGAAGCATGCAATGGGCTCACCTATGCCGATGCAGCCAGCCAAGCCACGGTGAACCGCACGCTCACCGATTGCTCCGGAACCTTGCTCGTGCGCAATAGCGGCTACTCCAACTTCGCGGGACAGCAGCTGCCCAGCGGCGCTGGGAGCATGGTTGCGGTGGTTGGCCAATTCAACGACGACATGCAGCTCTTCATCCGCAAGGTGAGCGACGTGCAGATGAACGACGACCGCTGCGCACCTTGCCCGCAACCGTGCGATGGCGTCTCTAGCCTTGTGCAGGACTTCTCGACCGCAGTGACCAATGTCGATTTCGTTGTCGATTGCTGGAACAATCAGGCCCAAGTGGGAAGCCGCTTCTGGCGCGGCACCAGCGTGAGTGGCAATATGGCCGTGCAGGCCACTTCGTTCGGCAGCGGCAATGCCAGTGATGTGTCTTGGTTGATCACCGCCCCGGTGAATTTCCAGCCCGGCATGCTGCTCAGCTTCCGCAGTCAGCGTGGCTTCGGTGTTGCGGGACACGATCCCTTCGCATTGTTCGTGAGCACCAATTACACGGGCCTGAATCTGGCCACCGCCACCTGGACCCCACTCACCTGCGACTATGCCACTCCGAGCACGGCCGACCAAGTGTGGGTGAATAGCGGCCCCGTTGACCTGAGCACCGCGCTGCCAATGGGCTTCAGCGGCAGCTTCGTTGTCGGATTCCGGTACACCGGCAGTGGCAGCGGCGGACAAACCACCAACTTCCGTATTGATGACGTCGCGATCCAGTGATCGCATCACCAACGCACTAACACCCCTGACCCCATGAGACACATTACCCTTCTCGCATTCGCAGCGCTGCTCTCCACGAGCGCGCTCGGCCAAGTCATCTTCACCAGCGGCTTCGAGGATTGGGCCGACAACCTTCCCACCGATTGGTACGGCAGCCGAAGCAATCTGCCCCAGAACGGCGTGGAGCAGGTGAGCACTGATGTGCATGGCGGCGATTTCGCCGTGCGCTTGATCAAGGCGAGCACCGGTCACCAGCGCTTCACCACCCAAGTATTGAGCGTGACCGCCAACCAGGAGTATGAGATCAACTTCTGGGTGCGCGGTGAAGGTCAGATCCGCGTGGGCCTGTACGATGGACGCCCCACCGGTAGTGGTTATGCATCGTACAACCCCACGGCCTTCGTCACCATCACGGGCAACACCTGGCAGGAAGTAACGCTGAACATGACCGCTGCCGTGGATGCGGGCAATGCCGAGTTCATCCTCAGCGTGCAGAGCACCGTGGCCCCCGAGCATCTGGTGGTTGATGATGTCACCATCACGGCGCTGGAAGTGGTGCCGCCCACCCCGGCGACCATCATGGAGATCCAGGAGACCACTGCTCCAGATGGCGCCTCGCCCTTGACAGGCACCACCGTGATCACGCAAGGCCTGGTGAGCGCGTTGCTCGCCAACGGCTTCTACCTGCAGGATGGCGTTGGTCCTTGGACCGGCCTATTCGTGTTCGCAACACCCGGTGCGATTGCCATTGGCGACGAGGTCACCGTAACCGGTACCGTGGTCGAGTTCAACGGCCAAACGCAGCTGAGCTCGGTGCTCAACATTGTCACGCTCACCAGCGGCAATGCGGTAGCGCCTACCGTGATCAGCACCCTCGATGGCAATACCGAACCCTACGAGAGCGTGCTCGTGAAGGTGAATGCGGCCAATTGCACCGCGGAGGGCGGCTTCGGCCAATTCACCGTGAACGATGGCAGCGGCCCTGTGCTGGTTGACGATGTGATCTATGCGCATCCCTTTGTGGTGGGCCAGTCCTACAACATCACCGGGGTACTGCAGTACGCCTTCAGTGAGTGGCGCATCCTGCCACGCTTCGTAGCCGATGTGGAAGTGGTCACCGGCGTGGCGGAGCAGGCGTTGCAGCCCATCGCCATCGGCCCCAACCCGGCGAACGATATGGTTCGTGTTGCCGCGCAGGACGCACGCGCCGCCTACGCGATCACCGATGTGCAGGGACGTATCATGCAGCAAAGCACCTTGGTGAACGGCATGATTGAGGTACACGGCCTGAGTGCTGGCACCTACGTGCTCACCGTTCAGGATGGTGCAACGCTGCGCCAAGCGAAACTGGTGGTGCAGCGCTAAGCATTCGGCACCACGGCAGAGCCCGCGATGGATTTCCATCGCGGGCTCTGTGCTTTCAGGAGGATCAGAACGAAGGCGCTACTGGCTTGCCGCCTCTTCCATCGCCTTCACCACATTCTTGCCATTGCCGATGAAGATCCGATCATCAAGCACCATCACCGGCCGCTTGAGGAAGGTATATTCCTGCAGGATGTACTTCCGGTAGTCCTTCTCGGTGAGCTTCATTTCGTTCAGCCCCATGCTGCGGTACTTCAAGGCCACGCGGCTGAAAAGCGCCTCGTAGCTGCCCGCGAGCTTCTTCATGGCTTCGAGCTCTTTGGCGGTGATGGGATCGCCCTTGATCTCGCGCAAGGTGAAGCCCTTGAGGTTGATGCCTTTCATGATGCGCTCGCAGGTGGAGCAGGTGCCGAGGTAGTAGAAGGTCTTCATGGCGGCGCGAATGTCATGCTGCTTTGTGGCATGTGAACACCGACCATCCGATTCCGGTTCAGATGCCGTTTGTCCTGCCCGGTCCGATTCACGCATGCGCGCTGGTCGGAAGCGGCCAAGCTCCTCCACACCTTTGCCTGCTCATGGACCGCAAAAGATTCCTTACCAGCTTGGCGGCCATTCCCTTGGCCGGCACCACCATGAAACTGAACGCACTGTCTGCTCTGGTAGATGAGCTGCCGCTGAGCGAACGCATGCCTGTGCTCTTCCTCGGACATGGCAGTCCGATGAATGCGATCGAGGAGAACGCCTTCGTGCAAGGCTTCCGCCAGCAAGCACGTGATCTACCGAAGCCGAGCGCGATCCTGTGCGTGAGCGCGCATTGGGAAACCCGCGGGACATTCGTCACCGCGATGGCCAAGCCGCGCACTATCCACGACTTCGGCGGTTTCCCCAAGGCGCTGATCGATGTGCAATATCCCGCGCCCGGCAGTCCGGAGCTGGCCAACGAGACCAAGCAGTTGATCAAGAGCGCCGCCGTTGGTTTGGATCAGAGCTGGGGCCTCGACCATGGCGCATGGAGCGTGGTGAAGCACCTCTATCCGAATGCCGACGTGCCCATTATCCAGATGAGCATCGATCGCGGCCTATCGCCGGAACAGCATTACGCGCTCGCGAAGGAGATCGCCACGCTGCGCGACAAGGGCGTGCTCATCATCGGCAGCGGCAACATGGTGCATAACCTGGGCATGGTCGATTGGAACAAACTCGATCAGCCCTTCGCTTTCGACTGGGCGCAAGAGGCCAGCGAGAAGATGAAGCGCGCAATCACCACCGGCGACCATGCACCGCTCACCGGCTACCGCAATCAAGGTCGCGCCTTCGACCTTGCGATCAACAGCGGCGAGCATTTCCTGCCCTTGCTTTATGTGCTGGCTCTGCAGCGCAAGGATGAGCAAGCCACGCTCTTCAATGATCAGGCGCTGGCGGGCTCGTTGACGATGACGAGCGTACGGATCGGGAAGGGGTAGTGTTTGGTACGGAGCTCAAGCGCGCTCCACGAACCACATTTCAGTTGCGCCTTTCCCCTTCATCTGCACCTTGCCGCGGGGTGTAAAGTCGAATAGGTGGTACGCCTGTTCCTTCACCAACGAATACGTCGCTTTGCTGATGTTCACTTGCCCAACCTCGCCACTGCTTTCCATCCGGCTCGCCGTGTTCACGGTGTCCCCCCAGATATCGTATTGGAATTTCTTCACGCCCACGATGCCCGCCACCACCGGTCCGGTATGAATGCCGATGCGGATCTCGAAGAACGGCTGACCGGCCGCGGCCTTCCGCGCCTTGGATTCCGCTATGAAGTCCCGCATCTCCAACGCGGCCTTGATCACATCGGTGGCGTGCGTGGTGTTCGGCGTGGGCAATCCACCGGCAGCCATGTAGGCATCGCCAATGGTCTTGATCTTCTCCAGTTGGTGTCGTTCACAGATGTTATCGAAGGCACTGAAGCATTCGTGCAGGTCATGCACCAGCTGCCGGGGCGTCACCTGCTCGCTCATGACGGTGAAGCCCTTGAAATCCGTGAAGAGCACGGTGACGTGTTCGATCAGTTTGGCCTCGGCCTCCCCCTTCGCCATCAGCTCCTCGGCCACCTCTGCGGGCAGGATGTTCCGCAGCAGCTCATCGCCGCGCTTCTTCTCCACCCGGAGTTCTTCCGTGCGCATCATCACTTCCCGCTCCAGCTCCTTGTTGCGCGCGTGGATGTTGCCATGAGTCATGTATTCACCTTCGCGCAGCCGGTAGTCCGGATCGCTGCCATGCACATGGGCCACGAGCCAGCGCTCCTTGTCGCGTTTCAGGATGGTCGTTTGGCGCACGATGTCGCGTGTGCTGGCCTCCCCTTCACCCATGACCCAATACGTGTCGCCTTCCACCCAGGCCGTGTCGCCCCAAACGTGCACCTCTAGCCAGATGTGGTCGATGGTGAAGGCGTGCGGGTATTGCTCCACGCCCTTCTCGTTCATCGCCCTGTACTGCGCCTTCCCCACGGCGCGTTCGTGGAGGCCGGTCCCGAAGAAGGTGACGTCGTCGGCACATACCGCGAAGCGCCCGTCCAGGTCGCGGCGGGCGTAGCTCTGCGAGAAACGCTCATGCACGGCCAGGACCTCGGCCTCTTCGGCAGTAGGCGCGCGGTCGGATGTGCCGCTATTCGGATCGATGCGGTATGCGGATGCGCCCATGGCACAAGTCTCCGACGAAGTGGGAACACAGCTTCCCCCACGAACAGGGGGGCAGCCCGTTGATGGCTCGCGGCCGAACTTTGCGGTTGCGCCAACGACCACCGCATGATCCGCGTGCTCCTCTTCGAAGACAACACCGACTTGGCAGAGAGCCTAGCCGAGTTGATGAAGGATACCGATGATATCCGTTTGATCGCGCACTACACCAACGCGCAGAAGGCGGAGAAGCACGTGAGCTATCATCATCCGGACGTCGTGCTCATGGATATCGACATGCCAGTGGAGAATGGGCTCCAAGGACTCCGAGCCATCCGAGCGGCGGGCAGTGGTGTCATGGTGATCATGTTCACCGTGATGGAGGACAACGAGAACGTGTTTCAGGCGATCTGCCATGGTGCCTCAGGCTATCTCTTGAAACAGACCGCCCCGGAGAAGATCCTGGAGAGCATCCGCGAGGCCATGGGTGGTGGTGCGCCCATGACGCCCAGCATCGCGCGCAAGGTGCTCACGCTATTCGCACAGCCATTCAAGAAAAGCGACGACCTGCAGAAGCTCACGGCGCGGGAGCATGATGTGCTTTCCTTGCTCGTGCGCGGCCACAGTTACAAGATGGCCGCCGCGCAACTGGAGATCGGCGTGGAAACGCTGCGCTTCCACATCAAGAACATCTACACCAAGTTGCACGTGAACAGTAAAAGCGAGGCGGTGGCGAAGGCGCTGCAGAACAGGGTGGTGTGAACAAGCATCTGATCCCTGATGGGCAACGTCCAAAGGCCGTGGCCGTGGGAATGAATCCGCCGGATCCTATTGGACAAACTTGTACCTCTTAAGCCTGAAGTATCTTACCAACCATGAATGCGCAGTCCCGCCGAGGTTCATGGTGCCCTGTCCTGCGGCTGACCTGTTTCGTGGGGATCTTGTTCGGCCTTACCATAGCCGTAAGCGCGAAGGATGAAGAGGTCGCAAAGGACACGGTCAGTGTAGTTCGATTGTTGGATCAAGCCCGTCAACCGTCCAACAACGCCATCATAGGGTTCGCAATGGACAGCGCGTTGTCCGCGCAAGCCTTGGAGCGCGCGCAACGGATCGGCTGGGATCGTGGTGTCTTCAAAGCGCATCTGGGGTCGCTGCTGAGCATGACCCAAGGGGATTACGCCTTCGGCCACGCGGATTGGGACGTGCATTTCCGAGGGGCGATGAGCAGGCAGCAACTGGCCTCGGTGGAGGAACGCACACTGCTTCACCTGACGGCTTCTCGACGTTACGCTATGATCCATAGCGCGGACACAGCGGCCCTCTACATCGACACGGCCCAGAGCGCCGCAGCACGTTGTGGCGATGAACGCCTGAAGGCGGTGGTCATGTACGCACATGCACAGGCCTTGCGAAGATCTGAACGTTGGGGAGACGCTTTCCGCGTGGCCCTGACCACGATAGCGAAGGCTGAAGAGTTGGACGACGACCTGTTGCGTGCCTTCACCTACAACCTCTCCGGCTTCATCCGTGGCCGGCTGGGTGATCTCGATCAGGCGGCGAAGGATCTGCAGACCTCGTTGCATTTGGCGGACAGCATGGACATCACCATGCTGCACTTACGGAACCACAGCAACTGGGGCTACATGATGCAGGTGAAGGGGCGTTGGCGCGAAGCCTTGGACCATTACCGCATGCTCCACACCATCGCCATGGCAAGCGATGCGACCAAGGATGATATGAGCGAGATCGAAACGGGTGTAGGCTACATGCTCCTTCGTTTGGACAGCCTTGACCAGGCGGAGGAATTCCTTGGCCGCTTGCACCGGGCTAATGCCATGGTGGGTCATCCGTACGAACAGGAATTCAATACGGCTTGGGCGGTGTTGCAACTGCGTCGAGGTCGTTACCAGGAAGCGGTGAAGTTTGCGCGTACCGCCTTCGCCACGGAACAATGGGACGAGAATGACGTGGTCAAGCGCGATGCATCCCGTGTGCTCGCTGATACCTACAAAGCGCTCGGTCAGACCGGTGAAGCCTTGAAGTGGACGGAAGTCACGCACCAATGGGAGGATAGTATCCGCTATCGGCAACAAGCCGACCAAGCCATGCGGCTTCAGCTCGAGAGTGAATTCGCTCAGCGTGCCATCGGCGACAGCTTGGCGCACGCGGAGACCGCGGCGTTACTGGAACAGCAGCGCGCCGAAGCCCGCTCCATGGACCGCGAGCACCGCATGCAGCGCATCAATCTGTTCGTGCTTATCGGTTTCGTCATCCTCTTCGCTGGCGTGCTCTTCGTCCGCTCGCGCACCAACCGACGCATGCAGTTGGAACAATTGCGAAGCCGCTTGAGCCGCGACCTGCACGACGATATCGGCAGCACCCTCAGCAGCATTAACATCCTCAGTTCAGTGGCGCGCCGCAAGGCGGAAGCAGGTGATGAAGCCGGGGCTGCCGCTTCTCTAACGGGCATCAGCGAACGCACCCAACGCTTGATGCGCAACATGAGCGACATCGTGTGGAGCGTTGATCCGGAGCGCGATACCTTGGACGAGTTGTTGGCGCGCATGCGTGAATTCGGAGCGGCGGTGCTGGAGCCGAAGGGCGTTGTGTTCCGCTTCAACAGCGCCGGGGAGAGCAACGCGACGATGCCGCCTGCTGTGAAGAGCGACCTCTACCTCATCTTCAAGGAAGCCGTGAACAACGCGGCGAAACATGCGCAGGCCACCGAAGTGGTGGTCACCTTCGCGCAGGAAAAGAACAATCTGCGATTGACCATCGCCGACAACGGGATCGGATTTGACAAGTCGGATGGGCCAGTGAACAGTGGCGGCGGCAACGGCTTGCGCAATATGCGGATGCGCGCCTTGGAAATGAAGGCCGAATTTCGGATCAGCAGTGCCACACCGCACGGCACCACGATTGACCTGTCCGTCGCATTCTAGCGATCAGCGGGGCTTTTCGCTGAACAGGTACCACATGGCGAAAGTCAACGCGGCCAGCACGAGACAACGGATCAACAAGCCGTCCAGGTAGATGTCGAGACGGGGATGTTTGTACCTGAGCACACCACCGATAAGCAGCGTGATCGTGCAGAGGACGGTTCCTGTCACCAACAACTCGCTCTGGAGCGGCCATCGCATCAGAAAGAAGACCAGTCCAACCATGGCTATGGATAGGGCGAAGCCGCCAAGCACCGACATCCACAGAATCTGGTCCGTGGGCTTGGGTGCAGGCAGCGTGCGGAAGCCGAACGGGAAATAGAAGAGCGCCAAGCCGAATCCCCCCAGGACGACGAGGACGCTGGCGCCCGGCCAATACAAGAACTTGAACATGCAGCCGAGCATGACGGCCGTGATCATGGAGAGTTCGGTTGTTCTCATCCTCGGATGGACACGAATATCGGCATGAATGATCGCACGTGCTCAGATCGGCGATCCTGGCCGGGTAACGAAGTACATCTCCAACTCCCCCTTTCCCTTCGCCTGCACCTTGCCCCGCTGCGTGAAGCGCAATCCGAGCGTGGCTTTCACCAATGCATGTGTGGCCTCGCTGATGTTCACTTGCCCTACCTCACCTGAACTCTCCATGCGACTGGCGATGTTCACGGTATCGCCCCAGATATCGTACTGGAACTTCTTCACACCTACGATGCCGGCAACGACGGGACCGGTGTGGATGCCCACGCGCATTTCGAAGCCCGGCAGGCCATGCAGCGCGCGCTCGGCCTTGCGCTTCATCATGTAGTCCTGCATCTCCAGCGCGGCCAGCACCACCTGCAGCGGCGAGGACCCTTTGGTGCCGGACAAGCCACCCGCGCACATGTAGGCATCGCCGATGATCTTGATCTTCTCGATCCCCCGCGCGGTGATGATGTGGTCGAAGGCTTTGAAGCATTCGTTCAGCTCGTCCACCAATTCGCGGGCGGTGAGTTGTTCGCTGATGGCCGTGAAGCCTTTGAAATCGGTGAAGAGGATGGTGACCTCATCGATCAAGCGCGCATCGGCCTCGCCCTTGGCCTTGAGCTCTTCGGCGATGTCCTCGGGCAGGATGTTCAAGAGGAGTCCTTCGCTGCGGTCCTTCTCCTTTTCGATGGCGCGTTTGGCGCGGCGGGTGAACTGCAGGCGCCACCAGAGGAAGAGCGCGACCAGCAGGATCGCGACACCTCCGATGATCAGCGCTTTGCGGCGGGCCTTCTCCTTGTTCGCGCGCTCTTGGTTGGCGCGTTCCACCCGGGCGGTCTCCTCGGCATGTGCCAGGCTGTCCTGTTCGGCACGCACCACCATTTCGCGGTCCATCTCTTCGCGCAGCGCTTCGTTGGCCTGTTGCCGGTAGAGCACGCTGTCCTCCCATTGGTGCGCGATCTCCGTCCATTCCAAGGCTTCGGCGGGGCGCTTCAATGCTTTGTAGGCTTCGGAAAGGATGCGTGAGGCATCGCGTTTGATCACGTCGTTCTCATCGCGCTGTTCGGTGTGGAAGGCCATTCGGGCGAAGGTCACGGCCTCCTTGAACTGCCCGCGGCGCAAATGCAGCAACGCCCATGCGTTGTTGAACTCCTGTTGATAGCCCGATGCAATAAGCGCCTCGGATCCCTTGATGCGCCGGAGAATCAAATCAGCCTTATCCAGACTGTCCAAGCGCACCAACATGTGTCCGATGCCCAGGTCGGGCAACACCATCGACTCGTCGGTGTAACTCGCCTCCTTTCCCACTGCGCGCACCGCTCGGTATTGCTGCAAGGCCTCGCTCCAGCGGCCCTTCACCTGCATCACGAAGCCCCAGTTCATGTGGTTAACCACACGGATGAAATGGATGCTCATGCTGTCCGCCAAAGCGAGCGAACGGGTGAAGTCCTTCACGGCCCCTTCAAGGTCACCGAGCCTCCCCCTGACCATGCCGGACAGATTGTAGCCCCAGGTCTTGAGCAGCGGATCATCGATCGCTTCGGCCATGGCGTTGGCCTGTAGCGACAAGCGGAACGCCTCGCCCCAGCGCTCGGCCACCCGCATGCAGTGTGCCCGCGTGTACGTGACGAGCGCGACCGAACGCTTGTCGCCGGACCGGTCAGCCACCCATTGAGCGCTGTCGATGTACATGACCGCCGTATCAATGTTCATCGCATAAACATGTGTCCTGCCGATGGTGCGGTAGAGGAATACGCGCTCCTGATCGTTCGCCTGGCCGAGCCGTTGAGTTGCTCCCCGAACATGGTGGTCCCACGTGTCCATCCCAGCGCTGAAATTCAGATCAGCAAGACTGAGGATGGACCACAGATGTCCTCGAAAGATGCCGCGCTCCCAACCGATGCTATCGGCCAGATGCAACGCCTGCGCGGTAAGCGCGGGGTCGTGGACGAAACCGAGGACGGACTGGTTGGATGGCTGGCGGGCAGCTTGAAGCAGTTGAACCACCCTAGCGGTGTCCAGCGGTGCCGATTCACACCATGCGGGGGATACGCATAGGCTAGCAAGCGCGAAGACGATTGTGCGGAACATGGCGCGGTGACGCGAAACAATCGATCCGGATATGTTCCGGAAACCACATGTATGGGGGGCTTTGCATCGCTCCCCCATCGTTATGGGGTTTCGCCCCTGATCTCGGATGCGCTGTTTCGCACCGTCGCAGAACTCATGCGGCGATCACCATGAAACACGCATTACTCCTCCTTGCAAGTACCCTGGCTATTACGTCAGATGCCCAATGGGTGAACATCGGCTCTGGTATCTCGAATACACCGCGCAAGATCTTCAGCATCTCGGCCGTCGACGAGAACACGGTATGGGCTGTGGCGTGGGATCCATCGGGCGCAGCGTGCTACGACTTCACCATGACTACGGATGGCGGTGGGGTGTGGAATGCCGGGGAGTTGCCGAATGTTGGTGCGTACTACCCGGGCCAGATCCATGCGCAGGACGCGCAAACGGCTTGGGCGCTGCTGCTCAACACACCGGAGCAGGATCGTGTCAAAATCATGAAGACCTCCGATGGTGGCGCGAACTGGGTGGATCAACCGGGCGAGTTCAACAATGCGGGTCTCGCATTCGCCTCACTGCATTTCTTCAATGCAAACGATGGCCTTGGCTTCGGAAGTCCGGGCACCGGTAATCCAACCGTTGATTCGCTGCGCATCTATCGCACTTCGAACGGAGGCAACACATGGTTGCGCGTTCCGGCTGCAAGTCTGCCGGCACCGGCAGCAGCTGAAGGCCAGTGGGTGTTCGGTGACAATCGCTGCGAAGCGAGAGGCGATACGCTGTGGTTTTGCACACGCGCCGGCAGGGTGTGGCGGACAACGGATAAGGGAATATCCTGGCAGGCTTTCACCACAGGCTTGCTCGGCAGCAACAACTATCCGGGTCTTGCTTCGGTGGCTTTCGAGAACCACCTGCGCGGCATAGCCACTTCCTATGCTCCGAGCCAGGCAGTGCGCACTGAGGATGGTGGTGAGACGTGGACGCCGATCACCATCCCCAGCAGTCCGCTGGCCGGTGATATTGAGTATGTACCGGGTACAGCAGGCACCTACTTCGTGAACAAGGGTTATTTGAACGCGAGCAACACATCGAGCCCGTACCTGATCACGCACGATAGCGGTGAGACATGGGTGTCGGTCAACTACAGCCCAGCCCTTCCAGTCGTCGAGTTCCTATCGCCCACAGTGGCCTTCGCCGGAGGCAACATCACATCGCCTGCTGTTGGTGGCATTTATGAATGGAATGGTGTCGTGGGGATTAACGATGGCGATGATAGCGCCGATCGGATCTCGGCCTTCCCGAACCCAAGCTCAGGGAACATCATGCTGCAACTGCCCCATTACATGCGGGCACAACGCATCAACGTGATCGACGCCAGTGGCCGAACTGTGCTGGTGCGATCGGCAGTACACACCGTTGCGCCTTTCGCGCTCGACCTGCACTCCTTGCACGATGGCCTCTATCTGCTGCAGGTGGAGTTCTCTGATGGCACGGTGCTCACGGAACGCATCGCGAAGAACTAGATGACGGGGAGCCCCAGCATCCCCCACCCTTATGGGGTTTTCCCAGAGCACTTCACCATGAACGTTTGCACCCTCACTAAAACTCAACAGACCATGAAGCATTTCCTACTCCTATCCGCACTTTTTTTCGCCTTCGCGCACACCGCGCTCGGGCAGCGCAGCACCAACCGGCAACGCAATACCGAATTGGACAAGACCGGGCATGCGCTTGCGATCGGCGCCGAGCGCGGCAGCGCACCGGCCAATGACGATTGCGCCAACGCGGAGGTGATCACCGTTTCGGCAGATTGCAGCGCACCGATCACTGGCACCACCACCGACGCCACCTTCTCTGGCAACGAACCCTACTGCGACGAGGACTCGGGGCCGTACCAGGATGTTTGGTACACGGTGAACGCAGGTGCAGAGACTGTACTCGCCATGGACCTTGTGCCCGCAGATCCGAACACGCAGGATTGGGGGCTTGCTGTGTACGACGTCTGTGGAGGGGCTGATCTCTTCTGCATCATATTGCCCGGCGTACCTCAGAACGTTCCGGTAACAGCCGGGGCCGACTATTGGATCCGTGTCTGGTCCAACATCGCGTTCGGCGAGGCAGGTCCTTTCACCTTGTGCGTAACGCCTGGTGCGAGCGTGCCCGTGCCTCCGAACGACCTCTGCACCAATGCGGTTGTGCAACCCTTGGCTATCGGTGGCAGCGTGGTAGTGAACGGCACCAACGAAGGCGCCTTGGACAATGAG
Source organism: Flavobacteriales bacterium (assembly GCA_049290175.1). Classification (GTDB taxonomy): domain Bacteria; phylum Bacteroidota; class Bacteroidia; order Flavobacteriales_F; family PHOS-HE28; genus PHOS-HE28. The sequence goes on along the minus strand of JBATND010000068.1, from coordinate 23,878 downwards.
CTGGAAGGGGTGCCCTGCGTTTGGGAAGCCTTCAGCATCAGCCAATGCGCCGATGTCCATGTCAGCTTCTGCGGCATCACGCCGGCCTGGCCCTTCTTCAACCTTCGCCTCTATACCAACTGCACGTTCACCAACCCGAGAACACCCGGCTCGTACGCGCTTTGCACCGATGGCAACCGGGAGCTGTGTTACTCCAATCTCCCACCCGGCACGTATTACTATCCGGTGGGCCAGATCGGTTCCGGGGTAGGACCTTACGTCATCACGTTCTCCGCCGAAGCCTGCGGTACCGATGCGCCGGCCAACGACGAATGCGCTGGAGCGATCGCCCTTACACCCACCACGGAATGCGTCACGCAGTTCTTCGCTCCGATGTGCGCCTCGCAGTCAATGCCGGCCATGACCTGCAACGGTTTCACCGGTGATGCCAACGATGATGTATGGTACAGCTTCACCGCTACGGCTGCGGACATGACCATCGGCGGCGCGCCCGCGGGCAACATGGACATCGCCATGCAACTCTTCAGCGGAAGCTGCGGTTCGCTATCGCCTATCGCATGCGGAGACCAAGGCGGTAGCGGTGTTGCGGACGATATGGTCGCGAGCGGCTTGACCGTGGGCAGCACGTACTACTTCCGCGTGTATGATTACCGCACTCAATTCGCCTTTGAGCAGCCCGGCTACGACCTCTGCGTGGTGGAAGGCCTGGGCAGCGGTCTTGGCATGGCGGAAGGCTTAGCCCACGATCAACCCGGCGTCATATATCCGAATCCGACGGATGGCCTGTTCACCATGCGATTGAAGTCTCGGATGGCAGTTGTACGCATCGAGATCATGGATGCAACGGGACGGATGGTCCATCAGGCATCGATGGGAGCGGGCAACGGAACGATACAGGTCGATGCGTCATTCCTGCCGCAGGGTGCATATGTGGTGCGGTACACCGACGGTTCGCTGACAATAAACGGACGGCTGATCATCGAGTAAGGCAGCGTCAATACCGATGCGATGCGAAGAGCGCGGATCATAGCTCCGCGCTCTTCGGCGTCCTTGGTTCTGTCGGAAGGCGAGTTCACTCGTTGGCCGAGGCAGCGCGGGAACCATGAAGCTCATGGCTGCTGTTGGTTTGCTCCCGCGGTTCGGCTAGTCGAGCTATTGTGGTCGAGCCAGTGCAGGTATTCCTTCGTAAGCATGCGCGAAGCGAAGAACCAGGCCAGCGGTATACAGATGCCATAGTATACGAGAGTAGGCCGTATCAGCATTGTCCTCAGATGGTCGTTCAGTGCCCATCCGTAGAACTGCCCAAGGTTATGGAGCACCGCGAGCACGCTCACGCAAGCGATGGCTTTCACGAGGACGTGCGCCAGTTGGCTGTAATGCAAGCGTTGGTTGCGCTCAACGGTGAACAAGGTCTTCCATGCTTGGCCGACACGACCGAAGAATAGCAGCGATGCGTACTCGGAGCGGTTGGATGGCACACTTGGCAGCGTGCGCTTTCCAAAGTGCTTGCAATAATGCCAGTGGCCATATAGCAGTAACGCGCTGAACAAGATGTTGGACACGGCCAGCGGCCAGTAACCAAGACCGAAAAGACTCGTCAACGGGTTCATCTCTCCAGCCTCACCGCCGGGTTGCAGCATGAACAGCGCTGTGCTCCAGAGGTCACCTGCACGGGTGATAACGAAAGCAATTGCCCAAGGAAGGAAATGCGGCCGCATGGGCCAAAGGTGATGATGCTGACGTATCAGCCAATCAGAACTGCGCGCTTTTCGGCGTCCGTGGGCCTGCCTGCCGGACTTGTCTGCCGAAGGCAGAGGCATGGAAGGGAATCACATCCAGGATGCTCCACATGCCGGTAACGAACGGCACGAAGCGCATAGGATCAGCTCAGGGCTTCTGCGATCTCTGCGAGCGGGACGCAAACCACCTTCGGGGCTATGGTGTAGCGCCGGTCGCCGGGGTAGATCACTCGCAGCTTGTCCAACTTCAGGTCGGCCAGGGCCACATGCATGCTCTTGGTCATGCGCGGGGCATCCTCGCGCTTGATCTCCACGCCCACGCGTTTGCCCTTGTGCAGGAAGAAGAGATCCAGCTCGGAACCCGCGTGCACGTTGTAGTAGTAAACATCGCGAAGCCGATAGCGGCTCACCAACTCCTCCAGCACGAAACCTTCCCACGAGGCCCCTAGCTTGGGGTGATGCATGAGCTCGTGCATCGTACCGGTGCGCTGCAAGGCATGCAGTAGCCCGCTATCGCGGAAGTAGATCTTGGGACTTTTCACCAAACGCTTCCCCACGTTCTCATACCAGGGCAGCACCCTGCGGATCATGAAGGTCTGCTCCAACGCGTCCAAGTACCCGTTCGCCGTGTGGTAGCTCACGCCCATGGATGCCGCGATCTCCGATGCGTTCCAGATCTGCCCGTGGTAATGGGCCAGCATGGTCCAGAAGCGCCCCATCACTTTCGGCGAGAACCCGAACCCCAGTTGCGACAGGTCCCTCTCGAGAAAGGTCTGGATGAAATCGAGCCGCCGCTCCAAGCTTTCGGCGTCGTTCCGTGCGAGGAAGGAGCGGGGGAATCCACCGCGCAGCCATAGCCTGTTTGTTCGGCCCGCATCCACCTCGGAAAATGTGAACCCCCGCATCTCCATGAACGCTACTCGGCCGGCGAGCGATTCGGCACCTTGTCTTGAAAGCTCTGGTGAGGCGCTGCCCAACAAGAGGAAGCGGGCAGGGGTTCGTGGTCGATCAGCAAGCACGCGGAGCACGGGGAACAACTCGGGCTGGCGCTGGGCCTCATCGATGATCACCAGGCCCCGCAAGTCAGCGAGTGCGGTATGCGGATCCGACATCGCGCCCGCGGCGCTCGGCGATTCCAGGTCGAAATAGGTGGCCGTCCGTTGTGCGGCAAGTGCGCGCGCCAGCGTGGTCTTCCCACATTGGCGTGGCCCCAAAAGCATCACCACCGGATTGCCCCGCAACCTGCGCGCAAGCTCACCAAGCAAATCGGCACGGTCCATCATGGGCGAAAATTAGAAGTCTGACTTCTAATTTTCAAGTAAGAAGGGAAGGCGTCCCTCAGAACTCCGCGCTCTTCGGCGTCCGCGGGAACGGGATCACATCCCGGATATTCCCCATGCCCGTCACGAAGAGCACGAAGCGCTCCAAGCCAAGTCCGAAGCCCGCGTGTGGCACCGTGCCGAAGCGGCGCGTATCCAGGTACCACCAGAGCTCCTCGGCGGGCACGTGCATCTCTTTCATGCGCGCTTCGAGCACATCCAGGCGCTCTTCGCGCTGGCTGCCGCCGATGATCTCGCCGATCCCGGGGAAGAGCACGTCCATGGCGGCCACCGTGGTGCCTTTGTCGCTGTAGCCGAAATCGCCGGGGCCGTTGGTGCGCATGTAGAAGGCCTTGATCTTGCCGGGGTAGCCCGTGACGATCACAGGTTTCTTGAAGTGCTTCTCCACCAAGTAGCGCTCGTGCTCGCTCTGCAGGTCGATGCCCCATTCCACGGGGAACTGGAATTGCTTCTTCTGGTTGGGTTTGCTCCGTAGCAGGATCTCGATCGCGTCGGTGTAGGTGATCCGCTCGAAGGGGTTCTCCAGCACGAACTTCAGGCGATCGATGAGGCCCAGCTCGCTGCGTTGCTCTTTGGGCTTGGTGGCTTCCTCTTCCTTCAAGCGCGCATCGAGGAACTGCAGGTCGTCCATGCTGTTGCGCAGCACGCGGGCGATGAGGTGCTTGCAGAGGCCCTCGGCCAGGTCCATATCGCCCTTCAGGTCCATGAAGGCGGCCTCGGGCTCGATCATCCAGAACTCGGCCAGGTGGCGCGCGGTGTTGCTGTTCTCGGCGCGGAAGGTGGGGCCGAAGGTGTAGACCTTGCCCAGCGCCAGCGCGGCGAGCTCCGCCTGCAACTGGCCGCTCACGGTGAGGTGTGCTTCGCGGCCGAAGAAGTCTTTGGAATAGTCGGGATAGTGGTTTAGGATCTCGAAAATGTTGTAGAAGGCTAAGGACAGGAATGAACTCGCTTCGGGTGGAAGCTGTGCCCCAACACTTGTGGTGCGCCTGGCCAATGTGTAACCGTGCTCCCTACATAATGCGCGGACTTCGTTCTCAATCTCCTCCAGAGACCACCCATGTCCAGTCCCAGAAACCATTCGCTCTCGGATGCGCTTGAACATCTGAGTCCATCCGTCCTTCTTCGAAACCCAGTAGTCAGGCTTTGTGGTCATGCCTTCTAACTCAAGCTTGAACTCTTCAATCTTATCTGCAGAGGTGTACAAAGCCGTCGTTAGACCACTCTTGATGAAGTTCCAATCATCCTGGGACATGCCCTCTACCTCCAAGTTTGATTCGATTGTGCCCAAGACACTTGCCACATAGCGGTGCTGTACTGTCTCAAAGATGCTGTAGTTAACCGGGTCGGGACTCCTTCTGCGGGGTGGGCTTTCGATCGGAAGTGTGGTTACCTGGAACATCTCACCCGCCCCCTCCGCATCGCTCGCCGTGATGATCGGGCTGTGGAAGTAGTTGTAGCCGAGCTGGTCGAAGTACTCGTGGATGCCGAAGCTCACCTGGTGCCGGATGCGGAAGATGGCGCTGTAGGTGTTGGTGCGGAAGCGCAGGTGGGCGTTCTCGCGCAGGAACTCCAGGCTGTGCTTCTTGGGCTGGATGGGATACTTCTCCGCGTCGCTGTCGCCGAGCACGTCCACGGCGGTCACCTGCATCTCCACGCGCTGGCCGCTGCCCTTGCTCTCTGCGATCACACCCGTGCATTTCACGGCCGCGCTGGTGGTGAAGCGGGCCCGCGTGGCGGCATCCACCTGCTCCTGGTCGATCACGCACTGCAGGTTGCGGATGGTGCTGCCATCGTTGAGGGCGATGAAGCGATCGTTGCGGAAGGTGCGCACCCAGCCGGCCACGGTAAGGGTTGTGCCGGTGAGGGCGGTGTCGTCGAGGACGGACTTGATGGTGGTGAGTTCCATGGTTGAGCCTGCCTGAGTTAGGCAAGGGCGCAAAGATGGATAGCGGCTATGGATGCGACGGTCAAGTTCCAATCGTCCCGCCCCTGTCGAGCACGCGCGCCGGTTGGGCGATTTGAACCAACTTCGCGCTCGATGCGTCATAACGTTGCCGCCCACCCAACCTTGGGCGCCAAAACCAAGCAAGCATGCCGAGCAGGATATTGGTGGTAGAGGATGAAGGGATCGTGCGCAAGGACATCGAGCGCACCCTGACACAGTTAGGCTACGAGATCGCGGGTTCCGTGGCCGAGGGCCAGGCTGCCATCGATGTGGCCGACAAGGAGCGCCCCGACCTGGTGCTCATGGACATCATGCTCAAGGGCGAGATGAGCGGGATCGAAGCAGCCATGGTGATTGGAGGCGAGCTCGGCCTGCCGGTGATCTTCCTCACGGCATACAGCGACGAGGCCACCTTGAACAAGGCGCGCATCGCAGAGCCTTACGGGTACATCGTGAAGCCCTTCAAGGTGGTGGAGGTGCAAGCCGCCATGGAGATGGCGCTGCACAAGCACGTGCATGATGCGGAGGTGCGTCGCGAGCGTGACCAGTTGCACGAGATGGCCACGCGCGAGGTAGCCGCAGGGCCGCTCTTCCTCAAGCATCACGGCCAGCAGGTGCGCGTGAACCTGGAGGACATCTATTACATCTCCGCGCTCAAGGACTACTTCAGCGTGCATGTGAAGGACAAGCGCTACATCGTCCACGGCACCATGAAGAACATCGAGTCGCGCCTGCCCACGGACAAGTTCATGCGCATCCACCGAAGCTTCATCGTGCGGCTCGACCGCGTGGAGGCCATTGATGCGCCGCACGTGATCATGGAGGATGGCAAGGGCTCCATCCCGATCGGCGATTCGTACTACGGCAAGTTGCTCGAGCGCGTGGCGCTGAAGTAGGAGCCTCACTTTCCCCGCTCCGCCCACGATTTTTCCAACGCCTGCTGGAATACCGTGATGCTCTGCGCTCCGCTCACTGCGAAGCGCCTGTTGAAGGCGAAGAAGGGCACGCCGCTCACGCCGATCTGCCGCGCCTCCTGCTCATCGGCGCGCACTTCCTTCAGCCATGCGTCGCCTTCCAAGGCTTTACGCGCATCGTCCGTTTTCAGGCCTGCTTCCGCTGCGAGCGCGAGCAAGGCGGGCTTATCGGCCAAATGCCTGCCCTCGGTGAAGTAGGCGCTGAAGAGCCGCTCTTTCATCGCATCGCCCTTGCCGATGCTCTTGGCGTATTGCAAGAGCCGATGCGCCTGCAACGAGCTGCCCACGATCACCTTCTCGAAGTCGTAGCTCAATCCGAGGCTGGCCGCGCGCTGCGTTACGCCGCTCACGCGCGACTTGGCTTCATCGCGGCCGATACGGTAGCGCTCCATGAGCATGCCGTAGGTGTCGTGCGGCGCGCGGTCGGGAGCGTTGGGGTCCAGCTCGAAGCTCTTCCATACCACGCGCACCTGATCGCGGTGCGGGAAGCGCGCCAATGCACTTTCCAGTTCGCGCTTGCCGATGTAACAGAAAGGACAGACCACATCGCTCCATACTTCGATGGTGATGGGCTCGTTGGCGCCGCCGATGGGGATGGTGGACATGGGTTGGAACTGGGCGGTTGAGAGCGTAGGCAGAAGGGCTGAGAGGAACAGAGGGGTGAAACGTAGCATGTGCTGGATCCGAGATTCGGGCAGGGTGCGAAGGTCGGTGCAATGGCGAGGCAAGCCCGCACCTTCGGGCGCTGCATTGATCACGGTGCGATCAAGTATTCAGAAGGCTGACAGGGCGCGCGCTCAGGGTACTTGCGTGGAGCGAATCGCAGTTGGCACCGTGCCTCCAATGTTCATCAGGATCGGGTCGCGGTCATTATCCTGACCGGTGTATCGCGTGGTGCCGTCCATATTCACATCCTCCGAGCGGTATCCGCTAACCGCATTGGTAGGTACGCTGCCGCCAATGGCAGACAGGATCGGGTCGCGATCGTTGTCCTGTCCGGTGTATTTCAACTCGCCATCGAAGTTCACGTCGCCGGCCCACAGGACCATGCTCGTGCCCACGGACTTGCGTGCATCGGTGCCGAAGACGGGGTAGCTGGTTTGTGTGAAGTCCACGTTTACGGGTGTCGGCGTCAGGGCCACACCGTTGGCCGTCATCACACCCAGGTGGTTGCGGTGGCGTATGGAAACGAAGTAGGTGCCGGCTTCCGCTGGCATTTCCAGCGCGGATGTTCCATCGAGGCCCACCACATCGCCGTCGCGTTGGATCAGCGCACAACGGCTGGCCACGATCGTCGTGGGATCACCTGCATCGCGAAGTTCCACCACCACCCAATCCACGATGCGGTTGCTGCCGCCGCCACTGTTGAACACGCTCGCATCCACCGATTCACCGCCGCCTCCAAGGAAGGAATACCCCAGGGTGCTGTAAGGTTCCACGGTGGGCAATAGACCCAAGGCGCGCAGGTCATCGTCCATGCGGAGCTGGCCCGGATCGTAGGGGCCTTCCAGAAAGGCTTTAACTGACAACTGCAAGTTCAATGGCACCGTGTATAACGATGAAACATCACCTCGTCCGTTACCGCCGGAGAAGATGCTCGATGCGATGGGTGTGCTCACGAAGAGATCCGCCACATCACCACGCCCGCTGCCACCACTGAAGATGTTCGAAGCAATGGGTGCGCTTACGAAGAGGTCGGCTACATCACCGCGCCCGTTGCCACCGCTGAAGATGCTGGATGCGATGGGAGCGCTTACGAAGAGATCCGCCACATCGCCACGTCCGCTACCGCCGTTGAAGATGCTCGACGCGATGGGTGTACTCACGAAGAGGTCCGCTACATCACCCCGACCGTTACCACCGCTGAAGATGCTCGACGCGATGGGTGCGCTCACGAAGAGGTCAGCCACATCCCCGCGCCCGTTGCCGCCGCTGAAGATGTTCGATGCCACGGGTGTGTTCACGTACAGGTCCGATGCATCGCCACGCCCGATACCGCCGTTGTAGATGTCGGCGGTGATCGGTGGTGTGGTGTATTCCGTACGCGCATCACCGCGACCGCTGCCACCTGCGAACATGTGTGGATAATTGCTCTCGGTCACGTTCACGGAGGCGATGTCCGCTACCGCCTCGCAATCGTCCCCGATATCCGGGTCATTGGTGGTCCAGGTCAGTTCCACGGAAAAGCCGAGCTCGCTTGCGTTCGGTGTGTAGGTGGTGTTCGGATCGCTGGCATCGGCGAAGGTGCCTAGGCCACCGCTCCAAGCCCCCGGGCCATTCGCTGTGGCGTTGAGTGTCACCGGTGCCAGGTCCAATGAGGTATATGGTCCTCCGGCATCTGCGGTAGCGGGTAGGTTCACCACCAAGGTCGTAGTGGATTGTACGAGAGGGCAACCATGGAGGCCTGCGGCACTATACGTAACGGTACCACTGACCGGGCTGCCGAGGAAGCGGCTCCCGTTGGAGGTGTTCACCGAAAGTCCAGTGCCGAGGAACGTGCCACCGGAAAGACCTGTGACCGTCGGTACCGCATTCCCGGTGCCAACGCAATAGGGTGAACCTTCGTAGGTGATGCTCCCCGAACCACAGGCACCATCGACGCTGATGTTGTCCACCGCGATGCTGGGGCGGGCACCGCCTCCGCTCACATCGCGTGCCACCCAGCGCAGCTGCACGATGAACTGGTGATCGCACGCCGCTGGCAGGGTGATGCTCCGCGCCTGGCTGTTCTGCGGGGTGGTCACGGCCGTGGTCTGGGTGGTAGTGCCGGTGGTGTAGAGCGGTTCAGGAAGTGTGGTGAAGTTGCCGCTGATGCCGATGCGGTACTGCAATGTGGACTCCACGATGCGCGTGTTGGTAGTGCCGTTGTACGGGTTGCGAATGGTCATCACATCATAGTCCAAGGTGATGCCTGTGCGCCAGCGGGTGTTTACGCTGAGTACGATCGCGGCATCCACCGAGCCGGAATTGAGGATGCCCAGTTTGCCGTTGTAATTGTGAACGCCACCGGTGTTGGTCTGTGCTGTACTGGTGGCGAGCTGTGTGAGGTTGGCCGTTGCGGGTGCCTCTTGGAATGTGCTGGATGCCGTGGTGCCGATGCGCCAGCCGCGCCAGCCTGCGGGTGGTGTAGTGTCGTTGTGTGCCAGCGTGCCGAAGTTCTGGATGTAGGGCAGTTCCTGCGCGACAGGGTTCGTCTGCGACCATGCGCTCGTCGTACACGCAAGCGCAAGTATCAGCAACCAAGGGCGGTACTGTTCCATGGTCGTTCTTGCATTGAATGTTGCTGGGTTCTTCATGGTGCAGCAGAGATCATGGAGCGGTACGTACGCCTCGGCCACCGCTCTCCGCATAGCGGCCTGTACGCGCCCAATTGACGAGACCGCGATCCGCGGCTTGCAGGCGGCCTGCCGCGTTGATCGTCCAATCGCCGCCCCGGAAACCCGTCGCCGTAGTAGCGCTGGACCAGGTGTTGGGATCGGCGGTGCCGTTGGTCGCCAATTCACCGTTGCCATGGCTGCCGCCGTTGTAGCCGCGCCCGCCAGGATGACCCAGTGTGACGGCCCGCTCGGCGACGTTGCCGCCGAGTTCCATGATGCCGTAGTAGCTGGCCCCGGATGTTACACGGCCTGTGTTGCCCGCGTTCGCAGCGAAGGCGCCCACGCGTACCGGTCCATCGAAATTCACCGAGGTGTTCTGCCAAACGGCGTTGCCGTTGGTGCTGCTGTATTCCGTGGAGATACCTTCATGCGCGGTGCCCGCATCGGAGAGTGTGTAGCCGAACAATGCAACGCCCGCGCCCCACGGGTACTCGCCCGCAACAGGCGGCAACGGTCCGCGACAGGCCTTCTCGAATTCCAGTTCGCTCATGGGCCGCAAGCCGCTCCAGTCCAGGTAGGCCCACAGATCGGAAATGCTCAGGTGGTTGCACGCGATGTCGGTGCCGTCATCCGCTTCGCCGTAGATCCCGTTGCCGTTCAGGTTGCAGGCATACACGGCCGCTGTTCCGGGATCCACACCGGGTGTGCTGATGTCGATGCCGTTGCGATCGGCGTTGGTGCTGCTGAGCGCGCCGGTGCCCGCAGCGGAATTCGGAGCGGTGGCCGTGCGCGTGACCTGTTGCGCATAGGTCAAGGTGTTCAGGAAGTCCACATAGCCCTGCTGGCTCACTTCATACTTCATGGCATAGAACGCGTTGAAGCCCTTGGGGTAGTTGGCCGGGATGGGACCACCACGATCACCCGATTGACCGGTGCCTTCAGCGTAGTACAACTGACCCGCTACTGTGCCCACGCTGATCGCCGCCTCGCTCGTCACGGCATATGGGGTGCTCGTTGTGGGGTAGGTGTATACCCCGCCCAAACCACCTCCGCCCGCCATGAACGCGCCTTCGTTCACGTACACCATTTCGATCGCGTGCACGCGCACTTCGGCCACCTGTGCCGGAACCGCAATGCCCTGGTCCTGGTAGTTCCAAAGGAGTTGTACGCCGGTGGCATCGAGGTTCCCGTAGCCGTTGGTGTTGCGGTGCAGGAATGCGCCGACGACCGGATTACTGCTGCTGTTGTATGCGCTTGCAGGAAGCACCAGCCCCAACTCGATCTGCGTGCCGGCCGGCGTTTCATGACCGCTGTTCGCCAGCTTGATGTGCTGCCATTCACCGCTGCTCAACCGCACCTTGGCAAAGAGCCAGGCCGCATCCCAATTCGCCACCGGACCGCCACGCCAGCTGTTCTCCCAAGTAACATCGAAGTGCAGCATCACCGAACTGCCGGTGTTGTTCTGCAGGGTGATGTTGCTGACCTGGATGTTGTTGGCGTGCGCGCTCTGCGCCAGCAAAAGCATGCCTACGGCAAGGGCCATGCAAGTGCTTCGTTCGTTGGTCGGTCTCATCGGTCTATTCATGTGTTGCCGGTCTGCTGTTCTTGCGCGATCAGGTGTTGAAGTGGTGCTCTTGGGCTAACTGGTCTTCCACGATCTTCTAGGGGACGCAGCCCCCACTCCAAGGCTAGGGCTTGATAAACCCGGCTAAGGCTTTAACCGACAACCGCGACCACCGCGGCTGTTGTCGCGATTGCCGAAAGCGACTGCGGCTAATTCGCGGTTGGAAACGCGCATGAACCTCGGGACGGCTAACCAAGATCCGCCAAATACGCCAGCGCCATCCGCTGTGCTAGGAACGGGCCAGGTGGCCACATTCGCATCGCCGTCCAACGCCAATACCCCGTTGCCATGCGTACCGGTAAATACCCGGCCACTCGGATTGCCGATGGTAACTGCACGCTCATACACATTACCGCCTAGTTCCATGATACCGAAGTAGCTGGCACCGGCCGTTACACGGCCACTGTTGCTGCCGTTGGCCGCGAAAATGCCCACGCGCTTTGGACCACTTGGTGTGCCATTCGTGGAACCGTATACCGCGTTGCCCACGGTGGTGCTGTAATTGGTCGCAATGCCCTCGTTGGTGGCCCCGGGACTGGCCAGGGTGAAGGCGCTGGCCGCCACCCCCGTGGTTCCCCACGGATATTCATCGGCCAAGGGAAATAGGGGGCCACGGCAGGCCTTCTCGAACTCCAACTCGGTCATGGGTCGCAAGCCGCTCCAGTCCAGATAGGCCGTGAGATCACCCCAGCTCAAGAAGTTGCAGGCGATGTCCTTGCCGTCCGTGGCTTCTCCATACACCCCGTTGCCGTTCAGGTTGCAGGCATAGACGGCCGCTGTTCCGGGATCCACGCCGGGTATATTGATGTCGATGCCGTTGCGATCGGCATTGGTGCTGGAGAGCGCACCGGTGCCCGCAGCGGAATTCGGAGCGGTGGCCGTGCGTGTGATCTGTTGCGCATAGCTCAAGCTGTTAAGGAAGTCCACATAGCCCTGCTGCGTAACCTCGTACTTCATGCAGTAGAAGGCGTTGAAACCGTTGGGCCAGGTGGCACTTGTGGGTGCCGTTTGCCCAGTGGGGAAACCACCGGCCTGCCCGCCCAAGCTGCCGGTGCCGCTGGGTGCCGTGTTGGCCGTGCCGGTGCTGATGGTGGTAAGGATGAATGCTGAAATTTCCGTGCCACCGCTGCCCGCCGTGAACGCCCCCTGGTTCACATACACCATCTCAACAGCGAACACCTGCACCTGGCTGATGTCGTTTATCGCGATACCCAGCACGCCATAGTCCCACAGCAATTGTACACCGGTGGCGGTGAAGGTGCCGTTGCCATCCGCATCGCGGCGGAGGAAGAGGCCCACGACTGGATTGGTCGTCGCGTTGTGGGCTGCACCCGGATCCACCAGCCCTGGTTCAAGAAGACTGCCCGCCGGTGTGGTATGCCCCGATGGGTTCACATACACATGTTGCCATGCACCTTGCCCTTGGCGGTACTTCACGAACACCCATGCCGCGTCCCAGTTGTTCACACCGCCGCCGCGCCAGCTGTTCTCCCAGCTGATGTCGAACTGCACCTTCACGGTGCTGCCGGTGTTGTCCACCAAGGTGGTGTTGGTGACCTGGATGTTGTTGGCGTGGAGGGCGGTGGTCGCCAGCAGGCCGAGGAGGGGGAGGATGAGCGTCGTTCGCATAAGTGTGGGAGAAATGGAGTGGATCAGGAAGGCATCAAGGGGCAGTGCGGACGCCGCGGCCACCGAACATGTTGGAGCGGCTGTTGACAATGGCACTCGCGTCCAGTCGATCGGAGATGCGCAGGTTGGAGGCAGGTACGTTCCAAGCGCCACCACGCAACCCCGATCCATCGGCAGTGGTACTCGATGGCCAAGTGGGAGCGTCATGATGACCCGAAGCGGCGAGGCTGCCGTTGCCGTGGTTTCCCACATATAGGCGGCCAAGCGTGTTGCCTATCGTAACGACACGTTCGTAAAGGTTCCCGGCCATTTCCATGATGCCGTAGTACGTGGCACCGGCCGAGATGCGGCCAGTGCTCAAGGGGTTGGCAGCGAACGCACCAACGCGTACCGGGCCGAACAATGAAGCGCTTGTGCCATCGTATACGGCATTGCCCAGGACCGTACCGTAATTCGTCCCGATCCCTTCGTTCGTGCTTCCCGGGTTGGTGAGCAAGTATCCAGGCGCAGAAGGAGCATGGATCGAGGTAGTACCCCACGGAAATCCGTTCGGGAGCGGAAACGTTGTTCCCCGGCAGGCCTTCTCGAACTCCAATTCGGTCATGGGCCGCAAGCCGCTCCAGTCCAAGTAAGCCGTAAGGTCGCCCCAGCTGAGAAAGCTGCACGCGACATCCTTGCCGTCATTGGCCTGGCCATATTGGCCATCACTTGTCAAGTTGCATACATAGGTGGCCGGAAGGGTGTTGTCCACGCCGGGAGTTAGAACATCAATGCCATTGCGTGCAAGATTCCCGTTATCCAATGCGCCGGTGCCGGTTCCCGCGCTCGGTGCCGTGGTCGTTCGGGTCGCCTGTTGCACATAGGTCAAGGTGTTGAGGAAGTCAACATAGCCTTGCTGGCTCACCTCGTACTTCATGCAGTAAAAGGCATCATACCCATTTGGCCACAGCGCATTGTTCGGCGCAGTGGCTCCGGTGGGGTAGCCGCCGTTCTGTCCACCGAGCAGTCCCGTTCCGTTGGGTGTTCCCGTCGCTACGGCCGTGCTGATGGTGGTGAGCGTGAATGCGAAGGCCTCACCGCCGCCCGAACCTGCGGCGAAGGCGCCTTGCGGCACGTACACCATTTCCATGGCGAAGACCTTCACCTCCCCGATATCGATGGCGTTGATCCCGTACACACCGTAGTTCCACTGCAGTTGGGTGCCCACTGCGCTGAAGTTGCCTGTGCCATCAACGGCGCGATGGATGAAGACGCCAAGCACAGGGTTCGTAAGGTCGTTGTGATCCGGAAGTGGATCCAGCAGACCCGGTTCGATCACAGAGCCGGAGGGGGCGACATGACCGCTGTTCGCAAGGCGGGCATGCTGCCATATACCACCGGTCGAGCGGTACTTCACGAACACCCACGCCGCATCCCAATTGTTCACGCCACCACCACGCCAGCTGTTCTCCCAGCTGATGTCGAACTGCACCTTCGCGGTGCTGCCGGTATTGTCCACCAGGGTGGTGTTGGTGACCTGGATGTTGTTGGCGTGGAGGGCGGTGGTAAGCACCATGGCCAGCGGCAGAAGGAGCTTCGTGCGTAGTGTTCGAGTGTTCATGGAGCGTGTGGTTGGGACGGGAAAGGGATGGACCAAGGGAGCGTTTTCGAAGTTGTGGTTCACGTAGGAGCCCGACATGGTGCCTAGGATCTTGCTTGTCACTGGCCGAAGTTGGGCCGGCCCAACGAAGCCCGAAATACCACGTTGGTAGTATGGCTGGTGAGCTGCTAGGTGACTGCTTGGTGCACGAAAAACATTTCCAGCCCACCCTTGCCCTTGGCCTGCACCTTACCGCGCGGGGTGAAGACCAATCCAGGCGTACGCCTCACCAGTGCAAAGGTGCTTTCACTGATATTCACTTGGCCTGCTTCACCGCTGCTCTCCATGCGTGCGGCGATGTTCACGGTATCGCCCCAGAGGTCGTACTGGAACTTCTTCACCCCCACGATGCCCGCCACTACCGGTCCGGTATGGATGCCCACGCGCATGGGGAAGGTCGGTTTGCCCAGGTCCTCGCGAATGCGCTTTCGCTCGCGCATGAAGGCCTGCATCTCCAAAGCGGCCAGAACCACCTCGGCGGGTGCGCTTTTGCTCGGTGCTGCCAATCCCCCAGCGGCCATGTAGGCATCGCCGATGGTCTTGATCTTCTCTATGCCACGTGCGGTGATGATGCCATCGAAGGCTTTGAAGCAAACATTGAGCTCCTCCACGAGTTCCTGAGGCGAGAGCAATTCGCTGATGCCGGTGAAGCCCATGAAGTCGGAGAAGATGATCGTTGCCTCGTCGATGGAGCGCGCTTCGGCCTCTCCCTTTTCCTTCAGCTCCTGCGCCACCTCGTAGGGCAGGATGTTCAGCAGGAGTTCATCGCTGCGATCACGCTCCTTGCGGATGACCGCGCGCGAACGGCGCGTTTGCACCACCAGCACCAGCAAGGCCAAAGACAGGACCGTGATCAGCGCGCCGATGAGCAGGACAAGGTTCTTCTGCTTGCGTTGCTGCGCTATGCGTTCCTCGGCTGCGGCGATTTCCTGCGCGTGCTCGAAGGTGAGCCGCGCTTCAGTTAGTGCGCGGTTCTTCTCGAGGTCCAGGTCCTCCAACAGGGCATCCGTTGCCTGGCGTTGCAACGCTATGGCCTCACGATAGCGCCCTGCTGCTGCCGCAGTGAGCGCTTGCAGCGCGCCGACATGCGCCACGGCCTCTGCGCTTCCGAGTTCCTGCGCCAAGTGCATGGCACTGTCCAAGGCGAGCCAAGCGCGCTTCACAGCACCATCAGCCAACAGAACACGGCCATTGTGCGCATGGAACTTCATCCAGGCATCGGGCTGCGCTTCCGCCATTCCGCTGCGGGCCTTCTCAAGTGCGATGGCGCAGGAATCGTACGCTGCGATGCGGGCCCAGTTGTCCGCCATGTTCAGCCAGGTGTTGGTGGCGTTGGCTGTATTGCCCACCGTGGCATAGATGGCGATCGCCAGCCGATTGAAATGCTGCGCGCTGTCGAGGCGGTCCTCGTCGGCCATCACGCTGGACAAGCCGGTGTATGCATTGGCGAGATCATGGTCCGGAGGAAGCATGCTCAGAACGCGGATGGCCGCGCGCGCATGCCGTTCTGCCTGCCGATTGTCATGCATGGATCGGAAGCAGTACGACATGTAATTGAATGCAGCGCCTTCATCCGTTGCGGAGCCGAGCCTGGCCGCTGTGCGCTGATAGTCCTGCATGGCCACCAGTGACTTCGCATACTGCCCGCGATAGAATTCCGCGATTCCCAGAAGCTTGTGCGCCTGCATGCGCTGCCGCAACCAAGGGCGCTCATTCCCCTTAAATTCCGATACTCCTTGAACGAGTGTGATTCCTTCTTGCGCTGTAATAACGGCCGAGTCCAATTCACCTGTGTTGATGAAGGCACGCGTGAGTTGCGCGTAGCGTGCTGCTTGTGCGGTATCCTGCTGTTCACCGCTCCACACATGTACATCGACCTCCTGCCTCAACTGTGCAGCATCGCCCTGCGCGTTGGAAACTATGGCGAATGCGAGGAGGAAAAGGAACGCTGCGGTCCGCATGGTGGAGGAATGATGAACGGGCACCGAAGGAGGATGTCCACCTTCGATGCCCGTTCGGTGGAAGTGTCGATCAGCGCTTCAGCAACTGCTGCACGAGGGCTTTCAGCTCGTTGATCTCTTTCTGCTGTGCTTCGATCATGGTCTGTTGTTCCTGCACGGCCTTCACGAGGGGAACGACGAATTCCGAGTAGGCCAGGCCATACATGTCATTTTCGTCCTGAGGCACCGCAACAGCGCTGAAGTCATAGCCGACCTCCTTTGCTGCCGCTTCGACCTCTTGTGCCAAGAAGCCGGTGTAGCGAATGGCCGCTTTGCGTTCACGTGCCGCCACCATTTCAGGATCGGGTTGCCGCGCGATGCGGTTGCCGTTGGCATCCACCTGTGTGTCTTCCTTTAGGAAGGCGGCCATCTTATGCACATCGAAGTTGTAGGTGACCGGACGCAGCTTCATGATGAAGTCGATGCCATGCACATCGGGTTGCACGTTGCGCTTGAAACGCGCATCGCTCGCAGGTGAGAAGGCCACCGCGCCAGAGATGTTCGTGACCGCCGCATTGCCGAGCCGCACTTGATTGCCCTGGGTGCAGCTAGCCTGATAACCCACTGCGGTGGTGTTGCTTCGGGTAGCCGCATTCGGGCCCGCATAAGCACCAACTGCAGTGTTGAAACTGCCGCTGGAGTTGGTGTTCAAGGCCCAGAGACCGAGAGCGGAATTCTCACTGCCGGAAGTGTTGCCGCCCAACGCGTTATCGCCAACCGCGGAGTTGCCATAACTCGTGCTGGAGAGATTCAGTGCGAACGCGCCGACCGCTGTGTTGCTGAAGCCGGTTCCGTTGGAGTATAGGCTGCGATGTCCAAGTGCAGTGTTGGAGTAGCCGCTTACGTTGAAGCGCAGGCTCTTGCTTCCTACAGCGGTGTTCCGGTAACCGAAGGGCTCCAATACTTCGGGTCCCAAGGGCCCAAGACCATTCGCGTTGCTGAACAATGCGCTGTCTCCAATGGCGACGAGGTTACTGCGGTTAGCGTTCTGGTAGAGCGCACGTATGCCAATGGCGATGTTGCTGTTGCCTGTGGTGTTGCCAAAGAGTGCCTGGTAGCCGTGCGCACTGTTGCTGCTTCCTGTTGAGGTGGAATTCAAGGCCATGTAGCCACTGGCCACATTAAGATTACCCGTGGTGTTGCTTACCAATGCCCGATAGCCGATAGCGGTATTGAACCCGCCAACGGTATTGTCGCGAAGCGATTGCATGCCTACCGCCGTGTTGTATTCGCCGGTCGTATTGAATTGCATGGCGGCTGAACCCAGTGCTGTATTGCGGATCCCACTGGTGTTGTCCCTTCCTGCAATGTGGCCCAGGAAAGTGTTGAATTGGATATGGTCAAGGCGACCGGCGATCAAGTTGTTCACCCGGATGGTGAGTGGAATGTTGTCCGTGGTGCCAATGAAGTTCGTGCCTTCCACCGTGCCCGTATTGCCCGTGAGCGACCATCCGCCACCACCACCAGCCGGACCTTGCGGTCCAACAAGTGAAGTGCCCGCGCCCCACGCACCGGCGGTCTTGGGGCCAAAGATCACGTCGCTCGTGGTGTTGATGTAGAAGTCGCCATTCGTTCCCACACCCGCCGTTGGGTCAGCAGCTCCGTTCAGCACGGTCTTTCCATCAACGCCGTTGGTTCCGTTCGTTCCATTCGTGCCGGGAGTGCCAGGATTGCCTTGAGGCCCTACCAGCGAAACACCCGTTCCCCAAGCACCCGCTGTCTTCGGCCCGAAGAGGGTGCTGGCTGTTGTATTGATGTAGAAATCACCGTTCGCTCCTGTGCCGGCAGCGGGGTTGCCCGTTCCGTTAAGCACGGTGCGGCCATCCACGCCGTTGGTTCCGTTGGTGCCATTGGTGCCATTCGTACCGTTGGCGCCCGCTGGCCCCACCAGCGACACACCCGTTCCCCAAGCGCCCGCTGTCTTCGGCCCGAAGAGCGTGTTGGCCGTTGTGTTGATGTAGAAGTCGCCGTTGGCTCCCGTACCAGCGGTTGGGTTACCCGTTCCGTTCAGCACGGTGCGACCATCCACGCCGTTGGTTCCGTTGGTGCCGTTCGTTCCATTGGTGCCGTTGGTTCCTGGTATGCCGGGTGTGCCCTGCGGTCCAACCAAAGAGATGCCTGCGCCCCAAGCTCCACCTGTCTTTGGCCCGAAGAGGGTGTTGGCCGTGGTGTTGATGTAGAAATCACCGTTGGCGCCAATGCCAGCAGTTGGGTTACCCGTTCCGTTCAGTACGGTGCGACCATCAACGCCGTTGGTTCCATTCGTGCCATTGGTGCCGTTTGTTCCGTTGGCTCCCGCTGGCCCCACCAGCGAAACACCCGTTCCCCAAGCACCCGCTGTCTTCGGCCCGAAGAGCGTGTTCGCCGTTGTGTTGATGTAGAAGTCGCCGTTCGCTCCTGTGCCGGCAGCGGGGTTGCCCGTTCCGTTGAGCACCGTGCGGCCATCCACGCCGTTGGTTCCATTCGTGCCATTGGTGCCATTCGTTCCGTTGGCGCCCGCTGGCCCCACCAGCGACACACCCGTTCCCCAAGCGCCCGCTGTCTTCGGCCCGAAGAGCGTGTTGTTGGAGGTGTTGATGTAGAAGTCGCCGTTGGCTCCCGTACCAGCGGTTGGGTTACCCGTTCCGTTCAGCACGGTGCGACCATCCACGCCGTTGGTTCCGTTGGTTCCATTCGCTCCATTGGTGCCGTTAGTTCCGTTGGCTCCCGCTGGCCCCACCAGCGAAACACCCGTTCCCCAAGCACCCGCTGTCTTCGGACCGAAGAGCGTGTTGTTGGAGGTGTTGATGTAGAAGTCGCCGTTCGCTCCAATGCCCGCCGCTGGATTGCCTGCGCCGTTCAGAATCGTCCGTCCGTTGGATCCCGCGGGACCTGCTGGACCCTGGATGGTGCCAACATCTTCCCAATCATTCGTCGTTGGCGACCATACGTAGAGCGTTCCATCGATGAGGTATGCATCACCAGCGTTTCCGGTTGGAGGTAGATCACCTGGGCCGTCCAGCGAACCAAGGATGTTGACACCACTTCCCGCAGGGCCTTGCTGGCCTGGCTCGCCCGGAATACCCTGCGGACCAACGAGCGATACAGCCGTTCCCCAACCGCCTGCTGTTTTCGGCCCGAAGAGCGTGTTGGCGGATGTGTTGATGTAGAAATCGCCTACGGCACCGATTCCGGGCGTCGGGTTGGCTGCACCGTTGAGCAAGGTGCGACCATCCGCGCCATTGAGTCCGGTATCTCCTTGAGGACCGATCAGCGATGTGCCTGCGCCCCATGCTCCGGCGGTCTTCGGCCCGAACAGCGAAGAGGTCGTCGTATTGATGTAGAAATCGCCATTCGCGCCAATACCTGATGTTGGGTTCGCAGCACCACTTAGAATGGTACGACCATCCGCTCCTGCAGGCCCCGGCGTGTTGCTCGTCTCCGCGAAGAGCGCATACGGCACGCTCAGCAATTGCGAAGTGCCGAGCGGCGTGCCGTTCACGCTGGTGCGCACGAAGTAGGGACCCGCGCTCCAGTCGATCGCGGCGAAGTTGCCGCTCACCACCGTGCCGCCGCCGAGCGGCACGGTGGCCAGACCGAAGCCGTTGGTGGTCACCGCGTGGTTCTCGTTGTACACCACCGGCCCCCCGGCGCTGCCCTGCAGCACGGCGAGGCCGAGGGTTGCGCTGGTGTTGGGCTGGATGGCGCCACCGGCATCGCGCAGGATGGCCTGGTAGCTGATGCGCTGCGGCGCTTGGGCCAACGCGCCAAGGGAAAGCGCGAGGGCTGCGAGGAGGAGGAGCTTTTTCATGGGTTAGTGGGTGACTGAGATTTTGAATGAGCGCACGCTGTTGTCGTTCGGCCCGAGCACGCGCAGGTAGTAGCTGCCGCTGGCGAAGGGCTCCATGTCGAGGTCGGTGATGGTGGTTCCGATGCGGCCATCGGTGACTTGCCTGCCCGCCGCATCGTGCAGCACATAGTGGTGCCCATCGGGCGTGCCTTCCATGGCGATGTGCAGGATGTGGCGCACGGGATTCGGGTACACGGTGATGTCCGGTCCTTCCGTTGCGGGTTCATCCAAGACAGTGTTGATGTCGGCCCATGGTTGCTGGAAGCCTTGCGTGAGCGAGGTGCTGGTGCTTCCCACCGTGGTGATCACCGGCTCGCCGATGGTGTAGGAGATGGCGGTGCCGGATCCGGTGTGGTATCCGCCGCCGGTGGCCACCACCTCTTGCGCGCGGGCAAGCAGCGGTGCTGCGAGGGGTAGGAGGAAGAGCAGGAGGCGCATGGTGAGGGTGCGGGTTTAGCGAGAGCGAAGTAGCCCCGCTCGCTCGCGGCCATCAATACCACGTTGGTAGTATGCCGCTGGATCAGCGCATCTCCAGCGGCGCGCTCTTGCTGGACACCGCGGAGGATGCGCCATCGTCGTAAACCGCCTGCACCGTGTAGGTGTAGCTGCCTTTTCCGGCGAGCCTTATATCGGTGAACGATGCTGAACCGCCCGGTGCGGATCCGATCGGCACAGCCGCGCCGCCATCCTTCGCACGCAGCACCAAGTAGTGATGAACCGCACCGGAAGGCTGCGCCCAACCGACCTGAACGGTGCGCTCATCGATGCGTACGGCATTCACGCGCGTGGCCTCGGCGCGCTTCAAGCGCTCATGCACGCGCACATCCAAGGGCATCGCGCGGGTCGATCGGTTGCCAGCGCTATCCATCGCCTGCATGGTATAGCTGTAGAAGGCCGGGCCGCTCACGTTGCGGTCGGTCCATGTGCGGCGCTTGTCGCTGGCAGGCAGCACGAGCACTTCTTTCCACGTGGTATCGCGCTGTTCCCTGCGCAAGAGGCGGTGCTGCATCACATCCTTGCTGCTGCTGGGGATGAAGTCGATCACCACCGCGGTGTCGCTCACCACGTAGTGCTTGAACACCGGCGCTACGGGCGCGATAAGGTCGGGCCGCGCGAGGGTGAGCATCGCGCTCATCGGACTGTGGTTGTAGTTGCGGTCCACCGCCACCACCTTGTAGTGGATGCGCTTGGTGAGCGTGTTCATTTGGAGCGTGTCCACGAAGACGGTATCCGCGAACGGCTCCGGCGTGAGGTTGTTGAATTCGTGATCGGCCGCATTCGCGAAGAACACGCGGTAGCCGAGGATATCCATTTCAGGACCCAGCTTCCACCGCACGGTAACCACGCCGCTCGTATCTATGGTGCCCACCAGTCCCTTAGGCGCTGCGGGCGGAATGGAATCCAAGAGGAATCCGTAGCCACCTGCAGAGTGCGACACGTTGCCAGCGGTATCGATGGCGGCCACGCGGTAGTGGTTCTCTCCCATCAGGAAGGTGCTGGTATCCGTGAAGCTGCGCGCGGTGATGGGCAGCAGGCCGTTGTGCAGGGGGTAGTGCCCGCCCTTCGCCGAGGGGGCTTTTTCCACGCGATAGCCCTTCAGGTCGGAAGCGCTCTCGGGCTGCTCCCAATGCACCAAGAGACGGCCGCTCTCATCCTTCACCCCCAAGAGTGTCGGTGCAGGCGGCGGCGTGCGGTCACGGCCCATGGCGGTGATCACCGGAGCATCGGGGCTCAGCTCGCCGAATGGCGTGATGCCGATCACGCGATAGCGATGCGGATCATAGTTGCGGGTGAGCGTGGTATCGGTGAAGTAGTGGAAGGGATTGGGTTGCTCCGCATTGCCGCCGGTGGAGATGAAGGGCGCCGAGGTGAGCCGCGACCAGCTCTTGCCATCGCTGGAGCGCTCCACCCAGAAGCCGGTGAAGTCGGCGTTGGCGGTTTCGCGTTCCCAGCGCAGCGCCACGCGCCGCTCTTTCTCATCGGCATACAGCACAGGTCCGTTGGGCGGCACTTCAGGGCCGAGCGCGCGGTCCACGCTCACTAGCGCGGTGTCCGGGTGCTCGGGATCCAATACGATCACGCGGTACAGGTAGCTCGTGTTCGTCTGCGCATCGCGATCCACCATGCGCAGGCCTTGCGCTTGCGCGATGGATGCATCGAGGTCCGCGATCATCAAGCACGTGCTCCAGCGCATGCTGAGTTCATCGGCCGAAGCCTTCGCGGCCATCATGTCGCCGGGTTTCGGCGTCGGCGATTTCGGAGGAGCAAGCATCAGTTGAGCGAGCGCCGCCGCACCGGCATGGCTGGCCGGGAAACGCGTGGCCAGTTCTTCGATCGTGAGCGGAAGGATGCGATCGGGCCCCACGCGCGTGAATGCACTGCGCCGTGAGGTGGTGCCCGTGATCGCGATGCGCTCCACGCGATAACCATGCTTCGCGTAGCGCTCCCATGCGGTGGCGCTCACCGGGGCCCAGCGCAGCACCACCGAATCGGCATGGTTGCGCGCGATGGCATGGATGCTTTGGCCAGAAGCCTCTTGCATGATGCACGCGAGGAGGAAGGGAAGAAGGAGCTTGGTGCGCATGGTGTTCAGTTCTGGATGATGCCTCCACCGCCGGGTACCGGGTTGGCTCCGGGAATGGGTGGCGTAGCACCGAGCGGATGGCTGTACACCGCATCGCCCATGGAGCCGGGTGCATTGACCTCGTCGCCTTGCTCGACATAGCTGAACGGGCAGGTTGGCGGCGGAATGAAACGCATGGTGGTGCGGTAGTTCCCTTTGTACATGCGGCGGTACCCGTTCTGGAAAGCGAGCACCTTGCTGCGCAACGGTTCACCAATGCCGCCCATGGCTTCGCCTTGTCCGTCGATCACGGGGTTCAGCGGACCGCAATTCAGGATCACATCGTTGGTGATGGTCTTCAACCGGATATAGTCATCGCGCGTCCACACACCGGTGGTCACTTGAAGGATGGTCTGGTTGCCCGACGAGCCGTCGCCCACCGTGTTGATGCCGCTGGCGGCGCCCGGCACTCCATAGCTGATGCTGGGTGCGGCCTCGCTATCGGAAAGCGGATTCCAGATCAATGCGTTCGGATGGAAACGCACCGTTCGGTAAGGCGGAATGCCGATGTGGTCAGGCGTATCGCGGATGACGCTGATACTGAACAGGCCGCTACCGACGATGTTCGTGGTCCGCGCGATCTGCAGGTCGCTGCAGCCGGAGCTCTTGATCAGCCCGTAGTAATCATAGAGCACGGGTTTCGCCCAGTTGGCCATCCAGTTGTCCGTGTTCGCGGCTGTCAGGAACACCATGGGCGGAATGGTGTCACGTCCCGTGTTGCGCGTGTATATCAGGCCCTTCGCCTCGAAGGTGTCGAAGCCTTCTCCGGTGAAGGCGGGCTCCAGGGTCTCGCGGGCGGGCACATGCGTAGTGGTCAGGTAGGTGGTGCCGCTGTTCGCAAGTGCCGCTGCTTTCGCGGAGAGCGTGTTGTGCTGCGAGGTGCGGAATTGGTACTCGTAGATCAGCTTCTCGTCTGCTCGCAGCGTGTAGCCCTGCAACGATTGCTTCCGGATGTTCACCATGCCCGCATGCATGGTGGTGGTCGAGCTACTAACTACGGCGATGCCGGTGTTCTGCACTTGCGTGTTCAGCAGGCCTTGCGCGTGCGTTTGCGGGTTGAAGCCGCCGGAAGGAGCAGGCCCTTCGCCCGAGGTGCCCATGGTGGAGGCATCGACCACGTCGCGCGCCACCACCTTCAAGGTATAGGTCCGGCTGTTCTGCAGCGTGGGTATGGCGAAGCGTATCTCGGAGCTGGTGGCGGTATGGGCCACCTCGGCAT